>JBCDAG010000014.1:0-35066 GCA_039186165.1 Cyanobacteria bacterium P01_F01_bin.53
AGGAAACAGTGATCGATGAGCTGATTGAAAACGTCGCCTGCGATCCTGACACGGCCTACGAAATATTTTGCCAGGAAAGAAAGCTGCAAACAGAAGAGCAGCGACAGGCTTGGTGCAAGCAGGCGCATTTTACCCGTGAGCAAATGCGAGCTGAGGCTATCCGAGAGTTTCGCCTGCATCAATTCAAAGAAGAAACTTGGGGGGATCGAGCCAAGACGTTCTTTTTACAGCGTAAAGATGAGCTTGATCGGGTGATTTACTCACTCATTAGAACGAAAGACAAAGAGCTAGCGCACGAGCTCTATTTCCGCCTGTGTGACGATGGCTTGAACTTTGCAGATGTCGCCAGGAAATATTCTGAAGGGAAAGAGGCCCAAACGGGAGGCCTAGTGGGGCCGGTAGAGCTCAGCGTGCCTCACCCTACTCTGGCCAAAATACTGAAAGTCAGCTATGAAGGACAGCTGTGGGAACCCGCTCAAATCGGCGACTGGTTGATTATTGTACGGTGCGAAAAGCTGATTCCGGCCAAGCTCGATGAGGCCATGCGAAAGCGAATACTGCACGAGCAGTTTCAGGCGTTGCTGCAAAAGCAAATGCAGGCTAGTCCAGTCAAGCTATGTCCACAAACTCAACCGGCCACGCCTTCGAAGAAAGCGCTATCCCCCTCACAACCAAAGCAGGCTGTGAAAACGCTCTCTAAAAAGAATCAGCAGAAAAAGCTGACATCTGCAGAGAAGCACCTGGAACAGGAACAGAACTCGACATCACACAGCCCGTCATTACAGAGCTCGACATCACAGAGCCCGTCATCACCTGTTAGCACCACTGCCGCAGTTGCTGAGAGTACTCCCCAAAACCCAGACGAAACATCCGACAAAATATCAAGCAAGCTATCGGACCCGAATTTACCCCTAGAAGCGGGTGCTGTCAGTGCCTAACCCCAAGCCAGATAGGGCTAGTGCAAAAACATTTTCGCCTCACCAAAAGATGACTTCTGGTTCCATGCATCCGACGGTACGAGCCCTGGGGTGGGTCAGCCTTTTCTCAGATTTTGCCAGTAAGATGGTGTATCCGATTACGCCGCTTTTTTTGACGGCGGTATTGGGGGCACCGGTGTGGACAGTGGGTGTTGTTGAAGGGCTTGCAGAGAGTACAGCTAGCTTACTGAAGCTTTATTCCGGCTGGCTTTCGGACCGGGCAGGGCAACGGAAACCCTTCGCGCTAACGGGCTACGGGTTAGGCGCTGTTTCTAAATTGGGGCTAGCGCTGGCCGGGAGTTGGGGGGCGGTGTTAGCCGCCCGACTGCTCGATCGGATAGGGAAAGGGCTACGGGCCGCGCCACGAGATGCCCTAATTGCAGAAAACTGCGAGCCGCATCAGCGGGGCCAAGCCTATGGCTTACACCACAGTTTGGAAACGGTGGGCGAGGTCTTGGGGCCATTGGTGGGCTTTTTGTTTTTGTTGCAGTATGCAGGCAATTATCGAGGGGTGTTTATCCTTGCCTTTGTCCCGGCACTCTTGGGTGTGCTCGTGCTATTGAAAGGGGTCACTGAACCCAAGCGGAGTGAGGGGCCACGGCGCCTGCCCAAGTTTACGTTTCAAGGGCTCAGTCCGGTGTATCGCCAGTATTTGGGCGTGATTGTGCTGTTTGGGATAGGAAACTCTTCGGATGCGTTTTTGTTAGTGCGATCGCAAGATCTCGGCTTTAGCGGCTCCCATCTGTTGCTACTCTACGCCGCCTTCAATTTGATGTCCGTCCTTTTAGGTCTCACCCTTGGTCGCCTTTCAGACCGGGTAGGCCGCAGGCCGTTGTTGATGATGGGCTACGGGC
Organism: Cyanobacteria bacterium P01_F01_bin.53; assembly: GCA_039186165.1. GTDB lineage: Bacteria > Cyanobacteriota > Cyanobacteriia > Phormidesmidales > Phormidesmidaceae > Phormidesmis. The sequence continues at coordinate 1,832 of JBCDAG010000014.1, forward strand.
TATTTGCGCTGGTGTATATGGGGTTTGCCGTTGCGACAAGCGCCGCTTTTATCTGGATTTTATTTATCTTTTATGGCCTCTATACCGCCCTCACTCGGGGCGTGCAAAAGGCCTTAGTCGCTGATTTAGTCCATTCCGAACGGAGAGGGGCAGAAATTGGGACATTTCATATGCTGGTGGGTTTGGCCGCACTCCCGGCGAGCTTATTGGCCGGCTTTTTGTATACCCAAGTCTCAGTGGGTGCACCGTTTTACTTTAGTGCCGTGATGGCCGCGATGGCTGCGATCGCCCTTTGGCAGTTGCCGTTACCGCCCAGCCTGAAAAATCAGACTCAATGACAGCCGCTATCCTTTAAAATTTTTCCAGATGATAACTCAGCAATAGGTTGGAGACGTGTTCGATAGGCTACACACTAGCACCCAGGCTCTCAGATTTAAGACCCTCACTTCTAGAGTCCTGACGGTGATCAAGGCCTGTGTAAAAGCTCCTGTCAAAGCCTCTGTCAGTGAACTTCGTCTTTTTGCGCTCAGGTTCTCAGTGCAACACCTCCATGGCCCCAAACGCCTAGCTCATATGCTAGATCGCAAAGATGCCATTGTGTTGTGTGTTGTCAAAGATGGAGAAAGCCTGGTTCAGGCCTTTATAGAACACTATTTAAGCCTTGGGTTTAAGCATATTGTCTTCTTGGATAACGGTTCTACAGACAAAACCATCGAAATCATCAAGTCCTATAAGCAAACAACATTGCTTGCCTCTAGCAAGCCTTTTGGGACGTATTACGTCATTTTCAAAAACTTTTTGCTCCAAACGTTTGGACGTGATCGGTGGTGTGTCGTCGCTGATGTGGATGAGTTCCTTCATTTCCCGCTAGAGCGATCGCTCAATGACGTGCTGACCTATCTAAACCAAAACAGCTATGACACCGTATGCATTCAGATGTTAGATATGTTTTCTAAGGCAGGCGTGCCACTGCCCACCAACCAGTCCATCGACCAGTTTAATGACCAGTTTAATGATGGAGCAGCTGACCAGTCCGCTAGCCCTAAGCAATGGGACTTAACCGCGCTAACATCTGTTTTTGACGCCTACGATTTGAGTAATATCACTCGCAGGCCCTATGTGCGTAAATGGCAGCCCAAAATACACTCAGGCATTCGTTTTTTGTATGGTGGAATTCGTAAAACAGTTTTTCAAGGGAATTGTTTTTTAACGAAAGAGGCGATGATGTTTGTCCATCGTGGCACCCGGCTCCAAACCTCCCATCTCCAGTCACCCCATCTGCTAAAGCGCTCGAAGGTAGCTGATTTTTCTGCGGTTTTCCTACACTACAAATTCACTGAAGACTTTTATGACACAACCCTAAAGGCCATCGAGACCGAAAATCATTGGCGCCAAAGTAAAGAATACAAAGCTTACTTCTCTGTTTTAAAAAAGCAAATAGAGACTCAGCAGCAAGCGTTTTCCCTATGGCAATCATCGTCACTCGTCTTGAAGCACATAGATGATTTAATCGCGCAGGATTTTTTATTCGTTTCGAATGAATTTTCCAATTCCGGACAGCCTTCTCCCGTGTTGGAAGCATAGATAATGAAGCTTTTTTATTACAAAACCACAACCCCCTCACAAAATTTTGGAGATGAGCTGAATCCTTGGCTATGGCCTCGCCTCATATCTGACTTTGATGAGAATAAAAAAGATGTTTTTATTGGCATTGGCACGGTTCTCAATGACCAAACCCCTCAGTGGGTCAATGAGGCAAAAAATGCAATCTTTTTCAGTACGGGGGTCGGTTATGGCAGAAGCTTCCGACTCCAGAAAAAGCCCAACTGGCGAATTTACTGTGTGCGGGGTCCCCTCTCAGCCAAAAAGCTCAAGCTCCCTGCCCCGTTAGCCATCACCGATGGGGCCGCGCTGTTAAAACGATATTTTGACCCAATTGCGGTAGCGGAACGTGCTTACGCAGTGTCTTATATGCCACACTTTCGCCATGGGAGCCCGCAACGCTTCAAAACGGTTTGCCAAAGGGTAGGGATTCACTTTATTGACCCTGCCGGTGAGGTAGAAAACGTCATTACCCAAATCGCACAGAGCAAGGTTCTTATCAGTGAGGCGATGCACGGCGCGATTGTAGCCGATACCCTCCGAGTGCCCTGGATACCTGTACGCACCAGTCCGAAAATCTTACCGTTCAAATGGCGCGACTGGTGCGCATCAGTTAACCTGCCCTATCGGGGTACTATAATTCGAGGCGCAAAGCCCCTTTCCCGAAGAGATTATCGGTATCCCTTGCGACCATATTTACAGGGGCAGGCGTCCATTGTAAGTCTATTTGATGGTGTGAGGATGAGTGATTTTTCGGGGCCTTTGGTTGAGGGTAGTGTCATTCGTGGTGCAAAAAATAGCGAGCCGACAACAAAACATATCTCAGAAAGAACACTTGATAGATTAAGTGTTCAACTAGAAAAAACAACACGAAAACCGTCTTTTTTGAGTGATGAAACGCACCAAGAATCCCTGGTTATGAGGTTAGAAGAGCGCTTAGACGTTTTGAAAAAAGATATTCGCAAAGGGGTATTCGCCTAGGTCCTTTTTATGTCAGTTCATAAGCCTGTGATATCTGTCGTCATCGCTACGAGAAATCGGAAGGACAGTGTTGTTTGGACAATCGATAGTATTTTGAATAATGCTGTCTCAGGAGAGGTCTCTCAAGGCGCTATGTCCTCTTTTGAGATTTTAGTAGTTGATCAAAGTACTAATGATTGCTGCCAGCAGGCCATGCAAAAGTATGCAGGCGATTCGCGTATCAGGTATCAGCACAGTGAGACCGTAGGCATGGCACGAGCCAGAAATTTAGCGATCGCGCAGGCTAAAGGCGACCTCATAGCCATTACAGACGATGACTGCGTGGTGAGCAGCAACTGGCTATGGGAAATTCAAAACATATTTCTCACCTATCCTAGTGTCACACTTCTTTTCGGCAACGTTTTAGCAGGATCCCACGACGCGTCGGCAGGGTTTATTCCGAGCTATTGCCGTCAGCAAGCCAAAATCATTTCTAACGCGCTCGATAAAAACGATGTGGATGGGTTAGGCGCCTGTATGGCAATGAGAAAAAGTCTCTGGCAGGAACTGCATGGTTTTGATGAAATGTTAGGCGTGGGCGGCCTGTTGAAATCATCGTCAGAGGGTGATTTGGTCATCCACGCCTTGCAAAAAGGGATGCAGGTTTGTGAGATGCCCAGTGTCGTTGTAATTCACCATGGATTTCGTACATGGGAAGCGGGTTCTGGATTAATTGATCGATATTGGTACGGAACAGGGGCCATGTTTGGGAAGCATTTAAAGCTGTATCCCATTAGCACCGTGTTGACGTTAGTGTTGTTGGCAGTACGCTTTGTTTTTGGCACCTCTCGAGTTGCGAGTAGCTTGGGGGGAAATACCCACAAGCGTGCTCGCCTTGGGGCTTTTGCCTCAGGCTTTTGTAAAGGATTATGGCTTAAAATTGATCGAAGTACGGGCCACTTTAGGCCGCCCCATTCGGAAAAAACGCGCAGCAAAACTGTTCGGAAAAACCGTTCAATAAAACCATTCGATCAAACCAGAAACTATCCATGAGCCTTATCCATGAGCCTTAAGTCTCGTCTGCTCGGGGGAACAACCTGGATTACCCTCGCTGAAGCGCTCATTCTCCCGACTGGATTTCTGACGCTCACGTTTTTAACACGGCAGCTGGGGGCTGAGGGTTACGGACTATTTGCCTTGGCGGCAACGTTAGTTGCCTGGATTGAATGGGGGCTAAATTCTGTTTTTTCCCGCACGACGATTAAGTTCGTCAGTGAGTCAGACAACCCAGACACCATTGCGACAGCGGTTCTACGGGCTCAGTTGGGCTGTGGTTTACTCGCCGCTGCGTTGGTAATACTAGCAGCACCTGCGATCGCCACGCGCCTGCATGAACCCACCCTCACCCAGTTACTGAGGCTCTTTGCCCTAGAAATTCCGCTCGTAAACCTCGCCCAGGCCCATCAAAACATTTTGGCCGGGATGGGAAAGTTCGGTGCACGGGCCATGGCCACTGCCGTTCGGTGGAGCGCCCGACTGTTCTTTATTGTTTGTTTGGTGACGCTGGGCTTTTCTATCAGCGGGGCCATTTTAGGCAGCCTTGCGGCCATGCTGGCAGACGTTGTTATTTGTCGCTGCTACATTCAACCCTCACTGTGGCGACCTTCTACCTTTCCGATTAAAACGTTGGCAGGCTATGCCGTTCCGTTATTTATGGCAGCGCTCTCCACTCGCCTAACCGCAAAAATAGACCTCATCGCCCTAAAGGCCTTGGGCGGAACTGCTGAGCAAGCAGGTATTTATGCAGTCGCCCAAAATTTAGCCCTCTTTGGGGGCGTGATGAGTCCGGCATTGGCACCTGTGCTCATCGCGACGGTGAGTCAGTTGCTAAGCCAAGGAGACACCGAGCAGGTCAAGTCGCTGAGCAACTCTGCTATGCGCGTGGTCATCCTCCATTTACCCTTTGCGGGATTATTAGTCGGGACGGCTTGGGAGATAGTGCCTACTTTATTTGGTCAGGCCTTTATTTCCGCCGCGCCACTGTTTTCTATGCTTATTTTCGCCACTATCGGCAGCGTGATGATTGCGGTTACCAGCGCGATTTTGGTGGCCTCTGATAAGCCCCAGTGGACGGCAATATTAACGGTACCAATGCCGATAGTGGCTCTAGTAGGACATTGGCTACTCGTCCCCGAATTCGGCGCAACGGGGGCGGCGGGGACAACGCTGGCGGTGTCAATTTTAGGGGCGATCGCAGGGGTGGTCGCGGTTTATATTCGGTGGCAGGTATTGCCCTCTAGAATGACGTTAGTGAGAAGCATTTTAGTCTGTGGGTTGGTGGGTATGATCGCACAATACTGGGTTACCCCTGGCTTTTGGCTACTACTAAAGTTGCCAGTACTCGGCTTCGTCATTCTGTTGTTACTCTGGGCCTTGGGGGAGGTCACCCAAGAGGACAAGATCCTAATAAGCACTTATTTAAAAAAATCTCCTTAGATTTGTTCTAGAAGTAACAAGATACAAACTGTTACTGGAATGAACTGATATGCCTTAGTGAGGGATAAGTTGATAGAAAAAAACAGGCTTGCCGTAGTCGTTATTTTTATAAACATCGTAGGTCTCTACCAGTTGAAGGGTGTAGTGCTGCTTGAGGATGCGCTCTCTTTCTCCTCCAATCTTCTCAATGGGGCCGATGGAGATGTAGTAGCCAGGGCTAAAAGCATCGAGCCGATGAGAGAGTGGTTGAAAACCCATTCTGTCATTGAAGCCTTTCATCGGTGCCACCAGAGCCATAGAGTCCGTAAAGTGACCCATAATCACCTTTGAGGGCGAGTCTTGCTGAGCCATATAGTGCTCTACAGACGACGCCATAGAAACAAAGGTGAAATTGGGAGCATGAAGATAAAGGCCGATGCGGGTGAGGCTCATTAAAATGGCAAGAGAAACAGCACCCATTAGAACACTGCGATAAACACTAAGACATCTGAAACGATTTTTGCCATGAGTTGTTTGCGATTGCACATGTTGAATCGCTAGGGGAATCGCCAAGGCGATGGGTACAATCAGAACCAAAAAGTATCGAGGGGCTGCGTAATTACTAGCGGAGAAAATGCCAAGGGATAAGACACTCCAGAGGGCGGCGACACGGAAGAGGAGACTGACTCGATAGGCTTTAGCCCTTGTTAGCATGAACAGAGCTACAAAAAGGCTGGGCAAGAGGAGAGGAAAAAGGGGCAGGGCATATCTCAGCGTACGAAGGGGGCCTAGTAAGACCGAAAAAAGTGTTTTATGGAGCTTTCTACTGACGTTATAGTCACTAAAATATTGATAGCTTTCCTGACTGAGTGAATGCCCCTGAGCAAAAATGACATAGTGAGTGCCATAGAGCAAACCAAAGCAGAGTAGCCAAAGGCAGGCATGAGTCACTTTGTGCCTAGCGATGGTGGGTCTCGCCCAGATAAAAAAGAGCACCATGGGCAGGGCAAACAGCGCGGTGGTTTTCGTTAGCGCTGCGGCGGTGAGAATAACAGCAGAACCCAGTGTGGTGGCCATTCGAGCCTTTTTCAGGATGGCGAGCCGCAGGCTAATGAGAATGAGCAGTATCATGGGCATTTCGAGCAGGGCAAGCCGACTGAAAGCGAATGTAGGATAGCTGCTCAGGATCAGGAAAGGGGCAAGAAGGGCGAGGCGAGGGCTCAGCTCACGGCGGGCGAGGTAGTACACCATCGTACTAATCGCCAACGTACACACTACGGTAAGCCCGCGGGCTGCGGACAAACTAATGCCAAAGGCTTTAAACCATAGCACCTGTAACAGCGGGAGCACGGGCAAATTAACAATAGGATTGTAGCCGTCATCGATGTACCAGTCACCGTCTCTGATCCAGGCGATCGCGTTACGTGACCACCAGCCTTCGTCCGTGTAGATCACACCGGGTCCGCTGACACCAATGGGAAAATCCGCCGTGAGAAAGCAAAAGCGTAAGAGGGCCAGAAGCACGAGGACTATGAGAATTAGCCAAAAGGGGAGTCTGGCAAACAGGCCAGTGACATTGTGCTGAGCCACTGTTCTAGATGATAAGACCATCTTTTGTATGAGCAATTTTCTCACCAAGGCAACCACAATCCCTAATTTAAGTTACGAAAGAAAGGGACTCGAGACATAGGACCTGATGAATAAAATTCTTTCTAAAACCGTAATTTTTACTTTTAAAGTAATCCCTTGAACCGACTAATTTGTGTAAGCCCCTTGAATATTTTATGCCGTCGACCCATCAGCCCGTTGCAGGTCAAAATTGATGCTGGGACATCCGAGGTCATGAAAGGCCAGCTTGATCAGTGCCTTTGCCCGATCACTAACACAGTATTGAATCTGACCCTGCCATGAATGGCACTGACTTAAGCCCGTAGTCAGCTAAAACAGCTCCAGTAAGGCACCAAATCTTAAAGGCTTGCCTAAAACTTAAGCATTTTAAAGGGATTCATTATCAATAAATTAACCCTAGAGCATGTTTTGAATATCTTATTGGAGAGTAAAGTCCAAAAAACCGAAAAGAGCTATTCCGAGAGGATTTCAGTGCCAAGACATATTAACCCCCTTGACAAAGGTGGGGAAGTATAATGTCAACTTTTAGATCTTTAAAGATATTGATTATCAATAGATAGGTGTACTATATTCATTATTGACTTCATTATCAAATAGGTTCATAAGGACAGATATGGCTAAAGTAGGTTTGTTTTATGGCTCGACAACCGGCAAAACGGCTGACGCAGCAGAAGAGATACAAGCAGCACTAGGCGGCGAGTCTGTTGTTGATTTGCAGGATATTGCCGATGCTGAAGCAAGCAGCTTGGCCAAGTATGACTACTTGATTATTGGTTGCCCCACCTGGAATATCGGCGATCTTCAGGATGATTGGGATGCTGTCTTTGAAGATTTGGACGATGTTGATTTTAGTGGCAAAACCATTGCTTACTTTGGTACCGGCGATCAAGTTGGCTATGGTGACAATTTTATGGATGCCATGGGTCAGCTAGAAGAAAAGATTGCTGGACTAGGGGGTAAGACCGTGGGCTACTGGTCTGCTGACGGTTATGAGCACAATGAGTCTTTGGCCATCCGGGATGGTAAGTTCTGTGGACTCGCCCTAGATGATGACAATGAGTCTGATAAGTCACCTGCGCGGATTAAAGAATGGACAGCGCAGGTTAAACAGGCCATGAGTCTATAGCAATCGAGTCTATAGCGATAAAATTGGGTACAGGGCAGCGCCTGCAACAGGCTGTATGGTAAGTACTATTGCCTTTTCGCCAAAGGCAATGCATAGAGACGTCTGACGCCTATGCGCAACAACTAGCCACTTTACCTAACAGTTTATAGCGACTGCTGATGTCCTAAAGAGCTTTAAGCTTCAGCGTTTAGGACATCAGAAAAGTGGCCAAAACTGTTTGCCGTTGTGGGTTCTGCCTTTTTTTGTCTTTTTTTTCCGTTCTTTGGCTGAAGGAGTGGTATATCTCGGTGGAAAAGACTTTCAATGTCAGATTAGTCAATGAAGAGGAAGGGCTCGATCAGACGATTCATGTGTCCGAAGATGAGTATATTTTGGATGCGGCAGAAGAATGTGGTTTAGACTTACCCTATTCTTGTCGTGCAGGCGCGTGCTGCACCTGCGCATGCAAAGTTTTAGAGGGGGATATTGATCAGTCTGACCAATCCTTTTTGGATGACGATCAGCTAAATCAGGGCTATGGGCTGTTATGTGTGGCCTATCCTAAGTCCGATTGCACCATTGAAACCAATGTGGAGTATCAGCTGTTTTAGGGCCATTAATTTACAGGGTTAGCTGAATTTCAGTACACCTACAGTTGAGAATCATGAGCGAAGTGCTTTAATGGAAAAACTTCCTCTGTTAAAACGTGGCCGCTAAGTTACAGCAATAGTTTCTGAAACAATCGCTGACTGTGGAGAGGTTACAACAACACCGTCAGCGACCGTGTATTTTACAAAATGCTTCGCGATCGCACTGCTGCAAGAGGCCCTGACACACACACTTTTTTGAGGATCTTGATACAGCTTGGCACGGTATGTAATCGTGTCCCCATCGGCCTTGCACTGATTGGCATCAGGTTCAACAGACATCTCCACCAGCAGTTCACCCTTGCGTAACCGTTGAGAAGATACATCATGAGAAGACGCCTCACCAGCACTGTCCTGCGGTCCCTTCTCCAGTATCTGATAGGTGACCTTGTGCTCAAACCAGGACCAGCCGTAGTTCAGCATCAGCTGCCGCTCTAGCACTTGCAGAGGCGCAGGCAACAGACCCCAACCCCGATACACTGAGCGCAGTTGGCTAATCGGGCCACGACGAGTCACCATTGCCTGCAAGGCCGAGAGCGTCAGACGACCGTAGTAGCGACCATCCGGCAACGAAATGGCCGTTGGCGCAAAGCGGTGTCCACCAATATGGCTCACTTTCCACACACGGGTATTGGGCAATTCGCCCCATCTCACGCTTTGAATAGCCTCCCTAAAAAAGGGTTGCCCAAAGCGGGCACAGCACTTATCCCTCATGCCGTGGGTGCACACTAAAATATCTTGCAGGGTGATAGATTTCCCGATGCGATCGCCCTGCCAATGAGCTTCTAAGCACTCAACAACTTGCGACAACCCAGTGAGCTGAAATTCATAACCACGATAGCCGTCTATGGCATCATTAACCGGGGAAACACCGCCAGAAGGAATACTGTCAGAAGGAGCATGACCAGAAGAGACACTGCTAGAAGGAACAGTTCTCTCGTATACCATCAGCGTAAGGGTATCGGATGAACTCGACACGCCACGGTTAACCGCCAAAAACTGAATCGAGCGCTCAGCCTTAATCGCTTTGATATAGTCACGCAGCGCCGATGGAATATGCTTGGAATCAAAGACCTTAGCAGCCCAAGGCATCGGGCACTCAATCAGGACATAGGCTTTGTAGTGTCCCGCCGTGCCAATCAGGTCTTCTCCAGCCTGCTGGTTGGCGATCGCACAAAAAGAAGGTTTCATAGGTAGCTTGCAAATACCGACCAACCCGATATCCGTAGGTTCAAATCGGCCCTATTTAATTAGTTATTGAAAATCTATCTCAATAGTATACTACCCAATCATCACTTGCTGCCCCATATTCATCGTTATTTTTTATAGGGAACAAAATATGTCAGTGATTCATGACACAAGCAGGAATTATCCTGAAGCAGAGCCCGTCAGGACCTGTGGATTAGAGGGAAAAGCCTTCTTCACCGTAATTCCTTCACCATGCCAAATTCAGTGTCAAATGGAAGGAATTACGGTGAATGCTCTAACGAAGACGGGGGCGTTTTGAGCTTAGGGACTGGCTTAAATAACGTTCTCAAATAAGAACGATATTCATTAGTGCTTTCGTGGCACTCTGCTCGGGCGAAGTCATCACAGTGGCGTGACTCATCCGTAAGCACCTGGAGTGGGTTCACCGCGCAGGGCAAAAACTCATCATTCGCAAAATATCGGCACTGCCCACAGGGGAGCGAGCGCAGATAACGCTGCTCTCTGTACTCACGCACCCACGCGGAGACTCTGGTCACCCCATACACAATAATGGTGAGCAAAAACAGGGCAGGCCCGATAACTATGCCAAATAGCAGCAGTGCCGTTGAGACGATCTCTTTCGCCAACATTACATCTCTCCTCGTTACGAGTGGTCCCAATCCGGTTTGACCGTTTTACGATGATTGAGATAACGGTCGATGGCCATCGCCGCAATGCACCCATCCCCGGCAGCCACCACCGCCTGCTTAAAGGGCGTATTGCGTATATCTCCTACGGCCCATACCCCTTCCACACTGGTTTCCATGAGTTCATTGACCGTGACGCCACCATCGGGATTAAAGGCCACCTGGTCGCCCACAAAATCAGTAATCGGTTTTGAGCCACTCTTATACACAAACACGCCTTCTACCGGCAATGTTTGGATCTCGGTGGTTCCTTTCTCTTTTACCTGAACACCACTGACCCCAGCGTCTCCCCCGTCAATCTGCATCAGACGCGTGTGGCCCCAGTGCTGAATATTGGGCTGGGCCAACAGCGCTTGGGCTGGGTGATCGTCTGCACTGGGCGTTTTATTCGTAATCCAATGCACCGTTTTGGCAAATTTGGTCAGCACCTGCGCTTCTTCTATCGCCTCGGGATTGTTCCCCACAACAGCCACCTCACTGCCTCGATAAAAGGCACCATCACAGGTGGCGCAGTAGCTCACGCCTCGACCCAAGAAATCGGCTTCACCTTTAAAGGAAGCCTTCCGGCCCATAGCACCGGTTGCCAATACCAGGGCGCGACCCACAAAAGTTCCTTCTGGGGTGTATACTCTCTTTTCACTACCCGCGACCTCGATGCCAAACACTTGCGCTCGCTGGTAGGTGGCACCAAAGTCCACTGCTTGCTGACGCATTACATCTAACAATTCAGGACCACTGACCTCTCCGGACACGCCTGGATAGTTGGCGATTTTGTGGGTAATCGCCAGGGCGCCCACAGCTGAATTTTTATCCAAAATCACCGTTTTCAGGTCAGACCTAGCCGTGTAGAGCGCGCAGGTACACCCTGCTGGGCCACCACCAATAATCACTACATCAAACTCGTAAGTATCCAAAATAAGCGTCCTAAGGGGCAGAAAAACACTAGCTAAACACTAGCAAACTAGCAAAACACTAGCAAAAAAGAGAAAAGTTCACCCCTACTCACCTGCAAAGTTAGGTAGAGTAAAGGTGAACCCGTCAGCCGAGAGGAGAGATTTCACAGCCAACAAAACGGTCGACCAAGCCCTCCCCTGGGTGAAAAATGGAAAGGACGCAGCCGAATAGGTTGTAAAAGCCTAAAGGCTAGTAGAAGCTAGAGGCTGAGCCAGCGACTAAGACTATTACAGCAAAAATGAGTAAAGCCAACACGGCAACCAAAAAGCCTTGACCGATATCCCCAAGCGGTGCCATATCGAAAGTACTTGCCATATCGAAAGGAGGTAAGGGGACGTCGATAGGATTAGTCACCAACTCTGGGCGTTCTACTCGGTCGTAGCGGGCCATTCTGGCAAAGGGTAAGCTCCCTTGCTCGCGCTGGGGTAAGATTCGAGAGCGCTGATACGGCACAATCGAATCCCCAAAACTTGCTTGGTATTCTTCACTATTAAGCAAGTTGCTGATAAAGGCTTTCACACCTTGGGTTGCAATCACAATCGACCAAGCAATTTTCTCTCGCTCATTAAACACCTCTCGCCCCAAGATGCGCTGAATACAAACCTGGACAAAGCGATAGTTGTTATTACTCTCGTAATTCAGCCGCCTAAACGAATCAGATTTGGCCAACCCAGCAACAAAGTCTTTAGTGGTAATTTGGTTCGCACGGAACTGAGACTCTAAAAACGGCTCCCGATAACTTTCCAGCATGTGCTGCTCATGGAAAACCTGCCGATATGCGGCCTGAATCAGGTCATTTTTTTCAGTGTCTGAGAAAGCAATCGTCGAATCATAAATGTACGGTTGCTCATCACTACCGATAGCATAGCTCGCGACACGTTGATTCTGGCTGACAGGGGGGTAAGACAATGTTGGTAGTGTCATGATAGTTTGCCCTCAGCTGCAGCAATCCCTCGAAAGGCATGCCATAAATGGCCACCCAAAAATAACACACCCAACAGTAACTGAGTAGAGGCCATAGAAGTCTGATTAGCACCGTACAGCTCAGCTGGAAATACCGTGGTATTAACGCTGACAAAAGCCCAAGAGACAAAGGCCATAAAGGATAAGGCACCCAAGCTATACGAGAGGATGGCATCACCCCCTAGCTTAATCGGCACGATAATCCGAGCATTGACCAAAATGTGCCACAGGCCACCGGCGATCAACAGTCCACCAATCCAAACATGACCGCCAATCACGTCTTCGAGATTGTTAACACTGGCCATGCCCCATGCATTCCAGCCATCCGGCGTGAGACCCACCATATAGCCAAAAATATCAGCTGGGTTAAGGTTAGGTGTGACCAACCGAACACCGCCTACAGCCGGGTCGTAGATACCACCATATCGAGTTGCCTTGAGCACAAACCCTAAAGCAGCGGCCCCCAGGAATAGCAAGTGATGGCCCAAAATAAAGGTGAGACTCTTGGAGTCATTCCACTCATAGTGAAACTTTGCTGCCCTGCCAGAAGCATCTTTCAATTTAGCAGGGCCACCGAATACATGGAACAATCCACCTGCGCCAAGGACTGCTGATGACACCAAATGCAGCATACCAATCACAAAGTAGGGATAGGTATCAACAATCTCACCACTTGAGCCCACACCCCAGCCCAAAGCCGCTAAATGGGAGAGCAAGCCAAGATGCTGCTCTCCTAGAGATAAAGATGGATCGTAGCGCAGTACTTCGGAAACTGTGCTAGCACCAGCCCAAAACATAATCAAACCTGCATGGGCAATATGTGCCCCAAGCAGCTGACCTGATCGATTAATCAGGCGAGCATTTCCTTCTAGCAAGTTTGGATAATCGTAGGGAGAGTTCGGAGTCTCAGCTGAGGCGGATACCATAACAAACCTCTAAATAAAGGATAGATAACAACAACATGGGAGAGAATAAGCCCTCACGACGAATGACTTAACAAGCGTGCATACAAAAAAAGTTGATGAAAGAAAATGAGGAGTATGCGCGTGAGACAAAAAACAAAAGGAAAACACATCTGTGGCAAGCCTGTAGTCATTTGGCACGCCTAGTCAACGCAGTGCGCCACCACAGATGTGCATTCGGAGGGATCCATTACCGTTTGTGGGTTGGTCACCGACTAAAGAAAAGCAACACCACAACACGGGACAGGAGCCAAACTTGAAAATGAGTGGTCGGTTAACCGACGCGACTGAAGCCATCGAGCAAGAGACCAGCAAAAACTGCGCCACCTAGACCACCGACCAAAAAGCTGAGGGAGAACTGTCGCCAACCCGATACGCTACGCAATGATTCTGGCAGTTCCAAAACATCACTAGCCGCTCTGGGTTTCCGGTAGACAGGCGTTTTAGATTGAGGTTTAAAAGACACCCGCCCGTAAATCAAAAGTCCGATAAACCCAAGGGCAACTAAGCCACAACCAGAAAGCGTCCCCGCAATGAGTGCATTATCGGTATTGCGCAGCGGTCCTAGCACAATAAAGGGACCAATAGCCCAATAGCCATGGGCCATACCAACCTCTAGTCCTCGACGTAATGGCGAGAGATTGTCACGCAAAATAGGTAACTTGCGCATGAAATCTACACTCAAGGCAGATGAATTTAATGGAGTTTGCAACGTGCCTTGCAAGAGTTCTGGAGCAGGTGTGACAGCAGGATCTTTTTTGAAATTCAACCCAGCAGCGTCAGCTCTGGCACGAAAGGCATGCCACCAGTGCCCTGTTAGGAACAGGGCACTCAGAAAAATATGAGAAAACGCCAGGGAACCCCTTAGAGTCAAGTCACCGGTCAATGTTCTCAACTCTCCGACAGGACCATAAAATGCCTCAGGATATACCGTATCATTTACTGTGACAAAGTAAGCAGCCAAAATCCCCATATAGGCCAGTGCGCCCAAACTGTAGGATAAATAGGCTTCGCCTGACCAGGTTAAATAGCGCTTTGCCCAAGGTAACGGCTTCGTGAAAACGTGCCAGAACCCTCCCAACAAACAAAGGCTACCAATCCAAAAATGGCCTCCGACGACGTCTTCCAAGTTGTTTACCGCAGCTAGGCCTTGGGAGCCGTAACGACCAACCAAATAACCAAAGATGCGAGTAGGATCTAGGGTTGGAGACGTAACCGCACGCACATCAGCCACGTTCGGATCATACAGTCCACCCCAAAACATTGCCTTGAACACCAGCAGCCAAGCCCCAATGCCCAACATCACAATGTGAATACCTAAGATAGTCGATATTTTGTCAGGATCTTTCCAGTCGTAGCCAAAAAAGCCAATGGCGTTTTTGCCTACGGGCAGTACAGCCGGGCCACGGAACACATGGAACAAGCCACCTGCCCCAAGCACTGCGGAAGAAATCAGATGAATGGAACCAATTACAAAGTAAGGGTAAGTATCAACAACAATACCGCCTGCCCCCACACCCCAACCCAAGGAAGCGAGATGAGGGAGCAAAATCAGCCCTTGTTCGTACATGGGCTGTGATTGGTCGAATTGACTGATTTCAAACAGGGTCATGGCCCCTGCCCAAAAAACGATTAGACCCGCATGCGCGATATGTGCGCCGAGCAACTGACCTGACAGGTTCGTTAGCCGAGCATTGCCTGACAACCAACCACGGTTATCGAGACTATCGAGATTGCCATAGGTTTGCATGGATATCTCCGATTATTCAGAGGTGTAAATGTAATATCCATTATTGAGAAGAAAAATCAATAATGACTAAAATATAGATTAGATTCATTCCCAATAGAAGGAAATTAAATTTTGTTTCAAATCAGACAAAATGAAATAGGCTGCAAGCGTATTCTGTTCAATAAGAAATATTGATGCAATCGCTACAACTCAGTCTTTCAGCCATTTCCACTGACAAAGCTGGGTAGTCAAAACAACTACTGATAATTAAAATCAATAGAAAAGGGCATCATGATTAGAAAATCGAGGGCAAACGCTGAGGCTATTCTATGTCTGAGGATGTTTTCCGTCAGAGAAAAACTCACATTTACTCGATAAACGAATGAATTTGACGCCCTTGAATTAACAGGTACTTCTGAAGGCGCCCACTTCTATCAATATGCTTAGCTTCTATCAACATGCCTAGGGGATAAGAAGTCGAGCCATTTTAGGCATTGAGTTAAAAAACACCACCGCTCATACGGCACGAAATGACCGCATCCGGTTAAGTGATCGCATCGCCTGATTCTCTGAAATCAGTCTCTATAATGTTCTGCTATCTATAAAGAGTTATTGTCATTAGAAAGTCGGAAGGCAGAAGGACTCGGACGAAGTCGTTTTGTATTGTCCTGAAGATAAGCAGAGGGCAATTTAAAGTCTGGATCTACGCTCGCGTGTGTCGGCAATTCTCCCATCACGAAAGTGAGGGTCATTTGCTGTTCGGTCAGTCGGGGTCTGATTACTTTGATCGGGTTGTCATTAGCATCGGTTAGCTCAATAGTGATAGGTAAGTTTATGGGGCTAGCCTGCTGCTGACCAAGACCGCTGATCTCAAACTTTTGAGCTTCCAGTGTGAGACGAATATCGTATTGACCGTCGTTGCGAGGACTGTACACAGCATCCGCTAGGCCAACCTGGTAGGTTAAAACTTGGGCAAAGAGATCGCGGATAGTTTGCTGATCGGCAGTTGAAGAGGCCTGGGCAAGGAGCGCATCTCGCAGGTCTAAAACGGTGGCATAAGGCGGGCCTTGATAGCGGTGGTCAGAGAGGAAACCCTGGAGCCCTGACAGGACGGCCTCTTGACCGATTTGATCTTCAATCAGTTCGAGGATCAGGCTACCTTTATGGCGAGCTATAGGCAATTCGTTGTAGATATCGGTGAGGGGTGGCTCTTGAAAGTCGATTTTGCCGAGGCTGCGGAAAAAATCGCGCTGGCGTTGCTTCTGGACAAGCACTTGCTGCTCAGAGGTGCGTTGCGACCTTAAATACAAATTACTCGCATAACCACTCAATGCCTCACGAATGGTCATACCACCGGCAACATCTGCCGCAATCATCTGATCTTCCCACCAAGACTGTGCCAATAAATAGGTGAGCCATTCGGCAATATGTTCTCTTCCGAGCCCTTGTGCCTGAGATTTCCACGCCAATACTTCTGGAATTCCCAAGGTGCCCCCTTCTGAAAACACCATGCCGTCGTAGTACACAAATTCCACGACACGCACCTGTTCAAAGGGATAGGGGCCAAACGTCTTTTCATAAAAAGTCAGCGCCTGCCCAACCTGTTCGGCCATCAGCTCAATATTTTCACTGTGCTGCGGGTGATAGTAAATTTCAATCGGGACTCGGTAACTCTCGTCACGATGAATCGCGTAGCGCCCAGAGTAAACGGTAAACTTTCCACGGCCGCGCTCGTCAGAGCGGTAATAGAAATAGTTGCGCCCATTGTCTGACCATTGCTTCACCAATTGGCCCGTACTCACAGCAGTTTGATCACCTGCGGTGCCAATCGTTACGTCAAGAGTCCCCCACACTAAATGGGTCAGCATCATGGCTTCGGCTAACCCTGTCGGATCATTGTGGGCGCGCATGCGCTCATCCAACGGTGGCAAGTCTAGCTTGGCTCGCAGCCAAGCTTTTTTATGTTCAACCATTTGGGTATAGCCCACAAACGGCAGGATAAACGGACTGTAGAGATTGGTGCCATTACCCACCACATCATTGGGATAAACCATATACACATCGTCGCTGTCAACCTGGTTTTGAAAACCGCGTGGTCGTTCAGTTTGGGTGACAAATGACATGGTTTGTTGTTCGCCAGGTAGCAGCGGTTCGGCCAGGTCGTAGATGTAATACCCCCATTCTGGGTGGGCCTCTTTCAGGGTCGCACCGGGATACACAACCGCTTCTAAATCAAGATTAATAAAAGTAATGAGATGAATCTCTTTGATCGGTTGATCCGTTCGATTTTCAAGCTGATAGTCACCTTTGGCCTGAAAATATCGTTGGTTAGGATAGAGTTCAATGTTGAGTTTAGTTGCAGTCACTACCGGCATGGGTAGGCTTTCGTATTGCTGAAAACGCTGTTCAATCTCGGCCGCCGTTTGTTCTTTCCCTGGTGGTTGATAGGCATTCACCATCGTTGTGTTATACAAAATCCAACCACCCACAGCCGCCCATCCCAGCACTAGCAAGGCCAGAGACTGTTTCACTCGTCGATGCATCTGCCGCCAGAGTTGCCGCCAGCGCCGTTTACCTTGAACCCCTCTGGGCCACAAACTATAGGCAATTAGCATTAATATGGCACCCGCGAGGCCCCAGTATAGGCTGTACCACAAGTGGCCGGTAAATAAATGCCCGTATCCATTGATCGGAGAGTATTCAATGTCATTTGTCGCGGCCCAACGATACAGATTGTGATAGAGCCCAAGTGAATCTAGGGGGATGTGGGAAAGCGAGATCAGCATGAGCAATCCCATACCGGCGTACTTATGGCGGGTGATGACCTGGGTAAATAGGGCGAGGATGGCGGTGAGATAAAAATAGGGACCGTGCTCGCCAAAGAGCATTTGAAAGTAAAGGGGAAAGTCGAAGTGGGTGTAGCCCGAGATAAGCTGATAGACGACAAAAACAGCCATTGCCAACAACAGATTGAAGGTGATGATGGCAAACAAAGCGATGAGCTTGGAGAGAAGAAGAACGGCGTTGGAAACGGGGGTGGCGTCGATAACGTCTTGGAGCCGGAGCGTGCGATCGCGCCACACCAGCTCAGCCGCGTACACCACAATAATGGCAAACAAAATGTAGTCTAAATAGACCGTTGCGGAGTGTATGAGAATATCGGTGCTGGGGTTGGAATAGTTGAATGACCGGGTACCCATCGCGGCCATCACCAGTGAGATTAGGCCAAAACCCGTGAGTAGCCAGAAGGCGCGACCTTGGAGAATAGTACCCAATTCAAAGAAGGTGCGATGGAGGGTTTGGGTGAGAAAAAGGGATCTCCCTTGTCTGGTTCTCCCCTGTCTATTAGAGTGTCTATCAGAGACTGTTGGAGCCGCCTCAGTCCTCCTTAAGGAAACAGGGGGCGGTGTCATGTCTTCCCTTTTTAAGGCCCTCTTTAAAGAAGTGAGGGAAAGCCAGCGACGTTTCTTCATGTCAGCTAAAGCCTTTGAGGGATATCCCTGCATTTTGTAGCTGCGATAGCTTACGATCCAGACCACCAGCCCTACTGCTAGCCACAGCAACCGGTTCCCAATGAGGAGTCCGCCCAGAGTGGGCATCAAAGTGTTGTGGTCAAAGACGGTCCAAGTCAGCGTATTGGCCTCAAAGGCATAGAAGCCAAAGGGGTCAAGCATGGCCCAAAACGGGTATTGCTGATAGTTAATGTTGTCGGCCCCGACCATCATCAAGGAAGCGAGATAGAGCATCACCAAGATAATGGAACCGGCGAAGGTAATCGTCAGGCTGCGGGTACGGGCGGCTAAGGCAAAGGCCAATGCACTGACCAAAAACAGGTTAGGCAGTGCAATCAGCACATAGCTCGCCAAATACGCTTCTGGTCGAAAGGGGCCGAGTGCATAAGCATTAAGCCCTGGCATGAGGGTACCGAGAATCATGCCTGGAATATAGGCGGAAAAAGATAGCAGCGTGATGCCAAACGCCGCTGCAAATCGCGTTGCGAGATAATCCCACTTGGGTAGCGGAGTCGATAAAATTAGCGACTCCATACGACAGTTCGCATCGCGCACGAAGGTCTCAGCCACAAAGGCAGCAGCAGCCAGAATCCCAAAAATGCTGTACCACAGCGTCGTCTGAATAATTTGGGAGGGGCTATTGACGAAAAAAAATGCATTGCCCTGACCGGCTTTGGAAACAATATCGACGAAGCCAATGGTAAAGAACAATCCGGAAATCAGCCAAAACGTGGGGCGGCGAAGATGGTAGCGAATCTCAAAAAGTAAGATGGGAAGCGTCAGTATCATGGGAAGTGCACTTGGCTGCCGAGGGTCAGGTTTGGGGAAATAGGGGCAAGAAACGCAATCCGCGTTAAATCACAACAGCTTTCGGATTCTCCACAGCTTTCGGATTCTCCAGCAAAGCCGTAAAATACACATCGTTGAGATCTGGCTCAACAGAGCAAAACCCTTCTTCAGGGCAGGTTTCGCCCCAGACGCGCACGGTGCGATCGCCCCGTACCATACGCTCTGTAATCACCCGCCAATACGGGTTTATCTCTGAAGGGTTGTTTATCCGCTTAGCCCATACCTGGCCTTTCAGCGCGGCTATCAAGCTCGGCGGACTGCCTTGACGAACAATTTTACCTTTCTGCAAAATCGCCATATTGGGGCAGAGTTCAGCCACATCTTCAACAATATGGGTGGAGAGCAATAGCACCCTATCCTGGCTAATGTCGGCCAATATATTTTGAAAGCGAATGCGCTCAGTCGGGTCGAGTCCGGCGGTGGGTTCGTCCACGATGACGAGCCGAGGCGATCCTAACAGGGCTTGGGCAATGCCGAATCGCTGGCGCATGCCACCCGAAAAGGTACCCAGTTTTTGCGATCGCTGCTCGTAAAGGTTGACGAGCCATAACTGATGATTCACCACTTCCCGGCGCTGCTTTCTATCCGTAAAGCCTTTGAATACAGCCAGCTGATGGAGAAGTTCTTCGGCAGAGACATTGGGATAAACACCAAAGTCTTGGGGCAAATAACCCAGCCGTTGCCGAGCGGCGCGGGGCGCTTGTAAAACGCTAATACCATCTAATGCAATGGAGCCACTGTCGGCATCTTGCAACGTGGCCAATGTCCGCATCAGGGAAGATTTTCCGGCTCCATTAGGCCCCAGCAGCCCAAATATACCAGGCCCTATTTCTAAAGAAATATCGCGCAGCGCGTGAATACCGTTGCCATAGGTTTTGTTGAGATTTTGAATAGATAGCATAGACATCCGTACGGGAAGCACGAGTAAAGCTGTAGGTCTCTAGAGTTGCAGGGTTTGCAACTCTAGAGACAAAACCAACAAAATATTGAAATCACTGAATTACTAAACACTACTGATAAGCACTACTGGGTAGATAACTCGCTTGAGCAATCTGATAGCGGCTTATAGATGAGCGTGGAAGACTGTGTTTTAACAGTCTCTAGGTACGACTCAATCATCCTTAGTGAGAGCTGCCAGACTTGTTCAGCTTGTTCTACGGAAGAAAGTGATCGCGTTTCAATATGGATGGCGCAGGCAAAACCATCTATTTTTACATCTGAAAACGCAGTCTCTTGAAGAATCCATCTGAACCGAACCGGTTGATTAAATCCTTTTTCTTTCAGAGACTTCTCAAAATGAAAGTACAGGGCAAAGTAGTTGATAGCATCTTGGATACAGCTAGTACAATTCCAAGCAAATGCAAGGTAGCCTTGGCGGCGATACCCTTCATCGGTTTGCGTACGCTCACTGAAGCAGCCTACGGTAAAAAAGCAGGTTTCTCCCTTGTTAATCGATTTGACGAGGGCTTGAAGAGGACTGTCATCGACAAGTTCTGGAATAGTTTCAATTAGTGAGGGCTTTATTTTGAGATTTTTAAATCCGTAGTTGGTTTGAGGGGTTGGCTTGGCAATGCGATCAGCTGCATAAGGAATCGCTCTTGCATAGGGACTAATGGTGAGATCGTTGGAATATAGCAGAGAGGTTGTCATCGCAAATATTGAGTCATCGCAAATATTGAGATTGATTCCCATTAGAATAATAAAACAAAACTGGGAAATCGCAACCTAATGAGTAAATGACATCTCTGCAATGCTCTTGCTTATGGGTGCAGGCGTCCATCTTCCATATGCAAAATCCTATCGGCAATATCCAGAATGCGATTATCGTGGGTGACCAGCAACACGGTGCAGCCGTCTTCACGGGCCAAGTGTTGCATAATTTCTACAACATCTCGGCCCGACTGACTATCGAGAGAGGACGTCGGTTCATCTGCGAGGACAAGTTTAGGATGACTGACAAGAGCACGGGCGATCGCAACTCTTTGCTTTTGACCACCCGAGAGGTTTTCTGGGTAAGCGTCAATCTTGTCACCGAGCCCTACCGCCTGAAGCAAGCCCACAGCCTGGGGTCGATAGTCTTGTTTGGCAATACGAGGATGCAGCCTTAAGGCAGTACTAACATTTTCCCAGGCACTGAGGCAGGTCAGTAAATTGTGATGCTGGAAAATGTAGCCAATCTGGCTGCGAGTTTTTCTGAGTTGTTTTTTTTTCGCACCGTGCAGCTCATGGCCAAACACCCTCAAACTACCCGTTTGCACCGAGCGCAAGGCACCCAACAAGGTGAGTAAGGTTGTCTTTCCGCTACCAGAGGGGCCTTCAAGGATGACAACTTCCCCAGCGTGTAAGGTCAGTGTCACCTCTGAAAGAACCGTTTTTCTTAAGTGGCCTTTCCCAAAGGTGTGGGTGAGGTGATGAGTCGAGACGACAGGAGACATGGAAAAGCACCCAATCAAAAAACATCAGCCGGATCGGCAGCACGAAGTTTGTTCATGGCGATCGCCCCCGAAATCATACACATGACCAACGTCAATACGAACACCTGAACGGCTACTGTCGTTTTCATCACCAAAGGCACGCGAGTAATCACAACTAACAGCTGATACACGCCATAGGAGGCGAAGTAACCGGGGATAAATCCGAGAATGGCCAAAATTAACGCTTCTTGCAGAACCACCATGAGTAGGGCCCGGTCTGAATAGCCCATAGCCTTGAGAGTGGCGTACTCTGGCAAATGCTCACTCACGTCGGTGTACAACACCTGATAGACAATGACAATACCGACGATGAATCCCATGGCTGCCCCAAAGTTCAGCACTTTTCCATTCGGCAAGGAAGCGCGAAAGGCTTGTTCAGCATCAGAGAGCTCTGATTGGGTAAGCACTTTAATGGAGCGAGGTAAGGCAGCGTTTAATCGCGATCGCACCACCTCCACATCTGCGCCCTCGACCAACGTCAAACAACCCACACTCACCCGGTTCAAGCTCTCTTGCCCGTACCATTGGGTGTAGCTCCAATCACTCATCACCACATGACCATTATCAAACAAGGTACTTCCCAAGCTGAACAAACCGGTGACATAGACCCGCTGATTACTCATCAGCGTAGAAACCATCCCTGACGCCTGAAATTGGTCTTCAATCGGACCCAGTTTCTCCTGGGCAAGGCGATCGAACAGGACAGCCCCAGGTGCACTCAGGCGATCTATCTGTTGATTAATTTCAGGAATCGCAAGCACTGGCTGCTCTGGATTAAAAGATAATATTTTGACAGAATTGGGAAATAACTGAAATGCCTCTGAATCGTCGTTATCATGGGCCTCATCATTGGCCCCATCATTAGCCAAGTCATCGGGATTAACCCAATTAGAAAATTCAATATACAAAGGACTCGCAGACTCAACCCCCTGTACGGCATTCGCCTGGTAGAGGTAGATTCTGGGGAAATGCCCGAGATCGATATTGGGGGCATAGGCTGATACCAAAAAGAGATCGCCGCGAAGATTGTCCGGGACAAGGGTCACTCCATCAAACAGCATGTCTTTTAAACCAAGCTGAGTGAAAATAAGAATATTGGAAAAAGCCACCCCCGTCATGGCCACCAATAGCCGAATTTTACGGTGGGTCAGCTGTGCCCAGCCTAGCGGTTTACGAGACTGCCAATAGGTTTGCCAGGAGGTTTTAAGAGAAGATGTCCGCTTCTTGCGCTTCATGGCGATACTGTAGGCGATGTTATCGGTGAATCCGTCTCGATTTCAACTCGCACCTGCATGTTGGTTAGGCTCGCAACTTTAGGGCTATCTTCAGGATGAATCTGTAGGCGAACTTCTACCACGCGTTGGTTCTCATCGTTAGTCGGATTCGTTGTACCATCACTTAAATTCCGCGCTCCAATTTGTAAGCCTACATGGTCTACGGTGGCTCGCAGGTTGCCGTCAAAGCCTCCATATTCACTGGTAATGGTGGCATTTTGGCCCACGGATACTTGGACGATATCCGTTTCATATATTTCGGCACTCACCATCATCTGCTGTGTATTGCCCAGCTCAATAATCCCCTCCTGGGTATTCACCCGTTCCCCTACCCGCGTATTAATTCTCAAAATTTGTCCGGCAACGGGCACTCGAACCTGAGTATCTTCCAAATCCGCCTGTCTTTGCTCTACCGCAATTTCAGCTCGCTCTAGCTCAGCTTGTGCGACGGCAACATCCGTCGGCCTGACTTCACTTAAGGTGGCCAACAAATTGCGTTCCTGTTCTATTCTTTCCGCCATGGTTTGCTCCATGTTGCTCAGCTGCGCCTGACTTTGCACTAACAGAGCTTCAGCCATGGCCAGTGACTCAGTGGACTGATCGAGCTGGGCCTGACTCAAAGCCCCTTCTCTCACCAGGATTAGGTTTCTATCTTGCGTAATCTGCGCCTGACGTAGCTCTGCTTCAGCACTGGTAATGGTGGCCTGACGCTCTAAGGTTTGATTGCGCTGCTGAGCTTCGAGTTCTGCGATCGCAGCCTCTTTGGCTGCAATTTCAGATTGTTTCCCCTCACCAGCCAACAGCTGACTGAGCTTGGCTTGCTGAAGTTCAACCGTCTTTTGGGCCTCTTGTAAGTCTCGCTGACGGCGGTCAAACCCTTGTAAAACCGCAATCACCTGATTGGCTGCGACAAAGTCGCCTTCCTTAACTAAAATTTGATTCACCCGGCTATCTTCAGCATTTGGCACCGAGAGTTGAATGACTTCGCCTTTGGGTTTGAGCTGCCCTAGTGCAACAATGCGCCTAGCCAGGTTGAGAGAAGCCGTCTTGTCAGCAGAGGGTTCTGAAGAGGCCTCTGACTGTGCTTGTAAAGAGGGGGAACAGGCAGCACATAATATTCCGGAGAATACCAAAAGCACCCAACGAGAGCGAGGCATGGAAAAAGTGTTGAGAAGTACTACCTATCTACGATAGGCCAGAGTCATTAGGGGATAAGGCGGAATCACCCAATTCGTTACATTCCCTCGACCACATCCAGACAACCCACCTAAAAAAGGCCCGTCCCTAATATGCCGCAGGGACGGGCTTGTTGGAGGTTTGGAGAACTCCCAACGTCAATATCTTCTCAAACGTTGGCGTGCTACTTAGCATTATCAACACCATTACCAATCAATGGGTATAGCGATCATTGATGAAGTAAACAACGTGACGAAAACTAGAGAAGCATAAAAAATGGAAACAAGGAGGCAGAACCAGCAAAGACAAAAACGACTATTTAGCGTAAGGCGTCTGCCAACTTTGAATTAAGGTCTCAACTAAGTTTTGCCGAGGCTCTGACACGCGCCTCAAAATACTCCATAGCTGAAGGGCTTCAGTCGGTGTTTGCAGGTTCACCCTTAAAGGCTGATATCCACTGCACTGACAATCAATATCTAACTCCTGTAGGCGATGGTATACCTGCCAACGATCTTCACAAGAAACGGTAATGTTAGACGACATGGCAGGATCCTCTCAAAAAGACAAAAGCTCAGCCATTAGGAGCTTTAAAGCAAATTTAAACGCGAACAATCTAAAGATAAACAGTTGCAGAAATCAACATTAAAAATCTCTCGACTAAAATCCCTCAATAAATCCAATGACTAAAAGAAAATTACTAAAAGAAGACGTGGCTTAACTCCACCTAGACTCAGTCTCATACAAGACAACATTAACTAGCAGCAATCACAAACAGAACGCCCTTCTACCTTGAGTGCCTTCCTTCAATTACTTGAGTGCCTTCCTTCAATTAACAGGAATTTAACGGGAATAAGTCTTATCAAGTTATTTATAACGTTAATTGATAATTAGTGTCAAGAAAAAATTGCGCAAATGTTTGCCTGTAGACGACCTTTTCCTGTACTGACCATCGAATTTGCCCCTCACGATCCAGCTTTTTGAGCAGGCGTGTCACGGTGACCCTGGCAACACCAATAGAATCAGCAATATCCTGATGAATCAGCTTAATAGGAACTGCAATACCCTCATCGGTTACCTGACCAAAACGATCGGCCAGCCAACACAAAAACGTTAGCAAGCTCTGCTCTGCCTGGCGGCAATGGGAAATCCGCAGTAACTCGTTAGTCTGGCGCACTTGGGCTAGAACAGCTTCTCTTGGGAAAGCATAGGTACGTCCCAAATGACTAGCGGTGACGGGGCTCAGACACTGAACCTCATAAGGACGAACCTGGGCAATGACCGGACCTACAATATCGCCCGCCTTCCAAAAACCCAATGGAATGGGATCGCCATCGGCACTCCAAGTGAAGGTACGCACATAACCACTCTCAATCCGCCAAAAGCTATTATCGCTAGTGGGCAAAGAGTCATGGCGATTGAACTCAACTAGCTGGGAGGGATCAAACGCTCTGTTCCTCCTGGCAGAAATGAGGGGTTTGACCTGGGACGCTTTCGAGGAAACGAGAGGTAGAGCAAGTGCCATAGGAAAATCAGTGAATGGAAAAATTGCCTTGCCACAACGGGGTGGACAGAGCAGTGATGCAACGAATTATTATGAGACCCGTTGCGAGATCACTGAGGTAGATGACGCCACAGAGTCCAGACTGGTTAGGCCGCACTGGGATTGTGAACTGGCATTACCTATGTGCTCTGCGATGACCTCGGCGACCAATTCAGAATGATGGAAGTGGAAAAAATGATTACCCTCTGGACATTGCCAGAGGCGATCACCCGACTTCATGGCGTTATGCCACAGGGTTTGAGCTTGACTGCACACAATCGAGTCCTGCTCGCCGTGACACACCAACAGCGGGATTTCAGCGCCGCCCGCAGGAAGTTTGGTGTTATGGGCCAAGGAATGAAAGGTTAGGTTGCTATCGAGGTCTTTCTTGAGTAAGTGGGACAGTGCCTTTAAAAATCGGGCAGGTTGATTGCCAAACAAATTTCGGGCCATCTGAGCCAAAATAATTTCTCGGCTACAAGGCAATAGCTGCCGCAGCGCATAGTAATGAGCCTGCCAGTTAACAGCGGGGGTCGCATTGACCGAAAGCAATGTTAGAGAAGCAACTCGCTCAGGGTAACGGCGAGCATACAACAGTGCCACAATCCCACTCACACCATGGCCTAATAGGTGCACTTTGTAATGAGCATTACCCGCTCGACTCTCTACGGCAGCGCGATCACTCACGTACTCGTGCAAGGCGGCTACCACCAAGTCCACACAGCAGGGCTCATCCACCGTTTGGCAATACTCCCACTGCCGAAGAGATCCTGTTTTCACCAATCGTGCCAGCAAACGCCTATCAAAGCATTTGAGGTGTGGACTAACTGATAGCCAAAGCAGATTAGGGTCATGATTCATGGAATTGAATGCGCAGAATGCGTGCTAAATGAGCGCGTTGTTTTTCACAGGCGTTTTTATGACGGCTGGGCTATTCATCCAGCCACACTATTGAATACAAGTCTCAATAGCTAGTAATCGAAGTATAACTCAATTCCTTTACAATTAAGAAACATTTTCAATAGTAGGAAAGTAATATTGGGCGTTCGACTGCATGAACCTCTCGCCTTCGTTTTGAATATGTGCTGAATTTACAGGGGTTTCATTCATTTTAGATATGCAATCAGCCCCGATTTCTCAGAAAAAACACACTATCAATTGGCAATAAGTACTATTTTGTGATGAGCCCCTTACAAAAATAACTGTAAAAAGTCGGACCTAATCCCTATAAATAAAGGGATTATCGAGGAAACTCATCAGAGTGCCTTAATGCTTTTTGGGTAAAATTATCAAGATCTATTGTCATTAGATCTAATGTGCCCTAAGGTTGATTGAAGCGCGGGTAAGTTTCCCGCACTGATGCGATGACTGAATCTGATGGCAATTATGAAACAGGCCCTTGCTGTGGTGTCATGGTTGCCTGCCTAACGCTTCGTTAGAAAATGCCTCAATTTTCCTCTGCTTTTTTGATTTCGCCTGAAACGATTCCTTTCCCTTGATAGGGCTTCGTAAGGGCAATTATGTCAGCAGCGTAGGCTCTGTATCGCATGAGGTCTTCGCATAAATACTGTTCACAAAAAAACATATGAGGCTTTGCAATTATGCAAGCATATGGAAAACAAACCGTAAAATATGATTGGTGGGCCGGTAATGCCCGCTTCGCAAACAACTCAGGACTTTTCATTGGGGCCCATGTCGCACAGGCCGCCCTCATCACTTTTTGGGCGGGTGCGTTTACACTCTTTGAACTCTCCCAGTTTGACGCTACCCTACCGATGGGGGAGCAAGGCCTAATTTTGATTCCTCACTTGGCTACGCTAGGTATTGGCATCGGTGATGCTGGAATTGATGCCTATCCCTTCTTCGTGGTCGGTGTGATTCATCTCATCTCATCTGCGGTACTCGGTGCCGGAGCTATCTTCCACACCATCAGAGGTGGAAGTCAAAGTCTCAAGGATGTAGGTGGCAGGGCCAGCAAGTTCGCCTTTAATTGGGATGATCCTGCCAAAATCGGCTTTATACTAGGTCATCACCTATTATTTCTAGGGGCAGGTGCTTTCTTGCTGGTTGCCAAAGCAACCCGTTGGGGCGGCCTCTATGATCCTGATTTGGGTGCGGTTAGAACCGTAGCCAATGTTACGCTGGATCCCTTCGTTATCTATGGCTACCAAACCCATTTTGCCAGCGTTAACAGCCTGGAAGATTTGGTCGGTGGACATGTATTTGTGGGTATCTTGCTCATCGCCGGGGGCGTCTGGCATATTTTGGTTCCACCCCTGAAATGGGCTAAGAATCTGTTGATCTTCTCAGGCGAAGCCATCTTGTCCTACTCTCTTGGTGGCATTGCCTTGGCTGGCTTTGTGGCTGCTTACTTCTGCGCGGTGAATACGCTGGCTTATCCAACTGAGTTTTATGGCGCACCTTTGGAGATTAAGTTGGGTATCACGCCCTACTTTGCTGATACGGTGGCCCTAGCGCCTGGTGTTCACTCAGCTCGTTGTTGGTTGGCGAATGCCCACTTCTTCCTGGCCTTCTTCATGCTCCAGGGTCACCTCTGGCATGCACTAAGAGCCATGGGATTTGACTTCACAAGGGTCAGCAAGGCCTTGGATGCGACCTCTACAGCATCCTAGATAGTGCATTAAGTTACATTCAATTGTAAGTTTAGCCGCTATCGCGATTTTCCTCTCAAGATATGCAGTCCACTGTTGAAAACAACAGTGGACTTTTTTTATGCGTTTTTATGGAACGGTGGAAATAGGTATTGTTTTTTGCTCGAAAGGCCGAATTACATCACCGTAAAATCGCCGCCCCTGTTCCACCAACACATTTTCTTTTGAAAACTACCTTTTAAAGCATTTCAGGATTATAGAAATCTTCTTTAAAGATAGCTGAAAGCCTTGTTTTATAGGCTTACAAAGGTTCCCTCATACCGCAGAACCAGTGGCAGAATGTATAGATTGTGGCGAATAAATTATGACGAAATGGAGCGCTGGCAGGACGGACAAATGGCATGAATAACAAGCTGACAGTCTAACAATTGGTAGCCAGATTGTGTAGCAGTTTGAGCACCGGCCTTGAGTACTGAGTCATCTTTAAATTCAATGGTTTTGCTACATCTCACACAAATCATATGATGGTGGTGATGGGGAGCGGGCTGATTAATTTCATAACGCTTTTGCCCCTCTGCCAACTCTAACTCTCGCAAAATCCCCATGCGCGACATCAACTTAATGTTGCGATAAATCGTAGAAAGGCCAATGGGCGTACCGTCGCTTTTCAACAGATCACAAAGGTCTTCAGCACTGAGGTGTTGGCCTTCGGGTAAATTTTGAAATGTTTTAAGGATAGTTTCGCGCTGAGGGGTCATCCGCCAACCGCGATCATGTAGTTCTGCCTTGAGGGCAGCAGGTGTGTATGCAACCATGGTGTAAGTCTTTTAGGTGTGCTACATGAAGCTGTAACGATTAACTACGACACGTGTCACTAACAAAGTTTCTCTATTGAGAATAATAATAATAGATTATTGGCTTTTTTTTCAACAATGGAACCCTATTGAGAGAAGATTTTAACCAGAGAAAAGCCCTTGATGACAGGCTAGGTGCTTTAAGGAGCTCACGTTTTATAATGCTGAATTAAGTAATGATTAAGCGCTTTGATAACTTGGAAGTCGCGCTATCCATAGTCACATAACTTACATTATATTTCGATTGAATTTGCCAGATAGTCAGCATATTACTATTGAGAGCAGATACCAATTATGAGTAACCATGCATTTTGAGCTAAGGCTGTGTATCTATTTGATATCCAATGTCAACCTGGATACAGGTTTTGATTCTGGACGTTGGGATCATTGGTTACTGATTATATGCTTTTGTGGAGTCGCCTTCTGGGGCCTCTACCTCTCCTGGCAATGGAAAAAGGAAAATCAAAGAAAAAAGGCCCATGAAAAACTTGCACGACGATTACTGCGTGAAGTTCATCCTCTACACATTTGGGCTCGTGACTTTACCGCAATGGGTAGTACCCCAGTACAAAAAAGTGGCAAACGACCTTAAAACTGTTTTCCACTTAAAACAGTGTTGACGCCTTGAGTAACGATAAATAGGCTTCGTCAGCGTTTTGCGAAAGCGTTGCGATGCGCTTATTTTTCTTTTTGAGAAAGAATCCGTGCCATCAACCAAAGGTGTTGTTGATCGCTTATACCCTTGATGTCATGGCCGTCTGAGGTCTCTGATTAGAAGCATTACCCTCTGCCCCCCTCAATCTCGAATTGGCCTTAATCTATCCAACAACGCATCAAATTGGACATGCTTTTAGAGATAAGGTCAAAATTTTTGTTCTTGCCTTGCTCATTAAAAATGCTGCGTCGGGCTGTGTCTAGATCAAATAGAATTTCGCGCTGGGCCGGGTCCCTAACCCAGCTCTGAGCCCAGCCGACAATTGCCCAACGGCTACCTTGGGTAATGGGTGCAACCCGGTGCAGGGTTGAGGACGGGTAGGCGATCGCAGCCCCAGAACCCAACCGATACTTCTGCTCATAGCTTGGCCCTTCAATCACAAGCTCGCCGCCTTCATAGGTTTCAGGGGGGGTAAGAAAAATGGTAAAGGACACATCTGAACGCCAGCGGCCTGCCATCATAGCATTATCGGTGTGGGTGCCATAGGACATACCGACTTCGTAGCGGCTAAATAGCAGGGAATGGATAGTTTTTGGCCTTACGGTTGCTTGAAACAGTGAGTTTTTAGTGAGGGCGGTTTTGACCCTTTCTTTTAAAGCCGTGGCATGCGGATCGCTGCTTTTGAGCTGTCGGTTGTTTTTAACGCCACGTGCGTTCCAGCCAGCTGTTTTCTTTCCATCAATAAACTCTGACTTGGAAAGCTTATCTAAGATATCTTTTACCTCTTCTTGGGTAAAAACATTTGGGATTTCAACAACCATAAAAAATCGGGCGGACGAAAGGATGAGCTGGAAAGGCTAGTGGTTAACCCTAGGGTAAAACCCTAACATCGGTCGGAAGGATTGTAAAAGCTGCGAGTGGGCTACTTTGTCAGTTGCTTACAATTGCCAGGTACTGACAAAAGAAAAGGCAAAGTCTGGAAAAATCTCCAGACTTTGCCTACTAGTTTGACTCTTCACAAGAGGTTGGTTTCGCTAATTCGTCGAACTGCTTCGTCGAACTAAGTGCTCGTTATCAAGCTTGATGGAAGCGTCTTCTTTTTCTTAAGGTAACCGGCACAGGCAAGCGCAGTAACCGCCAGCCCTAGGACAGTCCCTGGTTCAGGCACGGCCCGATACTCGACTGTTCCTGACCCAAGGACAGGGGCGCGAGGTTCGTCTTCAGGGGTGTAAAAGGTCGGATCAAAACCATCCGTTAGCTGATTGCCTGAAATGCGGACAAAATCACCGGGATAGTTTTGCTCTGGCACGTTCGTAAACGGGTGGTACACCGCAAACCAGTCTAGCCCTAGCAGCTCGCCGTCTTGAAAATTGACTTGGGGAAATTCAGGAAAGCGAATATCTAAGCTTTGATCCACGCGTGGATCTTCTGCCAAGGAGACTTTTAGATTAGCCTCAGCACCCAGGCTTTCAAAGCCAGTGCCTGTAAGAGAACTGTCATCAAACGAGAATGTGCCTCTGTAAAAGTCAGGCCGGGGTGGAATGCCAATTTCAGGAGCCCCTGTCAAAAATAGGCTCTCGTCAAGGGTGGCCTGAAACTGGAAGGTGGCTGCACTGGCAGCCGTAGCCGTCGCAAGTGCCACACCCACAGAGGTCGCAAGAGAAAGTGCGGTGAGTCGAATAGAAGATTTTTTTTTCATGGGATGAGCAAGCCAGTCTTGTGTGGCTGCTATGTGAATTGGCTGAGTGGGGACGAGGGGGAGAGGCGGAAAATTAAAGGCCATGCTTTTCAACCGTTTCAATAATCCACCTCTTCCCCCTCGTCCCTAGCGATTAGACGCTAGGGACTGGGTTTGAAAGAGCCCTAAATCAGGTTCCTAGCTTCCTCAATGGAGGAAACATCAGGAACGATTTCGAAGCTACTTTCATCGAGGGCAGATGCTTGAACATTGTTCAAGATAGCGAGGGTTTCACTGCTGCTGGCTACGCCCAGGAGGGTATTGTTGCCAGCTTGCGTGATGGTGATATCAGCAAAGGTCAGTTCACCTGAGACTAAGCCAATCCGGTCAATGCCGACTTCAAAGTCAAGGATAGTGTCGGTACCGTCGCCGTTGCCGAAGACAAATAGGTCACTACCGCTACCATCGGAGAAGTTGTCACCGACAAGCGTGTCATTACCGGTGACACCCATGATGATGTCGTTGCCGTCATCACCCCAGATGAAGTCATCACCTGCGTCACCGCTGAGGATGTCGTTACCGGCCTTACCGCCAATGCGGTCATTGCCAGCACCACCAAAGATGATGTCGTTACCACCATCAACGTCGTCCTGAGTGTCTCGGGAGTTGAGGTCGCCTCGGAGGACGTCGTTGCGATCGCTGCCCAGGATGATATCGTCACCCAGACCACCAGCAGCGAGACCGCCTTCAGCGCCTTCGCCGCCTTCAGCACCTTCGCCGCCTTCAGCACCTTCGCCACCTTCAGCACCTTCGCCACCTTCAGCACCTTCGCCGCCTTCAGCGCCTTCGCCGCCTTCAGCACCTTCGCCGCCTTCAGCACCTTCAGCGCCTTCGCCACCTTCAGCACCTTCGCCGCCTTCAGCACCTTCGCCGCCTTCGGAGCCTTCGCCGCCTTCAGCAAATTCAGCGAGTTCAACCCATTCTTCAGGAAGCAAATTCGCTACGACTTCGAAACCGCCTTCACCATCAGGGTCAAGCACATAGGCGATGCCTTGAGGATCAGGATAAATGCCTGTTCCCGCTTCAAAGAGATCGTCATGACCAACAATGATGGTGTTGGTGCCTGCTTCCGGCTCAGCTGTTAAGAAAGGCGTGACGTTTGTCCGCATCTCTTCGATTTGAGCGTCGGTGTAATCTTCAAACGGTAAGAAGTTCAGATCAGAGTTCTTCTCGTACTGACCAAAGGCGATCGCAGCCGTCTTCACAGCTCGACCGTAGTCGCTAGTGATCACTGAACCGACTGGGAGGTCAGATTCTTCGAAAGCTTCGCCAATGGCGAGAGACTGTTTGATGCCAAACTCACTCAGTACACGCTGGGTAGAGAAGTCATTGACATCAGCCGTTACCTGATCCGCAAAGTCTCTCTCTGTTTGAGCATGTCTGAAGTAAACGACATAACCACCGTCTTCCAGTTCGTCATACAGCGCTTGACCTTCTAGCTGATCTACAAAGTCAGCGTTGGCCTGTTCGCCAGAAGATAGCTCGCCTTCATAGACAGGCTCTGGAGTCACGAGATCGGCACCATCGCCAGGCTCGTAACCTTCGCCGCCTTCAGCACCTTCGCCGCCTTCAGCGCCTTCGCCACCTTCAGCACCTTCGCCACCTTCAGCACCTTCGCCACCTTCAGCAC
>JBCDAG010000015.1:0-35049 GCA_039186165.1 Cyanobacteria bacterium P01_F01_bin.53
CCATCAAACCCCAAATCGAATTTTTTCTTGCGGTTATCACGCTGATTCCCCGCCGTCTGCCAGCCTATCCCGGTGGTTTTAATCACCATGTTGTCAGTCCAGGAGCCCAGCTCATTGCCCGACTCGGCAACAATCCCAGCACCCACCACATCGAAGACAACATTCTCTTCTATGTCCGCATTGCTTTCATGGTGCACGATGCCCCAGCCAGGACCACCCACAAGGGCATTTCCCCTAAGGAGAGCGGCTTGTCCATTGGGATCATCCACACCGGTTTGGTGGAGGTGAAGCATGTAGCGGCCCCGAATATTGGTGCCTTTCCCCGAAGAGCCATCTATATTTTTGCCAATATCATCGACAATTTTAGATTTATCAGAGCGACCTAACTCGTAAAACCCCGCATTAAGTACATTCACTTTGGGGTTGTGCATCAACATCACATGGGCGCGATGGCTGATAGGAACGTCTTTACCATTTTCAGTTTCAAAGCTGACATTACGGGTCAGGTTCGCTGCATATAAGTTGATATCATTGGTTCCGGCCAGCGCACTACGGGTGTGGTCAAAGCGCAACACGTCGTTGTTAGCGCCCTTAATATCATTGTTGGTAAAGCTAACCTTTCGACCGTTGATTTCAGTAATGGTGAGAACTTCGTCTTGCAGACGAGAGTTGTCTTTGTCATTACCATTCCAGCCATAGCCAGTACCCCCTAAAACAATCTGATCGCCGACTTGCCAGCCATCGAGATTTTGTTTGAAGGTGAGGGTATTGTTACCGGCAGTGGCATCGCCTACTAGCGCCACCTTATCGAGCTTATCGGCACCATAGATATTCACTTCACCATGGCTGACCAAGCCCTTACCTAACTGAGTAGGGTCAATCTTGGTGTTAATCGCGCGATCGCTCGTAAAAATAATCTTCGCTTTTTTGTTGGCAGCAACAGATTGCTGCTGAGAGCCAATATCCAACTTACCGTAAGCACCATTGAGGATAGTCTCAACAATCAGCTGCGTATCTTTATTCGTTGCAAACTTGAGATTGCCCTTGTTGACAACCGTTTCAATCCGCGAGTCACTGACCTGATCGTAGGTGACTGTCAGCCCCTTCTCGATGAGCACCTTGGCTCTATCACCCGGCACCTTGCCATTTTTCCAAGTCCGAGGGTCAGACCAAGCGCCGTTCCTGATCGCCACGTGAGTGGGCACTGCGCGTGCCATCAGTTTTTCCATAGCGCTGTGGTCGGCATGCTTGCCTGGCTCATCCGCCATAGAGTGAGGGTTGCTGTGCATCATTGTATCCATGGATGCTGTTTTCATTAATGAACTGTCCCTTCTGGTAGGTAATAACGGTGGTCAGTCAAGAGCGCAGCCATCTGCTCGTCAACAAATCCTCGGCACGTCAATCAATCCACGTCAATCAATCAGGGATTCTTGGGCAATTACCCCGAGCAGGTACCTAACACCAGGAACAGTAACCCCTAATTTAGGACACCTAATTTAGAAGCAACCGAGGTGACACGAAGTTAGTCGGCGCTCCCTATTGGTTGGCAAGTTATTGGCAGGACATTCGACATCATCGACATAAAAGACATCGACTTAAAAATCATTGACAGAAGAAAGCGCACATCAATTCAGTACGGGCCGAAAAAGTAACCGTACTGCAATGCCAAGCCCCTTACACACAAGCTTGGGAATAAAAAACTGTAAACCTAACATCGACTCCTCTAAGGAACTTAGAGAATCAATTAGATAGACATAACCGAACTGCCGCCAAACCTAGTTTCAAATGAGCCAACAAAATCTCTATTGCTAGAAAGTTTGAAAAGCCTACAAACGTACTACGCAAAAATTGGCGTTATTAGGGATTAGCGCTATTGGGAATTAAAGGTGCCAGAAGTTGCTGTTGAAATAGAGGCGTTGTTTCTCAAGCAGCGAGTTTGCTTCTCTTGAGTGTGGAAGCAACTGATTACAAAAAATGCTGAATATTACAACTTCGGAAGATGCACTCAATCAGTGACGATGATCGAGCGGGCTTGGCACAGGCCCTTAACTAACCACAATCATTCAAACGGGAATACGAGTTCATGTCAACTTCATAGACTTTAGGATGGAAACTCAATGGTTATCGCCAATCCATTTGCATGCGCTAAATCCCTTTGATAGCAATCAATGCAAGCTATCAGGAAAATATCAAATCGCCCTTAAAAACACATTCGAAGCCCCCTCAAACAAAAGTGGGATTCAAAAATTGCCACCTGATCTAACGCTAGGGAAAACCAGTCATCCTAAAGACTGGCAACGATTACAGCCTATTTTACGTTTCAAATAGAATTTGTTGTAAACACACGTGCCCACTATGAATAAAGCGGCGATATCACCAATTCAAATGCATGGCCCCCGATAGTCATTAGGAAAGGCAATCTAAGTTTCTAAAAAACTATCCTGACCTTTTTTCATCGAAGACAAAATAGATTTATGGGTAGACGGTCTCACGGGCAAAAAAATTCCACATCCAGCCGAACAACCTCCCAGTCTGTAAAAACAAAAACTGACCACATCTCTGACGAGAGTCGATTCAAAGATCGCACCAGAGATGTGGCCAGTCTGATTTCGGCCAGCTCAAGATTGCCACTCTATAGAGACAGGCTTGCTAGAGGCAGGCTTGCTACTCAGCAAGCTGTTGCTTGAGTGCAGATAAGGCCGCCCAGCGATGGTCAACCCCGTCCTCAGTAGCATCAGGATTAGAGAAAGCAATACCGCTACAATCAGAGTTGCAAATTTGCTTTTGTGGAATCGCTAAGCACATCTGCTGATACAGCCACTCTGTAGGGTCAAAGTCACCCGATGGTGCCAGCGCTTCTACTAGGTCTTCAAGCTCCACTTCTTTTTCAAGGTTGCTATCGTCAGTGACGGGCTCTTCTAGCCAGATCATTTCTGACGTATCCACCTGAACGCGGGTATTGTAGCTTTGCAAACAGCGATCGCACTCCAGGGTCATAATCGCATCCGCTTTGCCCTTCACCTCCAGATACGTACCTTGGTGAGTCACACTCAGCTCACCCTTCACAGGCGTCAACGTTTTTAAATGAGGCAAATGCTCAGCCACGTCGAGTGACAGGGTCTTATTGGGCGCATTTAAGATCTGCGGAATATGAATAGATCTCATCATCGACGTTACTACTCTTCTATCGACGT
Organism: Cyanobacteria bacterium P01_F01_bin.53; assembly: GCA_039186165.1. GTDB lineage: Bacteria > Cyanobacteriota > Cyanobacteriia > Phormidesmidales > Phormidesmidaceae > Phormidesmis. The sequence goes on from JBCDAG010000015.1 coordinate 3,195, forward strand.
TACTACTCTTCTGAGGTGTCGGCATCACGCTTGGTCTTGGCTAGGGTCACAACCAAGTTACGCTCAGGCTCACGCCCTCGGCTAAAGGTCTCTAGCTGCTCGTATTCGCCTAATAAGCCATGAACCTGACGCCGCTCAGCCGAGGACAATCCCTTAATTTCCTGCTCTTCACCGTTAGCAATCACCTTCTCGGCCGCTTCATCCGCTAACGTTTTGAGCTCTGCTTGGCGCTTTTTCCGATACCCATTGACTTCCAAGGTGTAAGCGCGCTGCTCATCTTTACTGACACTCAGATTAAGAACGGTATTGGCTAAATACTGCATAGCATCCAGGACCTTACCGCGATCGCCAATCAGCCCATTCACTTGCTCCTCCGACAGGGAAGCCGTATCGATGGTTAGCCACAGGCTATCATCACCATCCTTTTTATCGGGGTCTGCCACCATTTGTTCGCCGCTGACGCTAGCTTCTAGCCCTTGCAATGCCAATAGTTTTTCTAGCCAGCTAATGCTCTTTTCCATGAATTTCTCGCTGCGCGCCTTTAGTGCCAGTGCTACATGCCCGTGATGTAGCCCACAAGCCCTGCGGGCCAATTTTACACTGTTAATTCACTTTGCTACGGGCTTTAGCCAACTCTTTTACAGTCATGCCAACTGCAAAGCCACCATTCCGTCATCAGAAGTTCAAGCCAAAACCGTATGCAATGTCCTGTAAAGACAGAGGAAGCCCTAGCCTGTAAAGACAGAGGAAGCCCTAGATCGTGAAATGGCTCACCCGCAACAAAAGCAGATGAGCCATAGAAAAAATACATGATCGGAATTATGAATGACCGGCAGTTAAATACACCGATGAAACTCAGAGCAGTCCTGAAACAGGCACTTACGAAACAGCGATTAAGACTTTTTCTTACCCGCACTCGATTTTCTACCACCCTTAGAAGTACGAGTCTTTTTCTTCGAGGTGTTTGGCCTAGTAGCTGTCTTAGCTTTTGGCTTTGCCTTACTAGCTTTGGCCGCACCTTTACCAGAGTTCTTAGGCGCAGCAGATTTTCTAGGGGCACCCGGCTCAAAAGCCAAGGGGCCACGATCTGCATCACCGGATTTGCCAGACTTAGCCTTCTTCGCTTCTTGGGCATCCACTAGCTTTTGCAAGTTTTCAGGAAGGGGCTCTTTAGAAAGGATAAAGGACTGCGCCGTCTGAAACATGTTGGCAATCACCATGTACATCAGTACACCGGCTGGCAATGGGAAGAACAAGAACATGCCGGAGAAAATGATCGGCGTGAATTTCGCGATCGCCTGCTGTTGGTCCTGCTTTTCATCACCGGCAGGGGCGCCACCTTGGGTAATCTGCTGAGAAACGTACAGACTGACACCGAAGAACACAATCATGCCTAGGATATCCCAGTGGATTTCACCGTTTTCACCCGTTACACCGATTTGTCCCAACTTCTCAATGAAGAGGAAGCCTTTATCAGCCGCTAAACCAGGGACTTCAGCTTGAATCGTAATATCGCCAGGGGCTAAAGCCTTAATCGTGCCATCGGGCTGCACTTGAGCCAACTCCTGGCCCTTTGTGATTTCCCAAACAGGGGTAATATCAACGCCTTCTTCTGCATATTCCTCTCTAAGCTCATCTAATGACGTGTCATCCACAGAGCGCAGCTCTACTTTAGTCGTAGCGCCTATGCCAATCTGAGGCCCGGACGGAACCACCGCGCTGACTCGGAAGTGCTCACCATCAGCCACAAAAATATTGGCAGGCTTAGTTGTGAGAGGCGCTTGCTCAACCTGCTCGATAGCCTCCTGAGGGACAATCTTCAGGTTCACCGGCAAGTTAGTGTTCGCAAACGGTGAGCCTCGAAGCGTTGCAAACAGCGCAAAGAGGATTGGCATTTGCAAGACGACAGGGAAACAACCTGCCAAGGGGTTACCAAACTCAGAATAAATACCTTTGATTTCTTCTTGCTGCTTAGCGGGGTCATCTTTATAGCGCTCTTTGACTTCCGCCATGCGCTTTTGCATGAGCGGATTAGCAACCTTCATTTTTCGCATGTTGCGAATAGAACCCGCATTCAGCGGATACAGCGCAAAGCGAATTACTAAGGTAAGGGCGACAATTGCCAACCCATAGCTCGGCACAATCCCATAGAAAAAATCTAGGATTGGCAGCATTACATTGTTTGAAAGGAAGCCGATTCCGAAGTCCATGCGTGCGCTGTCTCTTAAGGCAGTAGGTATTAAGGCTGTACTTTAATTTATCTGAAGGATGGGGGTCTTGGCGATGGGTAAGCCCATGAATTATGTTCGCAATTACCGTAAAAACAACGCCGCAAACACGAACGACTGGGGGAACACCAATGGTGCATCCCCTCTATCAGGCCCGCTATGAACCAACCAGGACCGTCATGAACCAACGGCACCACTAGCAACTTTGGCCTGGGGTGAAATTTTCTCAGTCACAAAGTCGTATACGTCTCTGAAATTCGGCACAGCGCGCATCTCAATGCGACTACCGTCTTTCAGGGTTAGGACCATATCGCCCCATAAACCAAGCCCCCTAGGAACTGTGACAACTTTGGAGATCTCCTTGTAGATGACGTCGGTGCGATCGCGCCCCATCCAACCACCGGTGATCGAAATGCGGCGACTAGTAATGCGATAGCGCAGCCACAGCGCCCGAACAAAGGCACCTACAGCCAACGGAATACAAATAATGGTGAACGACAGACCAATATTGAAGAGGAGCTCACCGATGTGGGGGCCGCCTTCGTAATAAACGTCTTCTTCAATGGCCATGGTCTCATACCTCGAATGATGGATAGTCTTCTGCAACCTCTGACAAGTGATGGCAGAGACAGCTTAGAAGGGTTAACTCACGTTAAGAATATTTAACTTTTTCAGCAACCTTTCTAATTCTCGCAAAAAATCGTCAAATCCGCACTCTAATGCTGAAGGCCGAACCACAATTACAACCTGCCAGCCGGGGGAAATGTCAGCCAAGTTTTGGCGAATAATCGCCTTTAGCTGCCGCTTAATACGGTTACGCACCACCGCGCGTTTGCTGACTTTTCGACTAATGGAAATGCCAAAAGACGAAAAAGGCACAGACGAGGCTTCATCTGTGCCTTTTCGAAGAACTCTAGGTGACTGCTGAGCTAGCCTACGAATAGGCTGACTGACAGAACGCCCTTCAACGACTTTTTTTTTAGATGCCTGAGTGGCGTTTGAAGAATCGATACTTGTGACTCTTAGGCCCTTGTTCTTAACACGTAGAGCCCTAATCGCTAAATGCTTTGTCGCTGCACGATTACCTCGGCGATGAACCCGACTAAAATCCCGGGAAGAGCCAAGCCGGTTCTTTCTAGGAAGCGCCACGGTCAATCACCAAAACAAGTCACCGTATTAAACGCCCAAGCGAGCCCGCCCTTTACTACGGCGCGCCTTAATGACATTACGTCCATTCTTAGTACGCATTCTGGCACGGAAGCCAGAAACTCTCTTACGCTTGCGGGAAGTGCCGCCAAGGGTACGCTTTGTCATGGTCTGATATTCTCCTGCTGCTGAGATCTAGCTAAAAGCTGTTTGTGCTTGCTTGCCGCTCGTAGGCTCTTAGTCGGGACAAAAAGCGGCCTACTCGAGGCTCACCAGCCTAAAAGTGACTATTTTTGCTGACTAGGTAAAAGCTGAAGAAACAAGCACAGAGCCAACAGTTTACCGGCTACCCATGTCTTCTGCAACCAGAAGCTCCCAAGTACCCAGGTAACGAGGTAAAACATCACCCCGAGACTCTGCCTGGAGGTTAAAGCGGTGCATTCCGAAACGGTTAGGGTTACGAATACCTTCCATGGCAATAACATAGCTGGTGTCAGCAGGAATATCTTCGGAGAGGTAGATATCAATCTGACCAGACTCACGTGTCCAAATGACCTCATCAATCGGAATCTCACGACCGTTTGTACCGCGACCTCGGCGAACCTTGATTTGATCCGTGTTGAAAGCACCGCGGCGATTGGTGAAGGCCTCAGGGTAAGTAATGCGAAGCGTAGAAACCGCACGCTCCATACGAGTCCCAGGTACGCGCAAATAGTAGTGAGCGCGGGTGCTGCGGGGCTGATTATTCCGGAGGTTGTAGGGTAACCGGAACTCAGAGTCCACACCTCCAAATAGGGTAAGACCTTGATTGGTCTGGGCAACACCGGGCTGCACGGGCATAGCCGTTAGGGTAGTTGCGATCGCAACGCCGGACAGGGCTATGCCAGACAGCAACCGATACATAGAACGCTTAGCAGACATTCGCGATGACTCCTCAAACAGGTGATGGACTAAAAAGACTTAGCAGAAACGAAATGAAAAGGCAGGCGTTAACAAAAAGTCATAAACAAGGTTTAAAACTTAATACGCTGCTCTTCTTATATTACGTCTAACACTGCTCGTAGAACGCCCGCATATAGAAGTGGACGGTTTATAAATTGCATGGGCGTTGGCTTGAGCACCTATAAACGACTCACACTATGTCCCTCCTGAACTGGATTAGAGAGAAGCCGACAAGCTCATTCAGCAGACGCGATTCCATCAGCCACAGAACACCTAAAGCGCTTCACTAATGGGCCTTTTGACGGCCCTGTGACGCCTGCCGTAGCACCTTCAAAAACTTTTGCTAACAGACATCAATCTTTGTTGTGTGCCCTTTCCCAGGCCATTTCTATTCTGCCAATATTTAATGGCCCCGACACTTAATGGTTTCTGCCTCTTTATTGCGCCTAATCTTTTACATTCCCTGACACGCCAACGTTGCTCAATCACACACCGACGATTGGGTGTGCTCACCACGGTTTCGGCCCATAATCTACCTAAACAGAGACCCACTTGATGGCTTTTAGCTTTTGACACTGGCGTTGCGGCCTCAACAAAGCCACTCGCAAAGTTACTCCATATATCCACATTTTCATTTTCTAGCTCTATCTTCCCAGTGAAAGCTTGATTGGCCTCCCAGGCAAAGCTTTTGCAGAAGGTAGGGCTACATGCTTGCAAAGCCTCCACAACAAGCCGTTCACGAACGGCTTAGGCAGGGAGTTACTCAAGATTTTTGTTCACCCTAATTCATAGGAGATGTAATGACCCTTTCAACCCCAAAGGACACCTCATCCAAAGATAGCTCTGATAGCAAAGCTCAAAATTCCACACATCAGCTTGCATCCGATCCTGAAAAAACGCCCCAAAGCACCCATCAGGAGAAGCCTCAAAACACTGAAGAGGAGCTTCCAAAAATGGCCAAAAAGATAGGAATTCCAAAGGAAATTGCAGACGGAGAATGCCGGGTAGCCGCCACCCCTGACACCGTTAAAAAGCTCCAAAAACTAGGCTTTGACGTACTCGTAGAAAGCGCTGCTGGCGTGGCTGCAAAATTCAGCGACGAGGCTTATAAAGCCGCAGGCTGTGAAATCGTGAGTGCGGCTGCTGAGCTATGGGATCGCGCCGATGTCGTCCTCAAAGTGCAGCCTCCCCAAGCAGATCCAAACGGTCAGCATGAAGCCGACATGCTCGATGCTGACACATCACTCATTAGCTTTATTTGGCCCGCTCAAAACCAAAACTTAGTCGCACAACTCGCCCAAAAACAAGCAACTGTGCTAGCGATGGATGCGATCCCCCGCATTAGCCGCGCTCAAAAAATGGATGCCCTCAGCTCCATGGCCAACATTGCAGGCTACCGGGCTGTCGTTGAAGCAGCCAATCAGTTTGGTCGGTTCTTTACGGGTCAAATTACCGCAGCCGGAAAAGTCCCCCCTTGCAAAGTCATGGTGATTGGCGCTGGAGTTGCAGGCCTTGCCGCCATCGGTGCAGCCAAAAGTCTGGGAGCCATTGTGCGCGCTTTTGATACACGCCCTGTGGTGAAAGAGCAAGTAGAAAGCATGGGCGCAGAGTTCCTAGAACTGAGCTTTGAAGAAGACGGTACGGGCGAAGGTGGCTATGCCAAAACCATGAGCCCCGAATTTATCGCGGCGGAAATGGCGCTGTTTGCAGAGCAGGCTAAGGAAGTGGACATCATTATCACCACCGCCCTGATCCCAGGGAAAAAAGCCCCCTTGCTCATCACCCAAGAAATGGTGGAGAGCATGAAGCCAGGCTCTGTCATCGTCGATATGGCTGCTGAGCAGGGTGGAAACTGCGCCGTGACCAAGCCTGGCGAAATTTATAGCTATCACGAAGTCACCATCGTGGGCATTACCGACTTCCCTAGCCGCATGGCGAGCCAGTCTAGCCAGCTATACGGCAACAACCTGTACCACTTGCTCAGCGACATGGGCGGCTCCGATGAGTACCGTGTGGACTTTGAAGACGAAGCCATACGCGGTGCACTGATTACCTACGAGGGTGAAGTCACCTGGCCTGCGCCAAAACCAGAGAAGCCTCCGGCTCCCCCAGCACCTGCCAAACCAGCAACCGCTGTGGATACACCTCCAGCACCCGCAGCGAAATCGACCTCACCGCTCGTGAAAGCGTTGGGTCTCATTGCGTTGGCTAGCGGCATTGTGGCCATTGGCCTCACTGCTCCCGCCTCCTTCCTTTCTCACTTCACGGTATTCGTCTTGGCCTGCTTTGTCGGCTGGCAGGTGATTTGGAATGTAACGCCTTCACTACACACGCCACTCATGAGCGTGACCAATGCCATCAGCGGCATCATTATCCTCGGCGGGCTCTTGCAGCTCAATGGCAACGGAACAGATGCACTGACGGCAACCACTGTGTTGGGTGCGATCGCCATTCTCGTTGGCACCATCAACATCTCAGGCGGCTTCCTGGTTACCCAGCGCATGCTCAAAATGTTCCGAAAGTAATTCCGCAAGTAATTGGCCACACAGGAATTGATCAAGCACTCAAGAAATCAAAGGAATTAACCTCAATGTCCAATAATTTAGTGACGGTCACGTATATCACGGCCATCGTCCTCTTTATTTTGAGCCTGGGCGGACTTTCTAACCAGGAAACCGCCAAACGTGGAAATTTATACGGCATCGTTGGGATGGCCTTGGCCATCGGCGCAACAGCGCTGGGCGCTGGCGTCACCAACTATGGCATTCTCGTGGCAGTGATTATCCCTGGCGTCATTATCGGCGCATTTTTAGCCTCACGGGTCGAAATGACCGAAATGCCTGAACTCGTGGCGGTACTTCACAGCTTTGTAGGTTTGGCCGCCGTGCTGGTGGGCATCGGCAATTACTTACAACCAGAAGCTGGCCTGGTTGGCGCGGAAGAAACCATTCACATGATTGAAATCTACGTGGGTGTCTTCATCGGTGCCGTTACCTTCACCGGTTCTGTCGTTGCCTTTGGCAAATTGAGGGCCATTATCAGCAGCAAGCCGTTAATGCTCCCTGCTCGCCATCTGCTCAATATCGGCCTCCTCGTTGGCACCGTGGCTCTGGGCTTCGTCTTCATGGGTGCTGAAAGCACCGCTGGCTTGCCTGCTTTGCTTGGCATGTGTGGATTGGCTGGCTTGCTCGGTATTCACTTGGTTGCAGCCATTGGCGGCGCGGATATGCCCGTTGTGATTTCCATGCTCAATAGCTACTCTGGCTGGGCAGCAGCAGCAGCAGGCTTCATGCTCTCGAACGATTTGCTGATTGTCACAGGTGCCCTGGTGGGCAGCAGTGGTGCGATCCTCAGCATCATTATGTGCCAGGCCATGAACCGCTCCTTTATCAGCGTTATTTTGGGTGGCTTTGGCCAAGGGGCAACGTCCACAGCCTCTGGCAGCACTGCGCCTGCTGGCAATGCCACGTCCACAACGGTTGAAGAAACGGTTGAGCTACTCAATGATGCTAAGAGTGTGATTATTACACCGGGCTATGGCATGGCCGTGGCGCAGGCGCAGCATGCCGTAGCTGATATTACGAAGATTTTGCGTGATCGCGGCGTCAATGTGCGCTTTGGCATCCACCCCGTTGCGGGCCGCCTGCCAGGTCACATGAATGTCCTCCTTGCAGAGGCTAATGTGCCTTATGATGCCGTACTCGAAATGGACGAAATCAACGAGGACTTCTCAGACACTGACGTCGTGCTGGTCATTGGAGCAAACGACACGGTAAATCCTAGTGCACTGGAAGATCCCACTAGTCCCATCGCAGGCATGCCTGTATTGGAGGTGTGGAACGCAGCAAATGTCGTCGTAATGAAGCGCAGCTTGTCCGTAGGCTACGCGGGTGTAGACAATCCATTGTTCTACAAAGACAACTCTCAAATGCTCTTTGGTGATGCGAAGGCCAACGTCTCGGCTATTTTGGCAGAGATGCAGAAGATAGCGAAAGTCCCTGCAATGGCTGGGGGTCGATAAGCACAGTAACTCGTTTAAGCTGACTTCAGGGGCCTCGCTGGTTAAACCAGCGAGGCCCCTTTGAACATGCGATGCGATGACACGAGTCCCAGCCAGTCCTTTGGTGACGTAATGGTACAGACCACAATCAACCCCGTACCTTAGAAGACTTTCTGCAGTTGCCTAAAGCCAAACCAGCCAGTGAATACATCGACGGCCAAATCCTTCAAAAGCCCATGCCCACAGCCGCACATGTTGTTCAGGGTGAACTAATAGCAGCCATTCAGCAAAATTCTTTTGATAAAAATTATATCTCGCCCTCGAAAAGTCTTAGCTGGGTACTCAGCAACGATCATCATCCTGCATCGCCATTTTGCGTCTAGCCTGACGCTGCATTCTTGCTCGCTGGGCAGCCAGCTTTGCCTGGGTCCCCCGCCACAAAATCACAAATAGTACAGCAGGAAAACCCAGCGCCAGCAACATCGCCAAATCACCTGAAATCACAGCAAAAATTGCAAATACCAGACCAGGCAATCCCAGAAAAATCCAGCCTGAAATAATCACCCACCAAGGCGAATGTCCGCTCGATAGCCCTCTATACGCTTGGCCCTCTAACGCGATTCTTTCCATCGGGGAAAAACCGGTCAGCGCTTTTGAAACAGTCGGCGGTGGGGGTGGCGGCACCTCAGTATAGAGGTGGTCTGAGGAAATAGCTTGGCCCTCAGAAGAGCCTTGCTTATCGGAAGAGCCCTGCTTATCAGAGCTGGCAGACGCACCTTCTAAATACACCCGAAACTCATCATGCTCAGTCATTGTGAATTGCCCTAGCAATAGGATAAAGCGCTTGCCTCAGAAGCCATGGGGTTTAACCCCTTACGTAGGTTGACCCCATAATTCAACTGTAAAAGCACATTGCTGGACGCGAAAGTACACTCGCGGGTAATTTCTGTATGCCTTTCAGAGCGCCTTTTATAAAGAATCAACCTACCCATCAAGATTTCCAGATGTCTAATGGCAAACCTGAATAGTATTGATAAGTTCGTCGTTAATGAGCTATCTCATCGACGATAGAACGGGAAAACTTGTATTACGGATAGCTTTTTTCGAAGGGGGTGATTGAGAATATGGCTGAGATGCGTCGGCGATCGCTGACTAGAAAAATGCGGAAGCGTCGGCTATACCGTCATCAAACTCCCAGCATGCGGCTCAAAAGATCGTTCAAAAAATATTTCAACAGCGGGTGGATTCCAGGAGCCGTTTGCTTTGGGCTACTCTCGGGCGCACTGGCTGCGATCGCACCATCCACCCTATGGACATTGCCTGCATTAATCAACTGGCTAACGAATGCGATCGCCACTCTTTTCTTAGTCGCTTTGCCCGTAGCTTTTAGCATTTTAGTGGGCTCCACCATCTGGAATTTAGCGAAAAAAAGATGGTGGCGCGGCGGCCTCAGCTGTACCCTGCTCTTCCTATTTTTAGGCTCACTGACAGGGTCCGCCGTTCAGCTATTGCTATTTGTAAAAGCTGACGGCATATAAGGCTCGGTCTGATAAAGTCTCACTGATAGAACACGGGTTGAGCAATATTGCCTGGGATTAAATAACGACCATAGCAAAGCCCTCGAAAGATGCATCTTTCGAGGGCTTTGCGTTATTCGAGCTGACTTAACAACTCAACCGATGATTAAACCGGATTAAACCGCAGCAGTTGCTTTGACTTTTGCATCCAGTTCGCCAGCAGCGTACTTAGTCGCAAAGACGTCTACGCCAACTTGCTTGATCTTAGAAGCTTGACCAGCAGCACCAAACGCTTCGTAACGAGCAACACAAACCTGCTTCATGTACTTGATGGAAGGCTTGAGGAAGTGACGTGGGTCAAAGTTCTTAGGATCTGCATCAGCCGCTTCACGAATGGCTGCTGTAATCGCCAAACGGTTGTCGGTGTCGATGTTCACCTTGCGAACGCCATTCTTGATGCCTTTCTGAATCTCTTCGACGGGTACACCGTAAGTTTCAGGAATTGCACCACCATGGGCATTGATCATCTCTAGCCATTCCTGGGGAACGGAAGAAGAACCGTGCATTACGAGGTGAGTGTTAGGCAAGCGCTTGTGGATTTCTGCAATGCGGTCGATTGCCAAAATTTCGCCAGTAGGCTTACGCGTAAACTTGTATGCACCGTGGCTAGTACCGATGGCAACGGCAAGAGCATCTACCTGAGTCGCTTCAACAAACTGAGCCGCTTCTTCGGGGTCAGTGAGGAGCTGGTCCTTGTCGAGCTTACCTTCAAAGCCGTGGCCGTCTTCTGCTTCACCTTGGCCAGTTTCGAGAGACCCTAGGCAACCTAGCTCACCTTCTACACTAGCGCCAATGGCGTGAGCCACTTTAACCACTTCGCGAGTAACGTTAACGTTGTACTCGAAGCTAGCAGGAGTCTTGGCGTCTTCCTCGAGGGAGCCGTCCATCATAACGCTAGTAAAGCCGTTGCGAATTGCAGAGTAGCAAGTTGCGGGGCCGTTACCGTGGTCCTGGTGCATAACCACAGGAATATTGGGATAGGTCTCAACCGCTGCCATCACCAAGTGACGCAAGAAGTTTTCGCCTGCGTACTTCCGCGCACCGCGTGAAGCTTGCAAAATTACAGGGCTGTCAGTCTCATCAGCAGCCTGCATGATGGACAGAATTTGCTCAAGGTTGTTTACGTTAAATGCAGGAATCCCGTAACCGTTCTCAGCTGCATGATCAAGCATCAGCCGCATAGGTACAAGCGCCATTCCATATCCTCCTAATATTTATCTCTTGCCGAGTGGCAAACCTAAAACTCCTACCAGATGTCTCTACAGATATTTTCAAGAGATATCTGCTTCGGTTCGTTAACGTAGGTTCTTATAAATCAATAATATGTCAAAACATTACGCTGTGACGATTTGTTTTGTTTGAGCCAGTGAATACTCAATAAGCCTGGATCCCTGTGATAGGCTTACTTGCCTTTTTGGCAAACGGTTCTCAGCACTTTACGCCTCACGAGCCGTTTTTTCTTTTTTCGGAGTATTTTAGGGGCAAGACCATAGAAGCTGACACAAAAAAAGCTCGGCTCAATAGCCGGGCTCAATCAAAGATATAAAGGAAAACTATGTTAGGTACCGCCTCTAAAAAATGGGTCGCCTGGGATTCGAACCCAGGACCAGTCGGTTAAAAGCCGAATGCTCTACCACTGAGCTAGCGACCCCCACTTATCAAGCATAAACATGCTGCTGATACACCCGTGCTCAGACATTTACTCACCGCGCCACGGGTAATAAATTTACCACACGGACTGAACCTCTCAGGCAACAAATTTTTGAATAAAGCAAAAACTCATTGCCCAACTCCTCATTGCCCAACTCATGGTTAGAAAGAATCACTGATCACACACTCAAGCTTCTGCCTCTGCCGCCAATTCCAAGTATTGGGCATCCAATAAAAAAGACCCTCGATTGAAACGTACCCCCAAGTACCCTCCTGGCTGGCGAGATAGAACCGTCCCTTCCTCCCCTAGTTCAACCAAATCGGGGGGCCTTAGCATAGGCATAGGGTCAGCACTTTTGAGGTAGGGGGGCAAGGTGCTAATTCGCACGCGATCGCCCACCTGAAACGTAGACTCAGCCATAAAACACTCGGTATCACTTGAAATCATTAAAGCCGATTAAGGCACCTGCCAAATCCGCTGATGGTATTTCTCGGGCTCTGCGCAAGGGTCCGGATTAGAGTCATGGTGGTGATGATCATGACCATGACCGTGGCCGTGTCCACCGTGCCCATGACTAGCCCCATGTACCTCAGCAGCAGCCATGCGAAACTTGCAAATTTCACAGTTCATGGCGACCTGGCCCAATTGGGTCTCAATTTCACGATCACGCAACACCTTAAACAATTGGGGATGAATCCCCATTTCCGGTAGCGCGGCCACTTCCATATCAGGAAAAAGGGCTTGCTGTTGGGAGGCGATCGCATCAATTTTTTCCATCAGCACCCCCGTAAACATAAAGTAGGGCAGCACGATAATCCGCTTTGGCTCATACAACCGCGCCCTTCTAAAGCCCTCTTCCAAGCGAGGATGGGTAATCCCAATAAAGCAAGTCTCTACTGTGTGATAGTCACTGCCTTCCCAGAGCATACGAGCAAGCTTATACACATCACCATTGGCATCCGGATCGCTAGAGCCTCGGCCAATGAAAAGGAGCGCCGTATCTTTTCGCTCAATCTCGTTGGGATTGTACTCAGGGGCATCCAACAGCGCTAAACGCTTTTTCCACAGGTCTAAGATGGCCGGATTGAGGCCGAAGTGACGGCCATAGTGAAAGGTGAGCTGAGGATGGCGCAATTTTGCCCGGTCTAACTCATTAGTGACATCAAACTTGTTATGACGGGCCGCAAACAGCAAAATTGGCAGTACAGAGATGTCGGTGTTTCCTTGGGCCACACATTGATCGATGCCATCTTGAATACTGGGCTCAGTCAGTTCTAAAAAGCAGGGAATCACAGGGCGAGAAGGATCCAACTGCTGATAAATAGTGGCAAAGTCGATCAGGTCCTGACGTCCCTTAGGGTTACGGGTACCATGGCCAACCATCAGCAAAGGCCTTGCCATCGGTAGCGCAGGCAACGTTAGCTCACGATAGATAGCGTTACGGTTAATGGCGCTACGAGCAGCATGGGACTGGTCTGTTGCAATATTTGCGTCAGGTGTCGCAGCGAGCGACCAGTGCGGGTCAGCGTTAGGCGGCGGTGCCTCCGTCAATTGAGCCGTAAATTGAGCGGCTGAGAGCGTGTCGGATGTTTGAATAAGAACCATAGCTTTTGACTCCAAGCCCGTGCGACGCAGGCCATCAAGAGATTTAAGACGTGGATAGGAGACGAAGCAGGTATTCTGACTTTGACAGCTGCGGCACAGCGCCGGATTTTCACCGGACTTTCCCTGACTCACCTCGAGATCAAATAGAGTTAAGACACACCCCCAGAGCCTGAAAACTCACAAAGCCTGCTCAAATCAATGACCCTCGCTATCCTAATCGGCTTCTTTAAGGCGTAGGCGCTATGTACAGATAATGTGATGATCCATATGAACAAGGCGTTACATCTGACGACAAACCGCAAAAGATGCGAGCTACCCCTACGGGAGCTTGCAATTCACTGGAGTTCACAATTAGGAGCTAATAGGAGCTAACGATTCAGCACTAACTATCGGAGCCCCACAATAGTGAGAGCACAGGTACGAGAGGTCTTTGAAAATTGCAATACGCCCGTAGGCACAGCGGTGAATGGCGCGATCGCTATCTTCATCCTGCTCTCCGCCGCTCTCTTTGCCGCCCAAACCTACCCCCTCCCGCCTCAAGTCCTCTTAGGCATTGGCATTGCCGACAAAATCATTCTGGCGCTCTTCACCGCCGAATATGCCATCCGTCTGTGGTCAGCCGAAAGGCCTCTGAGATTCATTTTCAGCATCTACGGCCTGATCGATTTGGTCGCCATTCTGCCCTTTGTGCTGGGCTTTGTAGATACCCGATTTCTCAGACTCATTCGCTGGCTCAGGATTCTACGACTCGCCCGTTTTTTTGAACAAAAAACTTGGTTTAGCAAATTAAGTGGATCAGAAGGCCTCATCTTTGCCCGCATCCTATTCACACTTTTTTCGATCATCTTTATCTATTCTGGAGCCATCTATCAGGCCGAGCACGAAGTCAACAGCCAAGACTTTGTCACCTTCCTAGATGCGGTTTATTTCGCGGTGGTCACTATGACCACCGTAGGATTTGGCGATATTACCCCTGTCTCTGAAGCCGGTCGTGGGCTCACCATCATGATGATCTTGACGGGGATTGCCCTAATCCCCACACAAGTGGGCAATTTCATTCAGCAATTTACCAAGGTCCAAAACTCTGTCCGCCTCACTTGCAGCAATTGCGGCCTCCTCGGCCACGAAACAGACGCTCAATACTGCCGTCGTTGCGGAACCGAGTTACCCCAAGCGCTACTCGAGCAAACCCTCAAGAAGGAAAAGCTCGCCCCACCCACCACCATAAAGAGCAACGACACGCCGCAGACAAATGTTACAAGCAATAAAACCGCAGTCAACGAATAATTCTGCAAATTAGGGTATAAATACTGAAAAGAACGCCCTCACAGCCCTCGAAAGACATCAAGGATCGCTGATTATTTATTGGCCACGTTTTAACAGCGGACAAAGGCTATGTCACCCCATCACGCACCCTGTAAGGTTTTGATCGGGTAAGGGGTGCTGACGAAAAAGTCTTCTATAGACAAAACGCCGAAATTAGCGAGCCTTGTGCATCTCAGCCGCCAAAGCGTAGGTTACAATTAATTAAGCTTTATTTCAGGAGCGTACATTCCGTTACCTGATTTCCAAACTGGAACCCACCGCGAAACCTAATGAGCCTTCCTATTCGCAACGTTGCAATCATCGCCCACGTAGACCACGGCAAAACAACCCTTGTAGACTCTCTGCTGGAGCAGTCCGGTATTTTCCGTGAAAATGAAACCGTTCCCACCTGCGTGCTCGACTCCAACGACCTTGAACGCGAACGAGGCATCACCATTCTTTCCAAAAACACGGCGGTCCACTACAAAGACACGCTTGTCAATATTGTAGATACCCCTGGTCACGCGGACTTCGGCGGTGAAGTTGAGCGTGTATTAGGCATGGTTGACGGTTGTCTGCTGATTGTGGATGCCAATGAAGGCCCCATGCCTCAGACCCGGTTTGTCTTGAAAAAAGCACTTGAGAAAGGCCTACGACCCATCGTTGTCGTCAACAAAATTGACCGTCCCCGCGCAGACCCCCACACCGCTGTGGACAAGGTATTGGACCTTTTCATTGAGCTGGGCGCAGACGATGACCAGTGCGACTTCCCATACCTCTTTGCCTCTGGCCTATCAGGCTTTGCTAAAGAGAAAATGGAAGATGAAGACAAAGACATGCAGCCTTTGTTCGAATCCATTTTGCACCACGTTGCACCGCCTATTGGGGACCCTGATAAGCCTTTGCAGCTTCAGGTGACAACGCTAGACTACTCCGATTACCTGGGTCGCATCGTCATTGGTAAGGTACACAACGGCACCATTCGCCAGGGCGAGCAAACTGCGCTTGTCAGAGAAGATGGCTCCATCGTTAAGGGCAAAATTACTAAGCTGATGGGCTTCGAAGGCCTGGCTCGCATTGAGATTAAAGAAGCCACTGCCGGTAACCTGGTCGCGGTTGCAGGCTTCGCCGATGCCAACATTGGTGAAACCATCACCTGTGCCACCAATCCACAGGCACTGCCACTGATTAAGGTGGATGAGCCCACGTTGCAGATGACCTTTGCGGTCAATGACTCGCCCTTTGCTGGTCAAGAAGGAGACTTTGTGACCTCTCGTCAGCTGCGCGATCGCCTCATGCGCGAACTCGAAACCAATGTGGCCCTGCGGGTAGAGCCCACCGACTCCCCTGACCGTTTTGCCGTCTCGGGTCGTGGTGAACTGCACCTCGGCATTTTGATTGAAACCATGCGCCGTGAAGGGTACGAGTTCCAAGTCTCTCAGCCGCAGGTAATTTACCGTGAAGTGAACAGCAAGCCCTGTGAGCCTTATGAGCAGCTAGTACTCGACGTCCCCGAAGAGGCCGTTGGTGGCTGTATGGAACGCCTGGGTCAGCGCAAAGCCGAACTTCAAGACATGATGGTCTCCGGCGATGGCCGTGCCCAGCTAGAGTTTGTGGTACCGGCCCGTGGCTTGATTGGCTTCCGAGGTGAGTTTATGCGCACCACTCGCGGCGCGGGCATCATGAACCACAGCTTCCTGGAATATCGCCCCATGTCCGGCGAAATTGAGACCCGTCGTAACGGTGTCCTCATCTCCTTTGAAGAAGGCGTAGCAACGTTCTACTCACTTAAGAATGCTGAAGACCGCGGTGTCTTCTTTATTGAGCCCGGTACAAAGGTATACAAGGGCATGGTCGTCGGGGAAAACAATCGCCCCCAGGATCTCGAGCTGAACCTGTGCAAAGCTAAGCAGCTCACTAACCACCGTGCGGCATCCGGCGATGAACTGGTGCAACTGCAATCTCCCATGGAAATGGGCTTGGAGCGAGCACTGGAATACATCGGACCCGATGAAATGGTAGAGGTCACACCTGAGTCCATTCGTCTGCGCAAGGTAGGCAAAAAGAAGCTCGCTAAGCGCTAAAACATTCGCGCATTAGCTTTCTGAACAAGGACACACTACTCATCCAAACGGTAGTGTGTTAGCAAGAAGCCTTAAGGTTTAACGGTTAAATCTCTCGCCAGCGGGGGTAATCATCATGATTGCTCTCCTGGCGTTTTTTTGGCCGAAGGGTTAGTCGGTTGAAGAGCTTGGGGTTTTAGAGGCGAACTGATTCAGTTAGCGTACGCGATCGCCTCTAGGCATCAGGTTGCTTCAGGCTGACGGATAGGAATCTCAATGACAAATTCTGTGCCCTGCCCAACTTCAGAAGAAAAAGAGAGGCTACCGCCATGCTTTTCGGTGATGATTTTATAGCTAATAGACATGCCCATGCCTGTGCCCTTCCCGACCGGCTTAGTGGTAAAAAACGGATCGAGAATCTTGGGCTGAATCTCAAGCGGAATGCCAGGGCCATTATCGGCAAGCCGGATAACAGCATTAGAGCCATTGAGAGCAGTGGTAATCGTAATGCTCGGTTCAATGGTGTGGTCTAGGGCATCAATGGCATTTGAAAGTATATTCATCAGTACCTGATTAAGCTGGCCAGGGTAGCAATCGACATCAGGCAATTCGGCATAGTGCTTAGTTACTGCAACGCGTTGGTGACTTTCGGTTGATTTGAGTCGATGACTCAGAATCACTAAGGTACTGTTGATGCCGTCATGGAGATTGACCGTCTTGATCGCAGATTCATCGACACGGGAAAAGTTACGCAGCGACAATACAATCTCTCGAATCCGCTGAGTCCCAATGGCCATGGAGCTGAGCAACTTTGGTAAATCCTCTTGGACAAACTCTAGCTCCATAGCCTCTAGCTCCTCGGCAATCTCTGCGGTAGGCTCAGCGTAAGTTTTTTGGTAGAGGTTAATCAGACCTAACAAGTCCTGGGTATAGTCCTGAGCAGGCCTTAGGTTGCCGTGAATAAAATTGACAGGGTTATTAATTTCATGGGCAATACCCGCCACCATTTGCCCTAAGCTAGACATTTTTTCAGACTGGATAATCTGGGCTTGGGTACGCTTCAGCTGAGCGAGGCTTTGGGAAAGCGCTTGGGATTTAGCATGGGTCTGGGTGTATAGATCAGCCTGAGTCATGCCAATGGCTAGCTGATCAGCAACAGCTTTAAGGAGCGTTACCTCGCTACAGCTCCAGGCCTGGGGCTCATTCACCCGTTGGCAGACGATGACGCCTGTTCTACAGGCCTCTGTTCTCAAAGGGACCACAATTTCTGAACAGACCTGAAGCTCCATCAAAAAGGCTTTGTGCTCAGCATGTTTGCAGGTATTCACATCGTCTACCTGGCTGATGGTTTGCTGGGCAAGCGCTTGAGTATCGAGTCCCAATCGGTCATTACGCTGATCGCCAAAGACACGGCTATGTTCGGTGTCATCAAGCGCTTGAACCAGCTGCCAATTGAGGGATTTAGGATCTAACCAGGCAAAGCCAACGTAGTCGAGTTGCAAGCTTTCTTGTAGGGTACTGAGCGTCGTCGCAATCACCGTATCTAAATCGAGGGAATCACGAACCCTCGTTGTAATTTGGTTGAGTACGGCTTGGCATTCAGCCGTTTCTCGCAACACGGCTTCAGCGGCTTTGCGATCGCTAATATCTCGAATAATCGAGGAAAAATACTCTACCTCGCCTGCCGCCGACTTGTGACAAATAATCACCTGGGAAACGGGCACATCTCGACCATGACAATCTCGAATGAGCGACTCACCATGCCAGCTGCCCTTTGCGATCGCAGTGGGCATCGCTTCAGTCATGGTCATTTCTGCCATCTCTGGATGCGTTACCTCACTAATGTGAAACTGATTGACCTGCTCAGCGGGAATCCCAAAAATGAGCTGCCCCGCTCGGTTGAGATAGCAATTGTTGCCTTCGGCATCAGCAATACCGACCACATCAGGCGTCGCCTCTAAAATGGCTAGCAACCGTTCCTGCTCGTCACGGGCTTCTTTTTGTGACGTAATATCTTCAGCGATGCACAAAATGCCTGACACTTTTCCCGCGGCATCGTGTAATGGAATTTTGCTGGTGCGCAGCCATGCGTGCCGACCATCCGCCTGGAGTTGAGGCTCAATAATATTGAGTTTTGGTTTATTAGCCCTCATAATCCGCTGATCACATTCAACGAACCAGTCTGCCTCCTCCTTTTTCCAGGGCATATCGTAATCATTTTTACCAATGAGATCCGCCAACGTCTCACAGTTCGTAATCTCTAAAAGCGCACGATTTGCTCCTAAAAAACGACTTTGGCAATCCTTCCAGCTAATCACCGATGGCATGGCATCGATCACCTGTTGCTGCAACTGAAGCGCCTCTTCAGCTTGCCGCTGCGCTGTGATGTCAGTAGCGGACACCATCAGCTGAATAATCTCACCGGCAGCATCCTTAATCGGATACACACTCCAGTTCCACCAAGTATCGCCACTGCTTGATCCCCCACAGGCAAAATCTCCGCTAGCTGCATCACCGCTGGACGACGCTACCTTTTCCTCGAAGGAAGTCATATGCTGAGAGCGGACACACTGCCCATAATGCTGACGATAGGTATCGGCGATCGCACTCGGAAACACGTCATCCAATGACTTTCCCTGAAGGCCCTCAACAGGTATAGCACTGAGCTGCATCATCCCTGGATTAAACGCTAAGAAGCGAAAATCTGCTCCCTTATCCAGCACCTCTACGGCGTACATGCCATGGGCTGAGTGATGCCACAACGCGTTATAAAATGCGGCAGGATCTATCTCTAACCCTGGACTCGGGGCGGTTGGATTCGTTGGACAATCAGCCAGCATGGCGTGTTTCCCTATAGCGGCGCTTCTTTCCCAGACCTGATATTTCGCAGTCTATTATTCGCTACCCTAGGGCTATGAAAACCCTTAGCAGCACATGATGAGTATGCCCAAAGCCTTTCTCCAAAACTGGATGGAAAGCTGGATGGAGGTGCGGGTTTGGAGCACTGGACTAGGCAGGAGAGGCGAAGTACTCAACTGGAGCACTCGCTTGGCGCTGAGCAAAGAATAAGGGTGGACCAATGGATCTTTTTGAACAGCACCGGCAGGAATTGATTGCATCCGAAGCACCGCTGGCCGCTCGCATGAGGCCGCGATCACTCGATGAATTCATTGGCCAAGACGCCATCATTGGTCCAGGTCGGCTGCTGCGTCGCGCTATTCAGGCGGACCAGCTCTCCTCACTCATTTTTTATGGGCCGCCCGGCACTGGGAAAACCACCCTTGCCCGCGTCATCGCTAACACGACCCGTGCTCAGTTCGTCGCCATTAACGCAGTGCTGGGCGGTGTGAAAGATATTCGCAATGCCATAGAAGTGGCCCAGGCCCACCGTGGCCAATATGATCAGCGCACCCTTTTGTTTATCGATGAGGTTCATCGATTCAATAAGTCACAACAAGATGCTCTGCTGCCCTGGGTTGAAAATGGCACCGTCATTTTGATTGGCGCCACCACCGAAAATCCGTTTTTTGAGGTGAACAAAGCGCTGGTGAGCCGCTCTCGGATTTTTCAGCTGAAGCCGCTACAAGATCAAGATCTTGATGCCATCTTGCAGCAAACCCTGGAGATGACAGATCGGGGCTATGGCGATAAAAACATTCACATAGACCCAGAGGCCCGCGAGCACCTAGTCAATGTCGCCAATGGCGATGCCCGCACATTGCTCAATGCGCTGGAGCTTGCGGTCGAAACTACACCCGCCAATGACGCAGGCCGTATCCATATCACCCTGCCCATTGCAGAAGACTCTATTCAGCAGCGAGCCGTGCTGTACGACAAAGAAGGCGACGCCCACTTTGATACGATCAGCGCCTTTATCAAAAGCATTCGCGGGTCCGATCCGGATGCGGCGCTGTATTGGCTGGCGCGCATGGTCCATGCCGGAGAAGATCCCCGCTACATTTTTAGGCGATTGGTGATTTTGGCCGGGGAAGATATCGGCATGGCCGATCCGAATGCGGTAGTGGTGGTCACGGGGTGTGCCGCAGCGTTTGATCGTGTCGGCATGCCGGAAGGGCGCTATCCGCTAGCCCAAGCCACGCTGTACCTGGCAACTGCGCCCAAATCCAACAGTGTGATGGCCTTTTTTGATGCCTTAACAGCGGTGGAACAAGAGCGCTCGGGGGATGTGCCAAACGTGCTGCGGGAGGCCAGCCGAGATAAAAAGGGATTTGGCCATGGCGCAGGGTATCTGTATCCCCATGCCTATCGCGATCACTGGGTTGCCCAGCAATACCTGCCCAGCAGCTTGCAGGGTCAGGTGTTTTATCAGCCTTCAGATCAAGGCTATGAAGCGGGGATTCAAACCCAGGTAGCCCAGCGACGGGAAGCGCAATTGGCAGCTTTGGTAGAAAGCAATGCGGAAAGGTCACGGCCCGAAGCGCTTACCTTTGGGCCAGCCGATCCCCAACAAGACCAATGGTTACAGCGGGCAACTGGCATCCTTGGAGAACAGTTAGGAGAGGTGCGCGATCGCATTTTCACCATGCTCAATCCCCAGCGCCACCATTTACTCCTCGACTTGAATGCCAGTACCGGCCTTCTCACCTGGGAAGCCATCCGCCAAGTCCCTGAAGGCGGCGTATATAGCTGCGTGAATACAGCACAAGCTTACGAGGCTCTGGTCGAGCAGTCGGAATTCCTAAGCGCCCTGAACAGACCCACTATCATCAAAATCGAGCCTGCCCGCTGGTTAACCGCACTGAAAAAGCTAGCAAAAAAGTCTGACACCGCTTCTCCCCTAATATTTGACGGCATCCTGGGTCGCAACGCACTCATGGCAACCAAAAACAAACCCAAAGCCATTCAGCAGTTCAGCAAACTCCTCAACCCACAAGGGAAAATCGTCTTGGCCGAATCGATCCCAGCCAGGAGTCAAAGGCTCTCTCAACTCCTCGATGAAACCGCTATAGAAACCAATTTGTACAAACAACTCAGCGAAGCGGAAGCCGCCTTATACAATGACCCAGCAGATCCGATGGTGAATTGGGATGTTGACGACTTACAGCAAAACTTTGAAAAAGCAGGTCTCACCTGCGACATAGACATTGCCACCTTTCAAACGCCCCTGGAAATCACACCAGCAGTCCTGAAACGTTGGCTGGAGAAAGGCGGAAAGTATTGCGAGCGCCTCGAGGCCCACGGCATGAGTACCGCAGAGATTGAAAAAGTGCGATCGCACTTTAGCCAACAGCTCAAAAATCAAACCGTGCAGTGGAATCGCAGCATCGCCTTCATCCATTCACGGTTTGATCAGTAAGACTATCTTCATGCCAGCCAAAGCGCCTAGCCGATATTGTCGCGCAGCAGTCCAAAGGTCAATGGCCCCACAACACCGACTGTGTTGGTAACCAGATTAAGCTGTAGCTGCCATTCAACGACAGCGGCATGGGTTCGCGGACCAAAGATGCCATCAATCGCACCAATGGAGAAGTTATTGAAGATGAGCAATTTTTGCAAGGCTTCGGCCCCCGTATCCCCCTGACGGAGAAACACGCCTGGCACATTAGTAGGCCACATAGCAGCGTTAGCTAATTCCTTCCAGGTTTGTGGACCAACAATCCCATCCTGCTTAATGCCCCGAAGAAATTGAAAGGCGCGAACTGCGGCTTGTGTTTCGACGCCAAAGTCGCCATCTACAAAAGACAAACCCAGACCAGCGGTGCTAGCGCCACCTTTAGAGAGGAGAAGATGCTGTAGGTCAGTGACCTCAGGGCCACGACTGCCCATTCGCAATACAGTTGGGACAGCTTTCGTCTGTACAGTCCTGGCGACGGTTGCAGTTTTCATAGGTAGGTATCCTTACAGTGAGAAGGTGTTAGAGGCTCAATAGCGCTTGCGCAAGTCCTTGGTGCGTGTGCCATTACTGACCTATCAGGCACCTACCAAAGTTTTCTGCAATCAACCCCAAAAACCTTATTCTTCGTTCACCCTCAGAGCCCTACGCCTCACCCCCCAAGGCCCTCTTATTCAATTCCAAGGCATATAAAGCTACATATCAGGAGTCATTATTCAGTAGTTTTATCAACAACAGCTACCCCCTACAAAGGCATACCTCAGGCATCTATTCAGTCACAGTTTTTATAAAAGAAGATAGACCCGATAAGAAGCCCCTTCCAAAAGAGGAAAATAAGCATATTTACTCACTCGAATTAGCACTCAAATTTGGCCATGCAAAACGCGTTTGAATTTACACGACTCTCGATATTGCACCGTCCTTACCAACTCGCAGCACAGCACCGAAAGCCTTGACTCACAAAGCTTTGCCTATCCCAAACAAAATGCGATAGCGCAAACCATCAGGTTTGTTTTGAATATATTGAATCGGTGATTTGTTGCCATATTCCGACACGTTCAGTTACATCACTTAAGCAGTTGGCATCGCAACTCTGAAGGAAAAGTGTAGTTCCTTGGGTTTTCCTTTTTTATCCCGCTAAATAACTATAGGCAGGGAAAAACATTCTGCTCCAAACCTTTACGTAATCGCACCCCTTGTAACTGCTTATGGCTGCTTTAAAAGTTGGCATTAATGGCTTTGGCCGCATTGGTCGATTGGTCTTCCGCGCGGCGATCAAAAACCGCAATATTGAGTTTGTTGGGATTAACGATTTGGTTGCGCCTGAAACCCTGGCCTACCTTCTCAAATATGACTCTACCCACGGTACATTTCCCGGAGAGGTAGAAGCCCGCGACAATGGCATTATCGTTAACGGCAGGTTTATTCCTTGCACCTCCATTCGCAACCCGACTGAGTTGCCTTGGGGTGAGCTAGGGGTGGACTATGTTGTCGAAGCAACCGGTCGTTTTACAACCCACGAAACTGCGAATGCGCACCTAACTGCGGGCGCTAAAAGGGTGGTTATTTCTGCACCTACCAAGAGCCCCGGAGAGGTTCGCACCTTCTTGGTTGGGGTGAACCATGAAACATTCAACCCAGTGAGCGATCGCATCGTTTCCAACGCTAGCTGCACCACTAACTGCCTGGCACCAATTGCCAAAGTCATCAATGACAACTTTGGCTTGGCAGAAGGCTTGATGACCACCATCCACGCCTCTACCGCAACGCAGCCCACGGTCGATAGCCCTTCCAATAAAGATCTACGCAGCGGTCGCGGCGCAGGTCAAAACTTGATTCCAGCCTCCACAGGTGCAGCCAAAGCCGTTACCTTGGTGCTCCCCGAACTCACTGGCAAGCTCACTGGCATGGCGGTTCGCGTACCGACTCCTGACGTTTCAGTGGTAGACCTCACCTTCCGCACAGAAAAAGCCACCTGTTACTCCGAAATTTGCGCTCGGATGAAGGCAGCTTCTCTGAATGGCTTGCGTGGCGTCCTTGGCTACACTGATGAGCCTTTGGTCTCCTCCGACTTCACAGGCGATCCTCGCTCCAGCATCTTTGATGCCAAAGCGGGCATGGAGCTCAATCCTCACTTCTTCAAAATCTTGTCTTGGTATGACAATGAGTGGGGCTATTCCAACCGTGTGATGGATCTCATGCTATTCATGGCTCAGGCAGAAGGCATTCTCACGGATGTTGCAGCAACACCCGCAATGGTGACTGCCTAGTCATACCGTTCGATTATTGATCGGGTTCTAGAGCTTTGTTGGGTCACGAACCCTGCTTTTCCCTTTCTTTTTAAGGACAGCACTTAGTATTAAGCCCCTGGTCGTTTTGTTTCAACAAAACGACCAGGGGCTTTTTGTATGGCCATCCTCATCAAGCCTTCATCCGGCCTTTATCCTCCCAGTTACTGACCTGACGACTGATCTAGCAGTGGCATTAAGCTCACGACTACGTATGACACACCACGACTAGATTTAATTGATACATCCAGAGACTAAAACGATTATCGCAACGTATGGCGAAAGGTAATAACTCACACTGTTCGACACAAGCTTCCCCCTGAGAAATATCAAGTCGCCATGACGTTGTGTAACGAATGGATCAAGATCGATCTGCCTTTTTCAGCCACAAAAGACTATTTTTAACCATTTTCTGAAGTAAGCGATCGCATCAAGCCTA
The DNA here is from genome assembly GCA_039186165.1 of Cyanobacteria bacterium P01_F01_bin.53. Classification (GTDB taxonomy): domain Bacteria; phylum Cyanobacteriota; class Cyanobacteriia; order Phormidesmidales; family Phormidesmidaceae; genus Phormidesmis. Next base: position 27,792 of record JBCDAG010000015.1, read on the forward strand.
TCCCCGAGGGGTATCCCCCCCTAAATCATTTTTAAAGCTACTCCGCCCAAATTCACTTACAAAACTTTACACATCACTCATAAAGTGTGAAGCGATTGATACACAAGGCTTACTTGATGTTGGCAAATGGTTTTAGGCATTTGCACCGACGTATAAATCCGGACATGCAATTGTGAAGGGGAAAAAAAGATCATCAAGCATTGATAAAGCATCTACCTGAAAACCATTGCACTACATGTACATTTTCAGGCCTTTCAATTTATGACACCATCAGCGGCAGCCTCGGCAACACATGCAACTATGGGCGGGAATCATCACAATGACCCGGTAAAACAAGCGGAACACAACGCAGCTATGGCGCTGGTTTCCGGAAAGCCCACGCATGTCGCTAAGAAAAACGGCTCGTGGTTTGATCCAAACACTTGGGAAGGGGGCAGAGTCCCTGGGAACAACGCCAAAGTTCACATTAAGCACGGAGTTTCAGTTTCCTACAACAGCACCAGCGATGCCCGACTTTTCACGCTTAACGTAGAAGGTAATCTAAAGTTTGCCACCAATAAAAACACCAAAATGGTGGTCGATACCTTTGTGGTAGGCCACAAAGGCAAGCTTCAGGTCGGTACCAAAGCCAACCCAGTTAAAGCTGGCGTAAAAACCGAAATTTTGATCGCCGACAACGGCAAAATCAACACTAACTGGGATCCGAAGCAATTTAGCCGAGGTTTGATTTCCCACGGCACCGTGGAGATGTTTGGCCAGGCAAAGACCTCTCACCTCAAGGTCTCTAAAAATCCGATGGCGGGCGATCGCACCCTTGTGCTCGATAAAGCGCCCACTAACTGGCAAGTTGGCGACTCGCTCATTCTCACAGGCACTCGGTTTCGGGCCTCTGCCAACAATGGCAACAAATGGGACCCCAAGACTGAAGATGAAGAGGTCACCATCAAGTCCATCAACGGGAAGACCATCACCCTTGAAGAAACCCTCAAGTACAACCATGACACCCCGCGCGGTGACCTGAAAGCCTACGTTGCCAACCAAAGTCGCAACATTATCATTGCCAGCGAAAACGGTGACAAGATTCCCGTTGGGCAGCGCGGTCACACGATGTTCATGCACTCCCCTAACGTGGATGTGCGCTACGTGGAATTCCAAGACCTGGGCCGCACGGACAAATCCAGAAACCTCAATAACAACACCAACGTTAATGGCCGCTATAGTGTCCACGTCCACCGAGCGGGCACAGACGGCAAGCCCGCTATTTTAGTCGGCAATGTGGTGGATGGCTCGCCAGGCTGGGGGCTCACCATCCACGAGAGCAGCGCCATCGTCGAAAGCAATGTCGCCTACGACGTCAACGGCAGTGCCTTTGTTACCGAATCGGGTAACGAAACCGGCGCTTTTCGCAACAATATTTCGATTAAAATCGACGGCATCTACGGGCACAACGAAAAATCCGGGGTCGACGCCCACGACTTTGGTAAATCCGGTATCGGTTTTTGGTTCGCAGGACGCTTGTTCGAAAACGAAGGTAACGTCGCAGCAGGTTCTAAAAATGCTGGAATGTTCTACATGCACCGTGGGTCCAAACTGATTGGCCCCAGTATTAAAGATTTGCCCTTTCCCGATCTGGCCAAAAAGCGAACGGCCGATGGCAAACGCGTCAACGTCGATCAAGTACCCATTATGGGTTTCAAAGATAACGAGGTGATTGCCTCTGGCGTTGGCCTGCATGTGGTCAAAGACTTCCCTGAGCAAAATCACGATTTGCGTACGGTACTCGATGGCTTCAAGGCTTGGGAGGTAGAAAGGGGTACCCAGCTCCAGTACACCTCCCACTACACCATGAACGACTTTGACCTGATCGGTAGCAAAGACTCCCGATTCTGGCTCAGCGACGGCGTCGTATTCCAAAAAAATACGCAGGACATAGTCTTTAACAACGCGACGATTGACGGCTTTGATGCAGGTATCTATGCAGAGCCCAACACGGGTGAAGGTCCCAAACAGCTGAGCGATCGAGACCTAATCTGGATCGATCTGAAGATGAAGAACAATAAGCAAGACTTTGAGAACTTCACGCTGCCGAACCAAGATCGGCTGACAAAATCAGATGTCAGACGCGGTCGCCTATCTTTCACCGAACAAGGGAGTGATTTGCTGATTACCGGCGATGATTTTAAAGACACCGGCTATGTCCAAATTAAAGGCACCAAAACCGATTCCCTCGGAAGCGTCAAACTACCGTTTGGGGATGAAAAGCTGATCTTGACCTATCAAGATGCCGAGGCACTGGCAAAAAAAGGCTACTACACCCTTCCCGATGGATCTAAAGGTGCTGTCATTGAGGAATATTTCTCAGATCGGGTCACAGGCGACACCATTAAACAGGCCTTTGTTGTCAAATTCAAAGAAGACTGGTGGACCAGCGGCTCACCCAACTTAGGCAAGCTCAATCCAGCGACGCTGGGGGGCAATAAAAAAGTCACGCTACCTAGGAGCAAGTTCCGCCTCAATCAGGATCCGATTAAACCGGTTACCCCCATCACCCCAACACCGCCCACGAATCCCGATCCTGTAGAGCCCACACCACCCGTACCACCAGTCATACCTCCTGTACCAACGCCTCCTGCACCAATTGAGCCCAATCCGGTTCAACCCGATCCCGTTCAGCCTGATCCGGTTCAACCCGATCCCGTTCAGCCTGATCCGGTCCAGCCCGATCCGATTCAGCCTGATCCGGTCGTTCCAGACCCAGTAATCCCCACGCCAAAACCGCCCACAAAGCCGAGCGATACCTTAAAGCCATCGCTGGCCAATCTCAAGCCTGTCGCATCCTACGACTTTGAAACCGGCAGGGGCGCTTATGTCAAAGATGTGTCCAAAAACGGACGCAATAATTCTGGGGAGCTATGGAATGGCATCGCTTGGAGTCAAGGCGTTGATGGGAACGGCGTCGTTATGGATGGCACCGGCAGTGTTCGCATCAAGAACTCGCGCGACATCAATTTGGGTAAGCATCGTAAGCGCTCGATCACCCTATGGTTTAAGACTGATCAGGATTCCAACAATGGAAAAAAACAGGTTCTCTATGAGGAAGGCGGCACCACACGTGGACTCAACACCTACATTAATGACGATGGCCTTTTATATGTAGGGGGATGGAACCAAGGCGGTGCCAAAAGCAATCGAACCAGTTCTTGGATCGAGTCGAAGCAAAAGGTTTCCGATGGCAAATGGCACCATGTTGCCCTTGTATTGGATGGCACGAATAAGGCTAAGCCCAATGCCCTCACCGCCTATCTAGATGGCAAAAAAATCGGCAGTGATAGAGGCTCACAGCTCTTGCAGCATAGCGATCGCATTGCCCTTGGTAACATTGCTGGGAGAACGCGCTTCCACGATGGCATCGGCTCAGGTAGCCAAGGCCTGATTGGGTCCCTAGATGAGGCACACATCTTTAACCAAGCGCTGACAGGGAAAGAGGTTCAAGCCTTAACGCAGCAGTTTTAAGGGTGCGTTTTGATAAGCGTGTGGTTGTGACCAACGCTCATCAAAATCCCCGGTAACCAAAGGGCATAAAAAATAGGCCACGGTTGTACATCATTGTTTCAACCGTGGCCTATTTTTCGAAATCTTATTTTTCTTCCATAAAGTCGGGCATGGAAAGGCGGGATAGCGCCAATGGGGACTACACAAAAGTGGGAGAGGCAACCTTGTTTAAAGTTTCAACGCAAATAACCATCAAGGCCAGTAAAAAAAGTGACGTTGCCGTTCTTTTTTGTACTGATATAAGGCCATGACCTCGTAATTCTTGGATAAATCGTCCTGTCAGACAACATCACTATGCTCGTTACCAGCCTGCTCTACCTCGCAACGTTCACCTGCCTTTCCCTCTCTTGCTCAGTCCTGTACGTATTCCGTTCCGTTGATTAAGGCAATTTCGGCCCGAACAAATTCACGACCTAAATAGGCGGCATGATCTAAGTAGCTGATCGGGCAAGGATTGTCCTTATCCTCAAATATTTTCATACACAGCTCTTTGGCCGTACGCCCTGTAAAAACAGTCGTCTCTTGACGCACCACGTTTTGATTACGGGCGGTCAAAGGCTTGCCCGTCTCCGGATCGCAGGCAAGTCCTTTGTCATTAATCGTGTTCGTAAAGTGCTTGGCACAGATCAACGCAGCCTCGTGATCAATAGAAATCAAAAAGTAGCCGTCTGGATCTAGCTCAATGTATCGCTTGGAGAGCTTGTTATCGAGGGCAGCAAGTGCTGATGCATCTATAGCAGTTGCCTTTGCATTATCAGGCGCAGTGGCGGGTACAGTGGTCGTGCTCATGGCCGATGCCTTAAATCACATAAATATTAGGCCAACTATTTTATCGCGATCGCCCCCTCACCTCATCGACGGATTTTCAAACCTTATCGATGCCCCATCGATAACCAGCCATCACTTTCGTTCATAGCATTAGCTGGCACAACCTTCATCTTTGCTCACACCTTTGCTTGGCTCAACGAGCGGAATCTCTTTTGTCAAATCTTTAATCGGTAAATCGGCATTGATTTGGTCAATTTGAAACTGCTCGGCTGAGTTAATACGGTCAATGTAGTTTTCTAGAATCTGACCCAAATCAGACTGATAAAACTTGTGCAAACTGTAATTGGGCGTGGCCGGAAAACCACGGCGCTTTTTGTGGCGTCCACCCGCGCCAGGGTCAAAAATTTTGATGTTATGCGCGATCGCCCATTCAATCGGCTCGTAATAGCAAGCGCTAAAGTGCAGGTTATTGTATTCCTCAAACGAGCCCCAGTAACGACCGTAAAGGCGATCGCCTTTTCTCAAACAAAAGGACATGCCTATCGGATCCGTTGCGTCTTCGAGATAGGCTGCGAAAATCACAACGCGATCGCACCACACCGGATGCAGTTGCGCAAAAAACTCGCGCTTGAGATACTTGCTGCCCCACCAGCCAAACTTATCGCAAGTATCACTGTAAAAGTCGTACACCTTCAGGCACATTTCAGGCGTCAAACTCTCGCCTGTGTGCACCTTAAAGTGAAGACCAGCTTTAGCTACCGACTTGCGCTCGCGCTTAATATTACGCCGCTGATTTGAATTAAACTGCGCCAGGTAATCATTAAAATCGCCAAAGCCGCGATTCTGCCAAATGTAGTTATGGTGCAGCCACTTATGAAAACCTAAAGATTCCATGCCTTCTCGCCATTCCGGATCGGCATAGAGAAAATTGCAACCTGAGATTTGATGTTTTAAACAAAAATCATCAATCAGCTCCACCAATATCTTGTTCACTTCTGCCTCATCTTCCGTGGGCGCGATCAAAAAGCGATAGCCTTCGGCAGGGGTAAAGGGTGACATCCCTAACAGTTTGGGATAGTAATCAATACCCAACCGCTCTGCCAGCTCCGCCCACTGATGGTCAAATACAAATTCGCCGTAACTATGTCCCTTCAGGTACAGCGGCGCGGCAGCCACTAAAATATCCTCTCGCCACAGGGTTAAGTGATTCGGCAGCCATCCTGTCTTAGGTCCTGTGCTGCCCGAGGTTTCCATATTATTCAGCCAAGCCCATTCCATCGCAGGGGTTGGCAGCGGCATGGCCATCGCATCCCACTGTGCCGCTGGAATATCTGCAAGGCGATTCATCCAACGGGCGGTGTACTGCACTTGAGGAATGGACACAGGTGATTTCGCGGTATGAAGTATGTCTATAGGGTAGTAGAAGTTTTATGATTTATCCGCAGCTTCTAAATAGCAGCTTCTGAATCAGCAGCCACAGAATCACGTGAGAGCAGGCTGTAGTGCAAAAAGAGTTCATCACCCACCGCTCGCGCAGACTGAAGCTTAAGCCGAGGAACCTCTGGGAAAGTAAAACCATCACCGCCCACAGGGGTTGGCGCAGTGGCACCACCGAGCAGCACAGGGCAGATCGTTAGGTATAGCTCATCAATGAGCGCCTCTGCGAGCAAAGAGGCCACTAATTCACCCCCACCCATGACAGTCAAAAAATGAATCGGCCTGAGTATCATGGATGAGTACTCGGCTTGCACAAGTCCTACCTTGTCATTCCCTCCTTGGTTCACAGGGTCTTTTAGTGCAGTCATAATCTCAGGCCAGCTCCAGGGAGACTGAGCAACCAATATTTGTTCAAACCCAGCTGTTTGCTCAAACCCAGCCTGCTGAGCACCAACATCAGGCTGTTGAGCGCGCCAGTTAGTCAGCCAGTTAGCCTCGCCAGCCGCCGTCGTCAGGAACCAACGAGGAATCGGCTGCTGAAAAAATCGCCACTGTGGATCAAGTCTCCCGCTGGCCGAGCAAACAATTTGCACTGGCTGATCAGGCTGCTGACGCTGACGCCGCTGCTCAATCAACACTGGATTTGAAACTGGCAACGTAGTGCCATAGGCCCTGAGCGTTCCGGCACCAAACAACGTCGCATCGGCTTTGGCCACCTGCTGCTCCAAATGCGCTTTATCTGCCGCAGAGGGAAACCGCGCCGCCGAACGATTGACATCCGCAATTTTTCCGTCCGCACTCATGGCTAAAACCACGGTAATGTGGGGCCGGATAGACTGATGATTGGCTCCCAACTTTTTCTCTTCCTTGAAAGACTCCACTCAACTTTATGGCTTACTTACGCAATGATGCGGACTAGGAAGATAAACTGAGTAAGGGTAATTGCATAAAGCTACTGACCACCTAAACATTATCTAGGAAGGCTCAGAGCAGTTTTATGAAGCAGTGTCCGTAATAATACGGCAGCTACTTCTGTCAGCATCCGTATCATTAACATCTACACGCCGACACATACTGAAGCCCACGGATGTATCCACAAGCACCCGTGTGTTCAGGCAATTTTTTTGATTGATTCAGGCCTTTATGGCCTACGTCCTCCATCGTCATGGCAAACCGTCCGCGCTCTTTTCGGCGCAACCTACTGTTCAAAATAATGCTGTTCAGCGCGCCCATTCTATTGATTGGGCAGGCCGTTGCACTGCGCAAGGCCAGAACCAGTTTGCTGAAAACCGCCCGTCAAAATTTGACCAGTAGTGCCATTCGCAAAGCTGAGGATCTCGAAACAGGTATCAAATCAGTCACCGCCAACCTAGACTTACTGGGGGAAACAGAAGCCTTTAAACAAGGAGACCCTGCCAAAATAGAAGCCTTACTGGAGAAGTTTTCTGCAGACACCCCCTATGAAGTGACCTGCGTTGAACTCATTGCTCCACAGACAGAC
>JBCDAG010000016.1:0-34363 GCA_039186165.1 Cyanobacteria bacterium P01_F01_bin.53
AGAGTTTCGGCGAAAATCTGATGAGATTGGCGCGTTCCCAAATGAGCAAAGCTGTCTGACGGTCTTCTTCCTCATCGTTCAACGGGATCATGCTAAACACGAGCGCTCAAACATGGCGAAAAACTAAAGACACCAACAAAACTCCGATGGGCAAACTCGTACTCATCCGACGCTTCCTTACGAACAAATAGCTCACTAATTTCCTCAATCTCCTTTACAAAGTCGATAGCCGTCGCACCATCGCCCAACGCCACTTCATCAGAGCTTTCTAGAGTTTGTTCTACTAGCTGAATCATCTCAGAGCGAGATAAGGCAATGCAGTCTTGCTGCACCATAATATGTAGAGCAACCCCTTGCAGCACCTGCTGGCTTTGCTCTGCGGGGAGAGCAACGGTCATTTTTTTCGAGACGGGCCTATCTTCCAACAGCATTTGGCAAAAGCGTTGATATAGGCGGGGCCTAGCAATAGGCAAGCTCCGCGCTGGGTTCACCCGATGGTAGGAGGCCATCATGCACAGCAGCAGTGGATTATCGGCCAGCTTTTGCAGCTCATCACGTGCTTGAATTTGTTCAATCAAGTCTGTTGCTTCTCTGGCAGCTTCTTCTTTCACGCTATCAGTATCATCAGCGAGGTGATCGGCTTTAACCTGGCACAGATACCACTTATGCAGGAAGCGATCGCGCTGTGCTGAATTAAATTCCTTAATTGCCACTGCCGTAAAAGGCTGCTGGCCACTGTATCGTTCATAACCCGCTGGCCGAGTCGTCAGCAGAAACGTGGCGGTGCTGCCATAATCACGCATCGCCTGATCAATCCACTCGCTCACCGCCGGACACTGACTAGCAGCAACCTCATCAAACCCATCTAACAAAACCAAGGCCCTACCACTGTTCAATAGCTTTTTAGCCCAGTCCACATCCAGCTCAGTAAGCCGATTAGACAATCGTTTAACGTGATGCTCCGCTATTAGCGTCGGCAAATCTGGCGCATCCGGCTTTGCAATCAGATTGCGACAATCACGCAGGTACAATAACACTGGAATCAGTTTAGGCACACCTTTATCACGGCATACCCGATGGGCCTCGTGGCTGTAGCGATAGGTGATGTGTCGCAACAGCGTTGTCTTCCCAAAACCACCCCGCGCAATAATCGCAATTTTTCGATAGTCGGGCCGTTGCTTCACTTGCCCCAGCAAATGCCAAATATCAGGGGCATCTTTCTTTTCCGACTCAGATGTCCCAGCATCTGAACCATCAACTCGCCCACGACCAAACCCTTCAGCTCCCCCCCAATCGTCCACTCAAAAGTAGGGGCACATAGACTTCTTCTAGAGTTGTATTCGCATTCCACTGGGTTTTGCTTACCCCTTCTACCCGGAAATACCGACAAGCATTCGCCTGTGATCGCAGGTACTTAGCCTCAGCCTTAGAAAACCGCCACCGTAAGTCTTTGTCTACCTGTGCGAGCAGATGGGAAAGTGCCTTTGCATCACTTTTCCCACGCGCACCGGCGCTGAGGTTGAATGCTTCAATAAAATTTTCGGTATAAGCTGCCCATGCACCAGTTACCAACAGCACGGGAAACATCAACGCCGATTGCAACCATTCCTGCCCCAGCAAGAAATGCACTAAGAGCCACCCACTGCCACCCACAGGTGTCCAGCGAATAATGGCGTTCGCTACTCTAGCGACAAATTTAGACTCACTAGAGCTAGGCGGTAGATTCCCTTTTGTCATGGGCATTAGTTAAGGGCGTCATATAAACAACCCTACGAATATGGCACCCCACAGCTAAAACTGCTGAGTTCTTATCCTTTTTTACAATTTCCCCAGGAAACCGCAGACAAACCTACGCCATTTCCATCCAATCAAACGTTCTTTCTAGCTGCTGTAGAGAGAGGACGCCTTGCTGCCACAGCACCATCGGTAAGGGAGCCGCATTTTCTTGGCAATGCTTCAGCGCCAAATTAATAGATGTCGCCGGAACCGCTAATTCGTCTTGCAAAAAACGAATCAACTTCGTGTAGTCACTAGAAATCATTTGTTATGTACGGATGAGGTAGATGGCAATGTAGGTTCAAACGAAGCTAAACAGCCAGAGTTGAACTCCCTAATACGGCCCCAAAACGCAAAACCCCCAAGAAAATTCTTTCGAAAATCTTAAACAAGTTACGTCAAATGAGACACGGCACTACAAACGTTCTTTCTGGGGGCTACTCAGCTATCTGCGAAGCAGCAGCGTGAAACCCATGGAAGCCAATGTTTCAACCCAACGACCTTCTTAAAAGAATGACCGAGGAATTACGTAGAGATTTAGAGACACAGCTCGCAATCTTTACTAAAGTGGATTCAGTAAGCTAAAAAAGCTTTCTTTATCTATTTTTTGTTAATTCCAACAAGTTGTTTTATTAAGCCAAGTTGACACCTTTGCAATTAAAGGATCCGCTGAAAGCGCGTTTAGTTCCGTAATTTTACGGTATCTTGGCAAAAAGTTTTTTCAATGTATAGGTTTATTTAACAATTGTCCAGGAACGCAAACTATGGAAGCTCACTCACAACCACTGCATCCCCCGCCTGAAGGTTGATCTCAGCAGCACGACCACTCCGCAATTCGAGCACCATATCCACTAACTCGTTGCCAGGTCCGTAAGCCGGACAAGGGAGTTCGGGGCAAGGTGGCACAGAAGGTGCGATCGCTATCACTTCTCCATTGCGTATAAACACCATATCCAAAGCGACCGGCACATCCTTCATCCAAAAGCTTGCACGCCGAGCCTGATCAAAGGGAAATAGCATGCCGCGATTGTCCGGCAGCGCAGATCGAAACATCAACCCCAACGACTGCTCCTCTCGGGTGCGCGCCACTTCTAACTCAAAAACAAGATCCTTCATTTCAGCCGTTGCGCTTACGGGCAGCAACTGACCAGGACCATTCAACGTAATCAGCGCTTCCGCAGACTCAGCAGCCTCAGCTAAACCCTCTTCTTGGCCAATCACAATAGAGCCGTCATCGCTCGCATGCGGAGGCGCTGGCCCATCTGGGAAAGAACAACTTGTCAGCACGGTCCCGGCCACAGTGCTAATCACGGCACTGAGCATGACACCCCGTATCACACGGGTCAATGCAGACGAAACACTCGAACGTGTCCACAGGGATAGGCGCATGATCTTAATTTATCCGTAGGGTTATCCAAAAGCTAGCTCTCACGCAGCACATAGCCTACACTACGCACCGTTTGAATCAGGCGCTTTTCGTTTTCACCATCTATCTTTAAACGAAGATAACGAATGTACACCTCAATAACATTCGACTCACCAATAAAGTCGTAGCCCCACACGCTCTCTAAGATTTGCTTGCGCGTGAGCACTTCGCGCGGGTGCTCCATTAAATACTTCAGCAGCTCGAACTCTTTCATCGTCAGCTCAATCACCCGGTCATTACGAATCACCTGACGCTGGGCCAAATCCAATACCAAATCCGCGAACCTCAGCTGTTCGCCACTGGCCGCACTGGGCTGCAAGTAGGCATTCACAAGCCTGATAAAGTCATCACTGCGATACGGCGCTAAAAAATAATCATCCGCCCCCGACTCCAGACAGGCAATGCGATCAGTCAGCTCATCGTGAGCCATCATCAACAATATCGGCACCCGGTTCTGCTCGGTGCGTAGCTGACGACACAGGTCAAGGCCGGAGTCTTCACGTAGCCGCCTAGCCACCACAATCAGCGAGGGAGCTCCGGTTTGGGCATGGCGTATCCCCGCCGCCAAACTGTTTGCCTGAAAAGACGCATAGCCTGCCTCATGCAAGTCCACTCCAATTTGATTCGCCAAAATCTCATCGGTTTCAACAACCAAAATCCGAGGGAGACCAGAAGCGGCAGAAGAGGAAGAACCTTCAGGAAGCGTTGAGTCGTTTTGATCCGTGGATGATGTAGGCACGCTCGTATCCTTTCGAACGGTATGGGCTCAGGGTAGCTCTACCGAAGTCGGCTTGGCAATATGGGGCAACCCCCAGCCTAGTTTTTCACGCAACACCCGGAAAAACTCAGGCGATTTCAGCCGAACGAAACGAGCCTTATAATGAGAGCGGGTCAAACACACACGATCCGTCGACACCACGTAACAACCCGCATTGCCATCCACCACCATCACCAACGACTCCGGATTCGCCGACGTAATCGTCACCGGCTCAGCATCTGGAAATACCAACCCTCGTGAGGCCAAAGAGTGCGGACAAATCGGAATCAGCTGGAGCACTGACACACCAGGGGCAATTACCGGGCCACCTGCCGAGAGCGAATAGGCCGTGGAGCCCGTTGGCGTAGACACAATAATGCCATCGGCAGCAATATCAACAGGAGCATGCACACCCACCTGCACCTCAAAGTGACACATGCTCGTGAGGGGCTGACGCTGCAACACCAACTCGTTCATACACAGCGCCTCCCACGCCAAAGACTCGTTGGTGTAAAGCTGCACCATCACCATGGCCCGCTCCTCGATCTGATACTCGCCTATCACCAGCTGATCAATCGACTGATATAGCTGATTCAGGTACAGCTCCGTCAAGAACCCCATGTGCCCCGTATTAACGCCCAGCAAGGGAATACCCTGGGGCGCGACCTGGCGAAATGCTGAGAGTACGGTGCCGTCACCACCAAAAACCACCGCAAACTCCATTTCCTCGTCAAAACCGGGCGGAACCAGACTTTCTACGGGGGTATGGCACACTGGCCTACCGGGCTGGGAATATCCCAAAATCCCCGTAGCACCTGTCGCCAAGGCGACTTCGTAATTGAGTGACTCAAACCGAGCACGAAGCTTATGAGCTTCAGCTTTAGCCACGGGTTTGATGTCGTTGTAAATGATGCCAACCTTAGGCACGGTAAATTCTTCAAAGGGGAGGGTGAATATCTTCTAGGCTACCGTCAATAGCGATACCTTGAATAGTGGCGCGTTAGGATGAATGAGAGAGGTGTACTTTTATGGCGAGACATTAAGAAAAATATCTTCCTCCGGTAATGTTGATCTAATTTCTTAGCGTCCAATCCTATTTATTAGATAAAAACCTAAGATCTTTTTTTGGCAGATGTCTTGTTTTAGCGGATGTTTGTTTTGGCAAATGTGTCCCCTCGCTTAAGCCAGTTCGTGTTTGATTGGGTCTCGTGTACCCCATTTCGTCTTCGCCCATTTCATCGTGATTAGGAGTGATGAGTCCGCGTGAGTTCTAGCAAATACCTCCCGGCAACGACGGCCCATGTCCGCATTACCCATCAGTCCTGGAAAAACGGCAGGATTGAGGGCGAAGTGAGTGCCAATGAGTTTGAGTGGCAGTTTCGCTGGCGCTTTCGGACTGGACAGCTCTCGGTGGAGCCGTCTTTGGGACGGGCGCTAATCCAGGAGCCTTTAGGTCGTTTTTTGGAACAGTACGACTACCAACTCGAGCCCGGAGGGGATTATTCGTTTACGATTCGGGCGCTGCTGTGAAGGGAGCAGCGGTGAGGAGGTCAGCTGTGAAGAGGTCAGTCATCCCCAGCCAGCCGTTTCAAATAACGCTCCACTAGCAAAATCGCCACAATATCGTCAATCGGCCGGGGAATGTTGCGTAGGCTTTGGGGGACGAGCTGACCCAGCCCCTTGGGCGGATACATTTGCCAGTAGCGATCGCGAGCCTCTAAAGAGCTATAGCGCTCATCCACAAGGGAAATCCTCAGCGCATCGGGCAACGCTAACAACTTTTGTTTCCATTGCTTAGAGCCTGTCTGGTCACCCATCACAATGCCAGAGATAGGGTAGCTTTCACGCAAGGACTGAATCGTTGGCGTCACGTCAGATACGGCTACCACTTGGTGATAGTGCAGCACTTTATCTAGCCCCACCACAGCCAAACCACATTTTGCACGGCCTGGGTCAAACCCCAGCAGTGCGGGTCCTAATAGTGCAGGCTGAGATGAACTTGAGGAAGGATTAGAAGGCACGCAGTTTTAAATATCGTTTATTGTCTAGATCTGGACTTTCTTAAAGCTCAAGTTTCACAACTAGATTCTCAGGGGGCGGTTCACGAGCCCCTAGCAGCCCAGTTTGCCAGAGGATAAGTGATATCAGACACAGCCCCTGTGCCAAAAAAAGCTTTGGTGGAAAATAAAAGTTTATGGCAGGCTCAGACGCCTTGTTTGGGCTAGAGCTACAGATTAGCGAGGATCACTCGAAAGTGCATGCACAGCTAGCAAACTTTTTCTCTGTTAGGGTAAAAATAATATCCCAGACTTTTTGTGGAAAGAGGTGATCTTTGCACCATTCTCTGTTAAGAATACGACTTATGGCTTTCGATCCATATACTGCATACTGCCAACATGGCGATATTGTCGTAACACCTGTTTCATCAACGACGCATGTTCGCGCGATCGCAATAGCAATGCTATGTTTTATTTAATATAGTCATTTAGTACAACTGTACGCACTACTTAGTGCGACATCTGAGTGCACGTAAAAAGAGTAGAACTCTCAAATTTCAAATCGTTCGGGGGAGCGACAGATGTCCCCCTATTGCCAGGGTTTACGGTCATTTCTGGGCCAAACGGTTCTGGCAAATCAAACATTCTTGACTCCCTGCTCTTTTGCTTAGGCTTAGCTAGCTCACGTGGCATGCGCGCCGAAAGGTTGCCCGACCTAGTCAACCAAAATCAGGCCAAGCGTCGCTCTACCGTTGAAACTATCGTTACCGCCACGTTCGATATCAGCGATGTCGCCGACATGCTCATCAGCGAGGACGACGACGACAAAATCACCCTGGCTAGCGATGCAGATGAACTAGCGCCAAGCAGCGATGCCTCAGATACGCCAGAAGAAGCCTCAGAGGCTTATTCTGGTACTAACAACGGTGATACGGCCATCGAGGCCGAAGTCATTGAGTCAGAGACCATAGAAAATGCTGAGGGCTTAGAGACTGCCAGCATCGAAATGGAGGTGTTAGCCGCCAGCACTAATGGCTCAGCGAATGGCCCAGAAAATGGGCAGATAGTGAGTCAAAACGGTAGCACCCAAAATGGAAACGGCCAGGTCGCAACCACTGACAACAATGGCAATGGCCAAAACGGGAGTGAACAGAATGGGGCAACGCCTCCTCACGAATGGAAGGTAACCCGTAGATTGCGGGTGACGGCCCAAGGCACTTACACCTCTAACTACTACATCAACGGCGATCCCTGCACGCTCAACCAGCTTCACGAGCAGTTGCAGCGCTTTCGCATTTACCCCGAAGGCTACAACGTCGTTCTCCAGGGTGACGTTACCAGCATTATTTCGATGAACGCCCGCGAGCGACGTGAAATTATTGATGAACTGGCCGGTGTCGCCTCGTTTGACCGCAAGATCAATCAAGCGAAAAACAAACTGGACGTGGTGAAAGACCGCGAAGAGCGTTTCCGCATTGTGGAAACGGAACTGACCGATCAGCTAGAACGATTGGATCAGGATCGTAAAAAGGCTGAAAAATATAAGCAGATTAAGGCCACCCTCCAGGAAAAGCAGAAGTGGGAAGGGGTCATGCAATGGCGATCGCACAAAAAGCAGGCCGACCAGCTCACCAGCCAAATAACCAAAGGCCACGAAGAAGGCAAGGCCATTGAAGAAAAAATCGCTGCGCTCACCGAGCAGATGGAGAAAACCGCTGCCGAACTAGCGGTCCTCAATGCCCAGGTAAAAGCACTAGGAGAGGAGGAATATTTGTCCCTTCAGGCCAAGCTCGCCACCCAGGAAGCGGAGCTGCGTCAGCTCGTGCGCCAAGAGGAAGCGCTGGGTAACTCCACCCGCATTGTGAATGACCAGTTAGCTGAAATTCAGCAGGCTATTGGCACCCAAGAAGCCGAATTAAGCACCTTAGGCCAGCGCTTGAAAACGCTAACCGACGAGGAATTAGCACAAATCATCACCGCACGTGATGCCGCCGTGGCTGAACTGGAGGCGAAGCGAGAAGAAACCAATGCGATCGCCGATCAATCCCAAGCCTGGGTGCAACAGCAAACTGACCTGCGCAAGCAAGTCGAAGCCCTGTTGGCACAACTGGAGCCGCAGCGGGCTGAGCGCGTCCGCCTCCAAGAACGCATTAGCCAGTTAGAGGCCCAGACCGCGAGCCAGCGAGAATCCCTGGCCAAGATTGAGGCAGAAATGGGCTCTGCCGACACCGAAGCATCTTCTTCTGAACAGGCCTCTTCAGGAAGCACGGTTGGGCAAGAGCACATTCAAAAGCGGGCACAGTCCGTCGCCGACATTGAGGCTGAACTCAACACCCAAACCCAGACCCTCAATCGACTTTTACAAGAACAGCGTGAAAAGCAGCGCGAGTTAGACCGACTAGAAGCTCAGGAACAAGCCATTAAGGAGTCTCAGGGGACCCAGGCGACAGAGGCTCTCAAACGGAGTGGCATCCGAGGACTCTGCGGCATTGTGGCCGAGCTAGGCCAGGTCGACAAAGCCTATAAGCTAGCCCTAGAAATTGCCGCTGGGGGACGCATGGGCTTCATGGTGGTCGAAGATGATCGCGTCGGTGCCCAGGCCATTGACTTGCTCAAGCAGCAACGGGCAGGTCGAGCCACCTTCTTGCCCCTAAACAAAATTCGCGTGCCCCACTTTAAGGAAATCGATAAGTGGAATCGCCCCGACGGCTTTGTGGACTACGCCGTTAATTTGATCTCCTGTGACGATAAGTACGCCGATGTGTTTGCCTTTGTCTTTGGCAGCACCGTGATCTTTGAAACGCTCTCCGAAGCGCGTCGCAACATGGGCAAATACCGGATCGTCACCCTCGATGGTGAGGTTTTAGAATCCAGCGGTGCGATGACGGGGGGTAGCTTGCGCAAGCGCGGGCGATTGAGCTTTGGTACGGTATCCGCGGGTGAATCCCAAGAAGCAAAAGAATTGCGCGATCGCCTCGCCGAAATCACCAGCATCCTCAGACGCTGCGAACAAAAGGTAAACCAGCTCACGCTAAAGGCCAAAGAAAAATCCCAGGACCTGATTGAAGCTCGCCAAAACTACCGCGAAAACGAACTCAAGGCTAACCAAGCCGAGCAGCAAAAGCAGGCCCTAGAGCAGCGCCTAAATCAAGCCAAAGAACAGCTAGAGCGCTCCGATAGGGAGCAGTCCCTGGCAACATCTCGCTTAACTGAGCTTGAGCAGTCACTGCCCGAGCAAGAGGCGGAACTGGCGAAAAAGCGTCAGGAATTGGAAGAGCTAGAGAAATCCCAGACCCACAGCGAGTGGCAGCAGGCCCAAGGCAAAGTGCGCGCTTTTGAAGTCCAAGTCAATGAACAGCAAGAGCGTCTGCGGACCGCTGAAAAGCAGCAGCAAGACTTGGCCGTGCAGCAAACGCGCTTACAGGAAAAAATTCAGCGTGATCATGAGCAAATAGCCACGCTGCGGAAACAGCAGCAGGACCAAATCAATCAAAAAACGGAGTTTGCCCAGCAGCAGCAAGGGTTGAATGAGACCATTGCCCAGACTAAAAGTGCGATCACCATCCTCGATGACAAACTCAAGCAAGAGAAAAACGCCCGCGACACCGTAGAGCGGCAGTACAAAGAAGAGCAAAACCAGCAGCAGCAAAACCAGTGGCAACTGCAAAAGCTCCAGGAAACCCAAACGGCCAGGCAGCAACAGCTCCATCACCTACAGCAAACCATCGACCGCGAGGCCTTGGAACTCCCTGAGCCATTGCCCGAAATTCCTGAAGATCTCACCCTCGAAGACCTCCACAAATCCCTTAAATCCCTTCAGCGCCGACTAGAAGCCCTAGAACCGGTCAACATGCTGGCCCTCGAAGAATACGAGCGAACCTTAGAGCGCCTAGAAGAACTCACCGACAAACTCACCACCCTCGAAGAAGAGCGCACCGAGCTACTGCTCCGCATTGAAAACTTCACCACCCTCCGAAAAGAAGCCTTTAAAGAAGCCTTCGACGCCGTCAACCAAAACTTCCAGTCCATCTTCGAAGAACTCTCCGACGGCGATGGGCACCTCCAGCTCGATGATGCAAACGATCCCTTTGCTGGTGGCCTCACCCTTGTCGCTCACCCCAAAGGCAAACAGGTTCGCCGCCTAGCCTCCATGTCCGGTGGCGAAAAATCCCTCACCGCCCTCAGCTTTATCTTTGCCCTCCAGCGCTATCGCCCTTCGCCCTTCTACGCCTTCGACGAGGTGGATATGTTCCTCGACGGTGCCAATGTAGAAAAGCTCTCCCGCATGATTCAGCACCAGGCCAAACAAGCCCAGTTCATCGTTGTGAGCCTCCGCCGCCCGATGATTGAAGCTGCCCAGCGCACCATTGGTGTCACCCAAGCACGGGGCGCATACACCCAGGTGCTGGGCATTAACCTAGCCAAAGCAAATTAATCGTTCTGCACCCTGTTCGGCATTCCCCATCAGGGAAATGCAAGACAGTTAGATACAATGGACGCTTAAGTGGGGTATAGTCCCACAAGTTCTGTGATGCCGTTTTGAGGCAATTTTTGAACAGTCATGACTTTTGAACAAAGCCGACTCCGCTCTGACATCGTAGGTACCCAGGTCATCACCCGTAACACAGGCCGTCGCCTGGGGGTGGTCTCTCAAATGTGGGTAGACCTCGACCGGCTCGAAGTTGTGGCCCTCGGCCTCCAAGAAAATATTCTCTCCAAAGTCATTGCCAGCAATGAAAAGGCAATGCTCCTCACCGAAATTCGCCAAATGGGCGACGTGATCCTCGTCGATGATGACACCGTCCTTGATGGCGACGTCAACACAGCCCCTTTTAACAACCTGGTTAATAGCGAGGTGATTACCGAGTCAGGAGAAGTTCTCGGTCGGGTACGCGGATTTAAGTTTGACGTGGTCAACGGCAAATTAGAAACTATCGTGGTGGCTTCGGTCGGCCTCCCACAAATTCCCGACCAAGTGGTGAGCACCTATGAACTCCCGGTTGAAGAAATCGTCAGCACTGGCCCTGATCGCATCATTGTCTTTGAAGGCTCTGAAGAAAAGCTCATACAGCTGAGCGTCGGCTTATTAGAACGACTAGGACTAGGCAGCGCTCCCTGGGATCGAGGCCTCAGCGACGGCTACGTGATGCCCGTATCTGCCTCTAACCAACTCCCTTCCGGCATTAAAAACGAAAGCCGCATGGACAACGCGCGTCCTGCCAGCACAACTAGACAAGAGGAACGCTGGAGAGAAGAAGCACCACCGCAACGAGAGGTGCAACGAGACGTGGCACCTCCCAGAGCCAGCCAACGCCCTGCGCCACCTGAGGTGGTTGATTTACCCCCCAATGATGTCGATGTCACAGGCGATATTTGGGGCGAAGCAGCACCAGAAGAAGAACTCATTGAGGCGAAACCCCTCAATATTCCGAAAAAGAAAGTCATGGAATATGAGGAAGAAACGGATTACTAAGGATGATTGGAGGGCTGCAAAGTAACCGTCAAATCGTCATTGCTGCCTCAGCACATACCTAACACAAAATCATTAAGTAAATTCCCCAGGTAAACGTCAGGCTGCCGTTACTTTTGAAACGGCCCTGCCTATGTTTATCTATAAAATTGAGTAGGTCTGCATTGTACAAATGAGTTATGCAGATACAATGCACTCTGGGCAAGGCATTTGCTGTGAGATTACCAAGTTTGCAAGGATGGCAAATGGTTGGGACCGATCATGAAAATACTCTCAATAGGCTTTCAGTGATGGGCTTACCCGTCCACGAGAGTAACAATTATGTCAAATGGTTAAATCACCGTTTGGGCACACATCAAGGAACGCACGTTGTCACGCTCAACGCGGAAATGTGCATGCAAGCACAAGCAAATAAGCAACTCCACTACTTCATTAGCAATGCTGATTTGGTAGCCCCTGACGGCTCCGGAATCGAATTATATTTTCGATTCATGCGGGGAATTGCACTCCAACGTTATCCCGGTATTGAGCTAGCAGCAGATCTATTAGCAAGCCTCGGACCTACGCCTAAAGTTGCTTTTTATGGCGGAAAACCTGAAATCATTGCGGCGGCAGCTAACTATTGGAAATCGCGATCGCCCCAACTCAATTTAGTGATTGTGCAAGATGGCTACATCCAAGGGTCAGAACTCAGTGATTTCACCCACCAGTTAGCAGAGATAAAGCCCGATCTGATTTTTGTGGGCCTAGGCGTTCCGCGTCAGGAATTTTGGATTGCCGAGCATCGTCATCTCTGCCCCAATGCTATTTGGATTGGCGTTGGCGGTAGCTATGATATTTGGTCAGGAACAAAGGCACGCGCACCCAAATGGATGTGCAACGCTCACCTAGAATGGTTATACCGGCTTTATCAAGAGCCTTGGCGGTGGCGGCGAATGTTAGCCTTGCCACATTTTGTCTGGGCCTCTTTCTGGTATCGATTAAGAAAGGAATAGGCTCACAGAATGGCCCACACACCGCAGACACGCAAAGTATAAACAAGCACAAGAAAAAAGATAATAAGCTCGTAAAATAAACAAAAATAGGCTCTCAGAATTCAATGAAGCGGCGTTGGTTTTTAATCGGGTTAGCACTGCCAGTTATCAGCGTAGGGTGTCAGGCACTTACCAGTGTGATCAGCCTACGAATGAGCGGGAACCAGACTGATACCGCAGATGGCAATGAAGAGGATGGCGTCGATGTCCAAATAGCACGCAATGACAAAACCTTGGTCATGGCAACTGCCGCTAATTATCCGCCCTACGAGCAGGCTGAAGGCGAAGGTGAGGATCGTCAAATCGTGGGGTTTGATATCGATCTCGCTAAGCTAATCGCCGAAAGATTAGGCCGCCAGCTCTCGATTGTGGATGTAGACTTTGGGGCGATTATCCCAACGGTGAGCAATGATGAAGTCGATATGGCCATGGCGGCACTCGAGCCCAACCGGAAACGCAAGCAAAGGGTCGATTTTTCGAATATTTACTATCGCTCTCGCCAGTCTCTGATTTCCTTAGATGGCTACTTGCGATCGCGCGACCTCAACTACCAATCGGTGGGTATTCGAGCAGGCAGCGTGCAAGCCCGTTTTGCAGACCGCTTAAATGCTGACTATCCAGATCTCAATGTCATGGCCTATGACACCCTAGAGGAAATCTTTGAAGCCCTCGATATCGGTGCTATCGAGGGCGCTATTTTAGAAGCCAACGTCGCGACTAGCTATCTCAGACGCTATCCCGATTTTGCAGCCAATGTCATGCCGAGCGATCGCCCCACGGGTAGTGCGATCGCCCTCCCCAAAAACTCCCCTCTCCGCCGTGACATCAACGCTGCCATCACAGACATTAAATCCAGTGGAGAAATGAACCGACTCATTGTACAGTGGTTCAGCTAACGCAGTGGTTTAGCTAACGCAGTGGTTCAGCCAGATCAGTGGTCCAGCTAGATCAGTGGTCCAGCTAGCTCGGTGGTTCCAGCTAAATCATATTTTTAACTGACAAATAATCAACTACGGCTGATGAATGGGCATCTTTAGGGCAGAGCATCTTCGATGTGCCGCTCTTCACTGCGGACACCCCAACGTCCTCGTCACGCCATCTATGATTTCTATCCTCTCCCCCAAGTCGAAGCGATACGCACCAGAGCCACCCCTTTCGACATCGGCACCCGCCACATCGACAGCGCCCTTTCAACACCATTCAGACATCCCTCCTCAACAGGAAGCACCGCCAACTACACCAGCGGCAGAAGAGAGCACCCACAACACCGCTGCCGCTGCCCAAGAAGAGGCCTCATCCGCGCCCACAGCCGCGCCGATGATTGCCATCAATCGCGTCAGCAAGGCCTATGCCAATGGCACACCTGCTCTTATAGATATCAATCTGGCCCTGAACAAAGGTGACTTCCTCTTCATTACCGGACCGTCCGGTGCGGGCAAGTCAACCTTACTCAAGCTACTCTACGGTCAAGAAAAAGCAACCGAAGGCAGCGTCTACATCAACGGGCAAGACATCACCCAGCTCCATGGCAATCGGCTTGCCCTCCTTCGCCGCCGCATTGGTGTCGTCTTTCAAGACTACAAACTGATTCCCAGCCGCACCGTCGCTGAAAATGTCGCCTTTGTACTCCACGCACAGGGCTACAGTCGCAAAGAAATTAACCGTCGCCTTCCAGTCACCCTCAAAATGGTGGGCCTACAAGACAAATCGGACCGATTCCCCTCCCAGCTCTCCGGTGGTGAACAGCAACGCGCAAGCATCGCCCGCGCGGTTGTTGGCACACCGCCATTACTGCTAGCCGATGAACCCACTGGGAACCTCGACGGGGACAATGCCCGTCAGGTCATTAATATTTTGCGCAAGCTCAACGGCATCGGCATTACGGTCGTTGTTACCACCCACGATGAGCAGATGGTGAGGCAGCTCAGCTATCCCGTTGTCCAAATTCGCAGCCACCGCCTCTACAATTTTCGGTAAGCTCACTTGCTTACACAATTTCCAGGAAGCAGCAGCCCCTTAGTCTTCATCACCTACGATGGACTTCATGCTCTCTAGCGCACCGGGAATGCTGCGCGGGTCCAGGAACATCACTTTGCTGCTACCGCTTTCACCAATTTGACTGCCCATAGTCATATATTCCTGAGCCAAAATAAACTGCAAAGCTTCACGAGCATTGGGATCGTTCTTAATCTTTTTAGCCAGTACATCCACTGCTTCCGCCGTGGCCTGGGCTTTAAGGACCTGCTCCTGTCGATGGGCCTGGGCGCGAAGAACAATCGTTTGCTGCTCGGCCTTAGCATCTAAAATCGCGGCCTTTTGACGGGCTTCAGCATCTAGGACGGCTGATTCCGCACGGCCCCTTGCCGAGTTAATCGCCGAGTCACGCTCACCCTCTGAGGTCAGTACATCGGCCCGCTTCTGCCGCTCAGCAGTCATCTGTAACTCCATGGAGTCTTGCACGGCCTTGGAAGGAGAAATATCGCGCAGCTCTACGCGGGTGACTTTAACCCCCCAAGGGTCGGTGGAGATATCTAGCTCGCGCAGCAGGAGCTCATTAATTTCTGCACGGGCCGTAAAGGTTTCATCGAGTTCAAGCTTGCCCATTTCAGAACGAATTTGGGTAAGTACAAGGTTCACCATGGCTGACTGTAAGTCTTCCACCTTGTAGTAGGCCTTTTCCAGATCAACAATTCGCCAGTAAACCACCGCGTCTACACTAATGGAAACGTTATCGCGGGTAATACACTGCTGGGGCGGCACATCGAGCACTTTTTCTCGTACGGTTTGCTTGTACACCACATGATCGATAAAAGGCACGGTGTAGTTCAAACCTGGCTTTAGCTTTTTGCCGTTGTATCGTCCCAGGGTTTCAACTAGTGCTTCGTCTCCCTGGTTCACAATGCGAATCGATTTGGAGGCAACACCGCCACCGAGGGCCAATACAATTAGCCAAACAAAAGGGTTCATAAGTTATCGGTTCCTTAACATGAGAAGTGATCGGCTTTTTCCAGCAAAGTCTGATTGAGCACAGGGAGCGGGAGTTTTGTACAGTTCGGCTCTGAAAAGTCCGTCACTGAAAGGCTCGTCACTGGAAATAGAAGTAACTAAGACGCCTGTCACTGAAAGGCCTGTCACTGAAAAGTACTCAACGGAATCACAATCAACGTATTGCCCTTACGCTCCACGACAAACACCTCTTGATTCGGCTCAATGGAAAGCTGATCATCACTACAGCGTGCCTGCCACGAATTTCCTTCGTATATCACCCGGCCAACTTGTCCCGGAGAAATCACCGTCGTTGTCCTTGCTTCAGTGGCCTCTTTCAGCGCAGGCGCAGTTCGGTTCGGGATAAATCGCTTGAGCGCCCAGAACATTAGCATCGAAATCAGCATCCACAGCACAATTTGAATATTGGGGTTGGGTACAACCCATGTCAGCAGCGCGACGACGAACGCACTCACACCCAGCGCTGATTCAATAAATGCCGTTGGCAAAATCAGCTCCATCAAACACAGCACAACGCCGACAATCACCCAAACTAAAGCAGCACTCATAGGTTCACAATCTCTGATTCAAATCTCTGGGGTTCGATCTTTGGGGCTCAAATCTCTGGGGCTCAAATCTCTGGGAAGGCCATCACTAGTTAGATCGCCCTCGAAAACAACTTGGGGGCCGTTAAACGGGTCGATCGCAATAAATGATTCTTCTACTTATTAGCCTAAGCCAGTCAACTAAGAAATGGTGATTGGTTGGCAATGGAACTTTACGCCCTCTCTGGCTTCTACAGCAAGGAACCAGGGCCAATTCATGAAGCTTTCCAGGTACTTTTGGAGCGCTTTTCAGGCAAGTTGTATCAAATTTATTTGCACTAAATCCCTTTTCCCTTACCATTGTCCTAACTTAATGGCAATTGCCACGTAACAAGTACACCAATATATGAACGGCGAAGAGAGCAACTATCCCTTGAGGCAATACGTCTGGGCGCTGGGGCAAGGCACAAACAAAATTCCCATTGGCGACCTAGTCGACAATCGCTATCAGGTGATTGCACCTTCTGTTTGGCTCGATACTACCCCCGAGCAAATGCCCAAGGTTCCCGAGCCGGTACCTGGGTTTGCGATTCCTTATCTCAAGGCCTATCCCTATCAGCTCAATTTGCCAGGCGTGTACGGCATTTGTCATCAAGACTCGGGTGAAGCGGTGCTGCTGTTAAGCAATACACCGATTAACCAGCAGGGGCAGCTCATGCCTGCGATCGCCAAAGCCTGGCCTACCGCCACCGCCTATCGCCAAGCCCACTGGCTATGGCAAATGATCAGCCTCTGGGAGCCACTACAAACCCTTGGAGCTGCTGCCAGCCTACTCAAAAAAAGCAATATCCGGGTGGAAGCATGGCGCATTCGGTTAATTGGCCTATCTACTAATCCCAATAGACCCACCTTCAATGATTTGGCAAAAGCGTGGGAGGCGACCTATCTGCCCGACGCCCAGCCCAGCATTGCCACACTTATCCAGGCCGTATGCCAAACCCTGCGGGCCGAAGAGCCCGACCTTCAGGCAATTAAAGCACAGGTCAATAACCAGCTCCTGCAAGAAGCGGCAGGCACAGCGATTGAATTACAAGTGACCGGCGCGACCAGCACCGGACCGCAAAAGTCTCGCAATGAAGATGCTTGCTATCCCAGCCAAGCTGAACTCAAGCGCACAGGAACCGCAGACCTCCCCCTATTACCTCGGCTTGCGATTGTCTGTGATGGTGTCGGTGGCCATGAAGGGGGAGAAGTCGCTAGCCAAATGGTGGTGCGATCGCTCCAACTCCAGCTCAGGGGACTCCTGGCTGAAGCCATGGAGCAACCCCAAGCTATTCCACCTGAGGTCGTAATCGAGCAAATCGAAGCCGCCATTCGCGTCGCGAACAACCTTGTCGCGCAGCAAAACGACCAGCAGGGGCGCTCCAATCGGCAACGCATGGGCACCACACTGGTAATGGCGATCGCACTACCCCAACGGGTCAACACGCCCAGTGGCCCCGCCGAAGTCAACGAGCTGTACCTCACCCACATTGGCGATAGCCGCGCTTACTGGATTACCCCCGAACACTGCCAACAGCTCACCGTCGATGATGACATTGCAGGGCGGGAAGTCAGCAGCGGCCATAGCTTTTATGCCACCGCTCGCCAACGCAACGATGCCAATGCCCTCACCCAAGCCGTGGGCCTCCGCGAATACGATCAGCTCACCCCCCATACCCAACGCTTTTTATTCGATTCTAGCGGGGTGCTTCTCCTGTGCTCCGATGGCCTCAGCGACAACCATCAGGTCGAACGCTCATGGGCCAACTACATTGGCCTCATCGTCAAAAAAATTGTGACCCTAGATGCCGCTGCTGACTCTTGGGTGGAACTGGCTAATCAAAATAACGGCCATGATAACGTTGCCGTTGCCCTCATGAGTGTCGATATGCTCGACGATGCCGCAGGCACAGACGCCCAGAAGGACACAGAAGTCGTCCTTGAAAAAGGCAAGGGGTTCAGCCGTCGTGGTACGACGCCCAAGGCCGCCGCCTCGAAGCAGAAACAAACCCAAACCATGACCGCCGCCTCTAGAGCACTGCTGTATGGGGAAGATGAGGACGATGACACACCGCTGACCGCTGAAGAAATCGCCGCAGTACCCTCCGATAGTGAAGAACCCAAGTCAAAAAAACAAGGCTTGGCCACCGTCTTCTTAGCGCTCATCATTCTGGGCGTGTTGGGTGCTGTGGGCTTGCTAATATGGCGCAATTTTGTCCCAACCAAGACGCCAAACCCCTTACCTAACCTAGAAGAAGAAACTCTACCAGCCCCAGCAGCATCAGAAGACTCAGTCCCCCCGCCACCACCAGAACCAACCGCCGAACCAGCCCCCTCAATACCAACACCGCCAAACCCTGCCCCGCCATCAGAGTCAGTCCCAGAGGAACCGAATCAAGGTGAACCTAACTCGGAAGAGACAGACGCTGACGGCAACTAAACCGCAACTAAACCGACGGCCTACTCTGAGCTGCCGTCTCTCAGGGTTTGCTTTTAACGGTTTGCTTTGACCTGCGCTTAGGCTTCCAACCTGAGCCTCGCCCCAGACACTCAACCCAGACACTCAACCCAGACACTCAACCCAGATACACAGGCAAAGGTAGGTCCCCTGCTATGAGAGAATATACCTATGCAAGGTAAGCATAAGATGCTGAAAAGGCCCCTTGTATCTGTACATATCAAGTTTTGAAATCTCTCCTATGAAAGTTGGCGATCGCGTTCGTGTCAAAGCACCTCTGACATTGTTTAACCACCCAAAACACCGCAACCAACCTCACAACGTAGAGGGTATGGAAGGCACCGTGGAAGCAATTCTGACCGACTGGAAAGGCAGACCCATCAGCCCCAACTATCAAATCGTCGCAGCTTTTACAGTCGAAGGCCTTAAACGTCCGTTTAAAGCCCATTTACATGAAGATGAGCTAGAAGTTATCTCCTAGCTCTATCTCTTACGAACTTCTAGTGATGTGCTCTACTGATGCAGCTTTGTGACGCAGTGTTAGGCAAATGTTTTAGCTTTTCTGCTGTGTCGGGCGAACCAAAATATCATTCACCTCCACATGGCCAGGTTGACTGAGCGCGTAAGCAACCGCATTGGCAATATCCACTGCTTGCAGAACTGGAAACTGGCTATAGGTTCGCTTTGCCTGCTCAGCACTTTGGTGGTACTTCTCAGCAAATTCAGTCTCTACAATGCCGGGGCTTACGGCAGTAATACGGATATTGCTATTAGCAGCCCGGAGTTCGCGGCGGAGGGTTTCAGCGAGTGAGCGCACCGCAAACTTGGTGGCAGAATACATCCCTGCGATCGCTGGCACGCGATGTCCAGACATAGAACTCACGTGCACGATATGCCCTTCGCCATCGGCAGGTGCACCCGTCGGCGTCATCAAGGCCACAGCTTCACGAGTGCAGATGCATAGAGCGAGTACGTTCACATCAAGCATTTCGCGCCAAGCCTGGGTGCTGCCGGTGATTAAAGGCTCTTTGTGACCTAAACCAGCATTATTCACCAGCACATCCAGGTGTCCCCAACGGTCTTTTACCGCTGCAAAAAAGCTCAGGATTTCTGCCTCATGACGTAAATCGACTGCTTGAGTCAGAACGTCAATGTTGTGATAACGCAGCTTCTCAGCCACCTCTATCAAACGCTCCTGACGACGGGCACAAATGGCCAAATCATAGCCCTCAGAAGCTAACCGCCGGGCAATCGCCAAACCAATGCCACTCGACGCACCGGTAACCATCGCCACCGGCCTGGGTTGCGTCACTCCTGGGTTCACAGATGTACTCATAAAAGAAATTGCTGCTTGTTTACTAGTTATCTTTCTGTTTTTTTAAAAAAGCTTAAATGTCCCCGTCTGTGGAGGGTTGTAACGCATTGCGACGGACGCTGCGACTTGACTGCGACTTGATTTGGCAAGAGTTTCATGACCGATGCGGTAAACTATATGAGAGGATTATTACAACCTTTTAAGCATTAATACTTTTTTGGAGAACGCTCAGAATGGACATCCGCGTCTTGCTAGTTATTTCCCCTCTTCTCATTGCTGCAGGCTGGGCTGGTTTTAACATTTTCAGAGCAGCTCTGGGCCAGGTACAGGATCTGTTAAACAAGGACAACGCTGTTTAGGGCAGGTTGCCTACTCCCTAGCTAACTAAGTTCATGACGTTTTTTTACGGCCAGCTACTGGGACTTCCAACCTTTCAGTAGCTAACCTTGCACTGGGAAAAGACCACCTCAGCAATGGGGTGGCCTTTTCATTAAGCAGTCATATCCAGCACCTTGAGCGCAGGCATTAGCTGATCAAAGGCAATGCCCCGATGACTATAGCGTTCTTTCTCGTCATTGGTCATCTCAGCAAAGGTCTTGCCCTGAGCAGTCACATAAAAAATGGGATCATAGCCAAACCCCCCAGCGCCTTGGCCCTCAGTCAAAATCGAGCCAGGACACCGGCCTTCAGTCTCTAGAGCAATGGTGCCATCTGGACGGGCCAGTGCGATCGCACAGACAAACTCGGCTCGGCGATCATGCTCATCCCCTAATTCCCGCAGCACTCGGTTAATGCGCTCAGCATCACTGTTGCCATAGCGGGCAGAATAAACCCCAGGAGCCCCCTCTAAGGCCATCACAGAAAGCCCAGAGTCATCGGCAATGGCCCAGCTGTTAGTTACGATCGCAACTTCGGACGCCTTCAGGCGAGCATTTTCAATAAAGGTCTTTCCGGTTTCTTCAACCTCTATCTCCTGTGGCTTGAGCGCCAATGTCCAGTCCAAGGTTTCGAGATAGTCTTTCAGCTCGGCAAGCTTGCCCGGATTTCCCGTGGCAACGACAACAGTAGTCATAAGATAAAAAGCTAACGGGTTATCACAACAAACAGCTACCCAATTGTAAGCGGCTACCGCATGGCCCATAGCTACGGCCTGCATGATCAAAATTTGTACATAAACGGCTGATAACATACGCCCTTGTGTCTCCTAGCCGACACCTGAAAGTTTTCTTCAAAAATTAGTCAATGGCAAACCCCGGTAAACCCCAGGAAAAAGCTCAGCGCAACGTTCAGAGGACGGCTCAGCACACGACTAAGAAAACGGCTCAGCAAATAGTACAGCGCACCTCAAACATCAGCAGACGCCGTCTCCTCAGCAAATGGGTACTAGGGGGCTCAGCAGCCGTAGGAACCAGCACCCTCAGCAGCCTACTCAAAGGATGCACGCCTGATTTTTCGGCACTAGATGGGCGCTCAGGCAGTGCCAACTCTGAAACCACATCAGGCACTGACAACAGTAATGAGCCGAGCGCTGCCTCTAGCGCAGACCAAGCGACTGATATCAAAGTCGGCATCCTACATTCCCTCAGCGGCACCATGGCCCTCAGTGAAACGCCTATCGTCGATGCACTACTCATGGCCATCGATGAAATCAATGCCGCTGGCGGCGTTTTGGGCAAACCGCTTGTCCCCGTACAAGAAGATGGGGCTTCTGACTGGCCCACCTTCGCCGAAAAAGCTGAAAAGCTCATTGATCAGCACAACGTTGCCGTCATATTTGGTGGTCTAACATCAGCAAGCCGAAAAGCCATTTTGCCGGTTGTCAAAGCCAAAAATCGTTTGCTCTGGTACCCCGGCACCTACGAAGGGCAAGAATGCTCCAAAAACATTTTTTACGGTGGCTCCACCGCCAACCAGCAAATCGAACCCGCTATTAATTGGATGCTGGGGAACCGAGGTAAAAATTTCTTTTTGGTGAGCTCTAACGCCCGCACCACCCACGACATGGTCAAAGAACAGCTCAAAGCCAGGGGCGGAAAGGTTGCTGGCGAAGCCTATGTGCCCCTCGTAAATGGGATCAATGCTGACATGGCTCCCGTCGTTAAAGACATCAAAAATGCCCTGCCGGAGGGGGGAATTATTTTCAACGCGCTGGTGGGCAACCACAACCGAGCCTTTTTCAAAGAGCTTAGGAGTGCTAGCTTACCCGCGAACAAATACTTAGTCATGTCCGTGAGGATCAGCGAAGAAGAAATCTTCCAGATTGGCCCTGAGTTTGTAGATGGGCATTATGGCGCATGGAGTTATTTTCAAACCATTGACAGCGCTGAAAACAAACAGTGGGTTAGTGACTTTCAAGACCAGTATGGCAGTGACAGAGTTGTCGGCGACCCCATGGCAACGGCCTACACGATGGTTTATCTTTGGGCACAGGCTGTCGAAAAGGCCAAATCTATAGACACCACTGACGTGCGCACAGCTACCTATGGTCAAAGCTTTAAGGGGCCGCAGGGACTCGTGACCATGCAAACCAACCATCACCTCAGTAAAACGGTCCGCATCGGCAAAGTCTTAGATAACGGCCAGTTTGAGATTTTGATGACCCAAGATAAAGCCATCGCACCCAATCCTTGGAGTCAGTACATTGCTAGTGGTAAAGGGTTTGCTTGTGACTGGTCCGACCCAGACAAAAAGGGGAAATACAACGTAGAAGCCGCTGAGAATGAGGTCTAAGCGTGCTCACAGGCAATCGTCATAGCCGCCAAAACCCAAAATTTAGAACGTACTCTTCCATAATTGATTTCTTAAAAAAGTCGGAATTTTCCGGATCTGACAGTGTTTTGACTCGACTTACGCTTGGAAGTCCGAGAAAACACTGATATCCTGTCGTCATTAATCACTCTCTATGCACAAAATATTAAAAAAGTCTGTGCTCTGAGGGGATGAAAAACTCCGTTTATGAGGGTATTCAAAAATGGCTAACCGACAAGCAAGAGCCAGAACGACTGGTGCTGCTGGCAGTTTTGCAAACGACTTTAAAGACTTTCTACTCCGTGGCAACGTTGTTGACCTCGCTGTTGCCGTGGTTATTGGTGCTGCCTTTGGCGCAGTCGTCACGTCCTTCATCGAAGACATCATCACGCCACTACTGCTCAACCCAGCCCTATCAGCCGCTGGCGTAGACGATATTGCAAGCTTATCGGCTAACGGCATCAAGTACGGGTTATTCCTGTCTTCTATCATCAACTTCCTTGTTATTGGCTTAGTAATCTTCTCCGTCGTGCGCATTTTTGAGCGCATGAAGCGTACCGAAGAAGTCGATGCAGAACCTACAGCAACTGAAAAGCTCGATGCCACTATGCAGCGCCTCAATGACACGCTTGCTAACAAGCTGTAAGCAACGCCCCATTAAGTGAGTCTTTTTAAGAAGAATGTTGAGCTAGAACCTTCGAAGGAAGACTCCGCAGTATCGAGAACAAAGCAAAAAACCACAAAACAAAGACCTGATAGAGCACTTGAACTCTCTATCAGGTCTTTTCTGTATGTTTTGATCTGTAGTTGGGTAACGGGTTGCCCAAACGGCTTGTGTCTAGTCCGGGCAGCCCAGGCTATCGCGCGTGGCAACGCCGGTTACAGGATTAACGCCTTCTGCGCGATCGCACATCTTTTTAATTTGAAAAAGGTCGATAATCGCATCAGAAAAATCGGCCCCGGTGATAATCGCATCCCCAAAGGAACTGCTGGTTGCGATCGCCTCAACAAATACAACATTGGTCATATCTGCCCCATCAAATGCCACACGATCAGCAAATGTCTTGGTCAAATCAACCCCGTTTAGATTCGCACGGATAAACGTCGCCTTCGTCAAAATAGTGCCGCTCATATCGGCTCCGGCAAAATTAGCATCCCGCACATCTGCCGCCGCGAACGACGTGCCCGACAGATTTTGCCCCGAAAAATCGGCCCCCGCTTGATTCGTGAGGGTGTAATCCACGGAGTTATCTTGGGCACAAGCAGGCGCAGCTGCACCCAGGAATAAGCTAATCATGCAAACACTGGCGACCACCCAGCGCCCCATCCGTAGGCACGGTTGTCCATTTTTTTGTTTTGCCTGGGCCCACACATTAGGCCACACCCCAGACAATTCACCCGCCATCAGCGCCCGCAATAAACCCATTCGTGCCCACCTTAAATTGTTCTAGCGAATTCCCTCTTGATCATATCGGCTAGAGGGACGCTTACAGTCACACACTTTAAAGCCACTAATTTTAGAGTCAAACACGACAAATGTTTAGAGGTAGCTCTTCACCAAAGCAAACGTTTCAGCACCGTACAAAATATTGCCAGCCGACTGTTGCGACTCAGGCGGACTGTTTTGCAGAGAAACCACCAACCCTGCCAACCCCATTAGAACAACAAAGGCCAACACATACAGTGCCGCGAGGCTCCCTTTTCCCCCTTCAAAGGATTTGTAATCATGGGCAACACTATAGGTAAATCTGGGCTGTAGCTGACTGTTTTTGCTACTGCCTTTGTCTCCACCCAACTGTTGACTGGCATCCCTCTCCGTAGGGTCAGGGAACATGACCGTAACCAGCTTGATCCCTGATTGACTCAAGCGTTCAACGACCTCAGGCGTAGCAATACGCTCTACCGCCACAACCTTTTTCCAGTTCGGACAAAACCGTCCATAAAAATCTAGCTGAGATTTAACCGCAACAGCGGTTTGCTCGGTTAACTCAAGCGTGCAGGTAATAATTTCGCTATCGGTCAAGATATCGATCAGAGCACCTTCTTCACCCACTGGAACATCTATCGAAACGCCATGTCTCTGAGAGCGAAGCGTTTTAGCATAGGTTTCTTTTAGTTCTTGCTCTGTGCGAAATCCCATCGCGATACAAGGCCTACAGGCTATACGGAATTGCCCTTCAATATTTCCCTAGCCCTTCACTTAATGACCTTCAACAAAAGTGAAAGAAGAAGAAATCAAACGGGCCAACAAACCATCGTTTATCTTACGGAGATAGATAAACCACAGCCGTATAATTGGCTACCAAACATAATTTTTCATACTCAGTCAGCGCCTGCCATTGGCAATACACAAGCTCTACAACCATTCATATAGATCCGACTGTGGGGGGAGATCCGACTATGGGGCCAGCTTGCTCAGCGTTCCTAAGGCCTTACTTCGGTAGTAATACCGTCTTGGCTAGGTTCATAGCTCGGGAACGCTAGTAAATAGCGGCTTCCACCCTCCCTCAAAGACCTGATGAACGCTCCTAATTCGCCTAGCCCAACCATCAGCCCACCTTCCCTGCAGCAATGGGCTGATAGCATTCCTGGCGCCATCTTTCAGGTAGCCACCACTACTGAAGGCATCGTGGTCCCATCAGCCTCCGCTTACATGAATGTGGGCTGCCACCACTTATTAGAAAATAAATCTGTCACCTCTGATTTAGTGACATCTGCTGGGGAACCGGCGGCCAACAGCTATCCCAACAAGCCAAACTATCGACATGAGTTGTTCAATCTCATTCATCTAGAAGACCGAGACCATTTTGACTGGGCCATGGTGCGGGCGGCTAAAGCCCCCCATCGCTGGGAGTGGGCAGGTCGCATTGTCCTAGCCAATGGCAAAACGAAGTGGATTGAGCTCACGATGCAGCCAACCCTGACACCGCATCCCCTGGCACCACCATCTGTGTCACAGCCTGGCATACAGCCATCTACTACCACACTCCCAGCGGCCCCCCAAGCCTCCCATGGTCCCATCCTGTGGCTTGGTCTCGTACAAGATGTCACTGCCCATAAGCACAGTGAAATAGAAACCAAACAGCTTAATCAACTACTCTCCACTCGGCTAGAAGCGCGGACCGCAGAACTAGCCGTCAGTCAAAATCGTTTACAAAAACTGGCGGATAATGTGCCCGAACTGCTATACGAGATGCGCCTAGACAGTTCTTCACAGGTCTCATTTCCTTACGTATCGTCTGATAGCTACCGGTTGCTAAGTCTATCGCCAGAGCAGTTTCAGCAACGGGGAGCCGACATGCTGAGCATGGTGCATCCCGATGACCAGGCGGGCCTGCAAGCAGCCATTCGAGAGTCCGCACTCACCATGAAGGTGTACCACTATGAGTGCCGAGTACGGCTACCCTCGGGCAAGCTTCGCTGGGTGAGCACCTTAGCTAAGCCACAGCCACAGCCCGATGGCGCCATTGTTTGGTACGGTTGCCTCAATGATATTAGCGATCGCAAGCAGATTGAGGCCAAACTCAACCAGTCACTTAAGGAACTGGCAGATGTAAAATTTGCCCTTGATTGCTCCTCCAACGTGGCGATTACCGACCATCGCGGCCACATCACCTATGTCAACGACAAGTTCTGCGAAATTTCTAAATACAGCCGTGCCGAACTCGTTGGCAAAACGCACCGACTGATTAACTCTCAGCACCATCCCCCTGAGTTTTTTGAAGAGATGTGGCACACCATTAGCAGTGGTCATGTGTGGCTCGGTGAAATGCGAAACCAGGCAAAAACCGGCAACTTTTATTGGGTTTACACCACCATCGTGCCATTTTTAGATGAGTGCGGATGTCCTTACCAGTATGTGGCCATTCACAATGACATCACCGAACGTAAGCGCGCTGAGATTTGTTTAGTCCAGCAAGCTCACGATTTAGAAGATGCCTTCTCAGAACTTCAGCAAGCTCAAACACACTTAGTCCAAACGGAAAAAATGTCGAGCCTCGGCCAGCTAGTTGCCGGGGTCGCCCATGAAATTAACAACCCCGTCAGCTTTATCTATGGCAACGTCAATCCAGCCAATCGCTATGCCCAAAGCCTGATAGACCTCTTGCATCTATACCAGGAACACTATCCTGACCCCCCGGAAGAAATTGCCGAAGAATTAGAAGATCTTGATGTAGATTTCATTACCGAAGATTTGCTCAAGCTACTGGCCTCCATGAAACTCGGGGCCGATCGTATTCGGCAAATTGTCTCTTCCCTCAGAACGTTCTCACGGAAGGATGAAGCTGAGAAAAAATCAGTCGATATCCACACAGGGCTCGACAGTACATTGATGATTTTAGGCAGTCAGCTCAAAGGTCAGCAGAACCGTAGCGCTATTGACGTGGTAAAGGACTACGGCGAATTACCTTCGATTCACTGCTATGCTGGACAACTCAATCAGGTATTTATGAATATCTTAGGCAATGCGATTGATGCCCTAGAGACCGTAAAAAAACCAAAGTTGAATATTACAACCCGTTTAGAAAACGGGCAGGTGTCGATTCGCATTCAGGATAACGGACATGGTATGCCTGAAGCAGTGCGATCGCAAATTTTCAATCCATTTTTCACCACCAAGCCCATTGGCCAAGGCACCGGCATGGGACTTTCCATCAGTTATCAGATTGTGACAGAGCGCCATGGTGGTTCGCTTATTTGCGACTCCACAGCAGACGAAGGCACCACCTTCACCATCCAAATTCCACAGTCGCAACCCGAATAAAAAGGGCCCCTCATCACAGCAACAAAGTCCCTATAAGCCTTACTTAGCAAGGTTTTACGTACATCGATCGCCACACCGAAACACCGCTCACTTGCGCCCGCAACATTGCCCAAAATTCCTACTGGGGGCAACCCCAGGCATGGGTTTACCTGTGCCACTGAGAAACCTGGAATAACTGTTTCCAAGAGATCCTAATCAAACTGATATTTGTTCAATAGGTTCAAGTTATCCAAACGGTGTCCCAATCGTCTTCTCCGAAGCATGTTTTCAAGGGTGTCTTTTTCCAACCTTTAAAAAGTCTCCTTCAAAATGTCAGGCAAAGATGTCAGGAACAAGCCCCTTAGTTCATGAATAGATAAGGAGTATCCTCCCGATTTATTCCCTTTTATCGGGTCTACTGTTCAGAGTTACTGAACGGCTATCTACATAACACCATGGTTAAAAAATGGTTGAAAACGGAGGCCCAAAACCAACGTTATCAACCGCGTCCAACAAACTTGCAGAAAATGTTCATGTTTACTTGATAAGTCTATTAAGGTGCGTGACCCGCAAGACTAGGACTGCTCATGGCCCCCACCGGCTGGGAACACTATATATCAAGGGTGAGCCTCGCCGATTCTCCACCTGTCCCGCTACTTCACACCATCATGAAAGCTACGTCCGACTACGTTGACCAACGCGCTGCTAGCGATTCACTGGATAGCAATTTGCTAGAGAACAGTGGCGATGAGCTTCGTGAACCTTCCGAATTTGATCTGTCACGGGTAGCCGTTGACGCTGATGAGGACGCCAAGGCAGAAACCAGTGATGTACACATCGCAGGGATTGATGCAGAAGCCAACGCTAAAACGAAAACAACACGGACAACAGATCTTGTCAGGCTCTATCTCCAAGAAATTGGCCGCGTAAGCTTACTAGAGCGCGACGAAGAAGTCGCTGAAGCTCAGCGAGTTCAGCAACATATGGAACTCTTGAACCTACGCAACAAAGCGGCTGAAGACGCCGATGGGTCTTTAGCAACCTATGTGCATGTACTCAATACTCGCGATCAGCTCACTGCACAGCTCGGCCATCGTCCTTCCTTAGAGCGCTGGGCCCGCACGGCAGAGATTCCAGCTGCAGAACTTAAACCCACGCTGGTCGAAGGTAAGCGCCTGTGGGCCGAACTCGCAGGGGTCAGCATCGATGACCTAATGAATATTCAGGCCGAGGGTTTACGAGCCAAAGAGCACATGATTAAGGCTAACTTGCGCCTGGTTGTGTCGGTGGCAAAAAAGTACCAAAACCGTGGCCTTGAGCTGTTAGACCTGATTCAAGAAGGCACGCTTGGCTTAGAGCGCGCCGTCGAAAAGTTTGACCCTACCAAGGGCTATCGCTTTAGCACCTATGCCTACTGGTGGATTCGCCAGGGCATCACGCGGGCGATCGCAACCCAAAGTCGCACGATTCGCCTCCCGGTACACATCACCGAAAAGCTCAACAAAATCAAAAAAGCCCAGCGAAAGATCTCCCAGACCCAAGGCCGCACCGCCAAGGTTGAGGACGTCGCTAAAGAGCTGGACATGACCGTCGCTCAAATTCGCGAAGTGTTGCAAAAGGTTCCTCGCTCTGTGTCTCTAGACACTAAAGTCGGCAAGGATCGCGACACCGAGCTGGGTGACCTGCTGGAAACAGAGGACATTTCACCTGAAGATTTGCTGATGAGAGAGTCCCTCAAGCGTGACTTACAGCAACTACTCACAGACCTCACCACCCGTGAGCAAGAGGTGATTACCCTGCGCTTTGGCCTTGGTGATGGCGTACCTTACTCCCTCGCGGAGATTGGCCGCACACTCGAACTCTCCCGTGAGCGTGTCCGCCAGATTGAGTCTAAGGCATTGCAAAAGCTGCGCCAGCCTAAGCGACGCAACCGCGTTCGCGACTACCTAGAAGCGCTTAGCTAACGCAGCCGTCATTAAACAGCTTGATTTTTCAGCAAAAACCTATTTCCTAACGCAGCCCGCTGGCCTCTTTCGAGATGTCTGCGGGCTTTTTTTTAGCGACTGTAACGCACTAGTTTAATGGATGTGGACACAGATACGCTCGACCTTATCGAGATAACCCAGCGACACACTAGTGCTGCGTCAATGATTAGGTCAGGTTTGTAGGGGTATTAGCGACAGTCATCTGGGATATCAGACAAGGGCTGAGGGGTACGCATCGGACTCGTAACGGTCAGCGTGTAATCACCTAGGCCAACATGGTTATAGCTATTAGCGAGGACGCTATAAATGCCATTTTTTGGCAAGGTAACCGTCAGACGGGAATTGACATTGTTTTCATTGATGTCGTCATTCTCAGCAATCGTTTCGTTATCAGCCGTCATGACGAGGAGGTAGGGGTCAAAGTCGCGACTGTTCAAAAATACCGTTACCGATTGACCGGCGGCTCCCGCAAAGGAATGGCGGTCAAACAAGCTTTCATCGGTCAGCGTATTGTCAGTGGCATCCAGACGACAGCTGCGCTGCAGGAGTGTATTCGCAGCAGCAGCCTCAATAGGCAGCAATACCAACGGCAGAGATGCCAACGGAACACATAACGCTGGCGCAGTAACTGCGATCGCCTGCACCAGTCCCGACAGAATCTTTTTCATAATGGCTTTTTCATACTGATTTAGATCAGTCTCCTAAATATCCATAGGAATGCGTAGCCCAATCCAAGTAGTAGCCCAATCCAAGTAAAGGCTTTCCAGTTATTGAATACACGAAGTCAGGTACTGCCCTCAGGACAGATTCCCAGAACGCGTATAAACTCCACCGTATCTTCAAGGTAGACCTTCATTTTAGAACGCCGTCCCACTCAGCCTTGTCCTAGGACTTCTCTAAAATCTCTCTACGGCTTACAGCATCTGCTGAGCGATACGTTGGAGCGCATCCCGTGCGCATACAGGCCCAAGCAAACCAAACTGCTCTCGTTTATATCAATCTTATTTAAAGTTGCAAGACTTCCCCTATGCCCCCTATCAAGACAGGGGTTTAGGCATTTTCAGTCATTGGGAATAGCATCAGGGGTACGGCAGAGACCGAGCGTGGTGGTCTATTATGAAGAAATGTTTTTCTTATTTTTGGCTGACTTGCTATTGCTAGCTAAAAATCGTGCAAACTGACCCGTCAGCGCTTGACGCTATCGCCCTTTTGGCGCCCTTTTGGCCCTCCCATCGCCCCATGCCTTCATCTAAAAAGAACGCTGACCAGGACCAGACATCTCAAAACGCCAAGGGCTCAAAAGCTAAGAAGGCTGGGAAATCAACCACCAAATCCACCAAGGCAAAAACGGCTAAAGCTACAACGGCTAAGGCCACTAGCTCCAAGGCAACGGCTAAGGCCACTGGCTCTAAGACAGCGGCCAAGACCGCGACTAAAGCTACCAGCAAAGCGGCTAAAACGACAGGAAAAGGCAACTCAAAGGCAGCCAATACGAAGGCCCAGACCGCTGCGAGTAAAGCAAAAAAAAAGACTGCCCAAACAACCCAGAAAACGACCGCAAAAAAGTCAGCCAAAGCCAAACCTACAGTCCATGCCGATGCACCACAGGCACTGGCACGCAATGGTCAGATGGATCTGTCAGATACTAAGGACCTGATTCGTATCAGCGGCGCACGGCAGCACAACCTGAAAAATGTCAGTCTTGATTTGCCTCGGGACAAAATGATTGTATTTACCGGTGTCTCAGGCTCTGGTAAATCATCCCTTGCTTTTGACACCATCTTTGCTGAGGGTCAACGGCGCTATGTAGAGTCGCTCAGCGCCTACGCTCGGCAGTTTTTAGGCCAGGTCGATAAGCCCGATGTCGATGCCATTGAAGGCCTGAGCCCAGCTATTTCAATTGATCAAAAGTCTACCTCCCACAACCCGCGTTCTACCGTGGGAACCGTCACGGAGATTTACGACTATTTTCGTCTGCTGTATGGTCGGGCTGGTCAGCCCCATTGCCCGAAGTGCGGTCGCTCTATCGCCCCCCAAAGCATCGACCAAATGGTCGATCAGGTAATGGAGCTGCCCGATAGAACGCGCTTCCAAATTTTGGCTCCGGTGGTGCGTGGCAAAAAAGGCACACACCAAAAGTTGCTATCGGCA
This sequence comes from Cyanobacteria bacterium P01_F01_bin.53, assembly GCA_039186165.1. Classification (GTDB taxonomy): domain Bacteria; phylum Cyanobacteriota; class Cyanobacteriia; order Phormidesmidales; family Phormidesmidaceae; genus Phormidesmis. Next base: position 31,434 of record JBCDAG010000016.1, read on the forward strand.
TTAGCAGCAGAAGGCTTTGTGCGGGTGCGCATCAATGGTGAAGCCCGTGAACTGGGCGACAACATTGAACTCGATAAAAACAAAACCCATGATATTGAGGTGGTGGTGGATCGTCTGGTGAAAAAGGACGATTTGCAAGAACGATTGGTCGATTCACTGTCAACAGCACTCAAACGCTCGGATGGGATTGCGATTATTAATGTGCTGCCCGCGAAAACAGAAGCCACTACCGAGGGCAAAAAAGAACAAACCCCTGAAGCACCGGCTGATATTATTTTCTCTGAAAACTTTGCCTGCACAGAACACGGCGCAGTGATGGATGAGTTATCGCCTCGATTGTTCTCTTTTAACTCTCCCTATGGTGCCTGCCCAGACTGTCATGGCTTGGGAAGTCTGCGTCGATTCTCGGCTGAGTTAGTGGTGCCGGATCCTAGTGCGCCCGTGTATGCAGCGATCGCACCCTGGTCCGAGAAGGACAACACCTACTACTTCTCTCTGCTTTACAGCGTCGGTCAGGCCTTCGGGTTTGAGCTGCAATCCCAGTGGCAGAGCCTCACTCCTGAACAACAACACGTCATTCTCCATGGTTCAAAAGAGAAAATTTATATAGAAACAGATTCTCGCTATGGCAATCAAAAGGGTTACCATCGCCGCTACGAAGGCGTGCTACCCATGCTTCAGCGCCAGTATCAAGAATCTTCTTCTGATACGTATAAACAAAAGCTGGAGAAATATTTAATCGATCAGCCTTGTGAAACTTGTCACGGGGCCAAGCTCAAGCCAGAATCTCTGGCAGTCAAGATTGGGCCTTATAGCATCACGGACTTTACGAGTGTTTCGATTCGAGATTGTCTCGACAGAGTGTATGAACTCGTCGGTGAAAACGGAGAAGAGCCTAAACTCACCGATCGCCAGATGGCCATTGGTGAACTGGTGCTTAAAGAAATTAAAGCCCGGCTTACCTTCCTGCTCGATGTTGGCCTTGATTATCTCTCATTAGACAGAACCGCCCGCACCCTCTCTGGGGGGGAAGCGCAGCGCATTCGCCTTGCCACCCAAATTGGTGCAGGCCTCAGCGGCGTACTGTACGTGCTCGACGAACCTAGTATTGGACTGCACCAGCGAGATAATGACCGCCTGCTAAAAACCCTGGAGCGGCTAAAAGCACTGGGTAATACGCTCATTGTGGTAGAGCACGATGAAGACACCATGCGAGCAGCGGACTACATCGTAGATATTGGTCCTGGCGCAGGGATTCATGGAGGTAACATTGTTGCCCAAGGCCAGCTAGAAGATATTCTCACCTCAGAAGAGTCTCTGACGGGGGCCTACCTCTCAGGGCGGAAAAAGATTGAGACACCGGCTGAACGACGGCCTGGAAACCAGCGCAGCATCCAAATTCGCAATGCCCACCGCAACAATCTTCAAAACGTCGACGTCGATATTCCCCTGGGCAAATTTGTCTGCATTACTGGCGTCTCGGGCTCAGGAAAATCTACCCTGATTAACGATCTGTTGTATCCGGCTATCCGTCACTTCTTTGGCAGCAAAATTCCTGAGCCCAAGGAGATGAATCCGATCAAAGGCCTCAAGGCGTTGGACAAAGCAATTGTGATCGACCAGTCGCCCATTGGTCGGACGCCGCGTTCTAACCCGGCGACCTACACCGGCATTTTTGATGTTGTTCGTGATTTGTACACCGAAACCATTGAAGCGAAGGCACGGGGCTACAAGCGCGGACAGTTTTCTTTTAACGTGAAAGGTGGGCGCTGCGAGGCCTGTGGTGGCCAGGGTGTGAACGTTATTGAAATGAACTTTTTGCCGGATGTGTATGTGGAGTGTGATGTGTGCAAAGGAGCACGCTATAACCGCGAAACATTGCAGGTGAAGTACAAGGGTAAGAACATTTCGGACGTACTGAAAACAACAGCCGAGGACGCGCTGAAGTTTTTTGAAAATATTCCAAAAGCGGCGACCCGGCTGCAAACCATGGTGGATGTGGGCTTGGGCTATGTGCGCTTAGGACAATCGGCACCGACACTCTCAGGGGGTGAAGCACAACGGATGAAGCTGGCGAGTGAGCTAGCTCGAAGGTCTACGGGTAAGACACTGTACTTGATTGATGAGCCAACTACAGGACTCTCTTTTTATGATGTTCACAAACTATTAGATGTAGTGCAGCGCTTGGTAGATAAGGGCAATTCAGTGATTATGATTGAGCACAACTTGGACATGATTCGCTGTTGTGATTGGGTGATTGATCTGGGGCCTGAGGGCGGAGATCGCGGTGGGCAAATCATTGCACAAGGCACTCCTGAAGATGTCGCAGCTGTCGAAGGTTCGTATACTGGGAAGTATCTGAAGGAAGTGCTGAAGCAGCATCCGCCCAAACAGTAGCATTCGGACGTCCAACTCATGATTGCAAGTCCACAGTCTCAGCGCATGACTCCTGAAGAATACTTGGCGTGGGAGACACATCAAGAAATTCGCCATGAGTACTGCAATGGTGAAGTGTTTGCGATGGCAGGCGGCACGAAAAATCACGATAAACTAGCGTTTAATTTGAGACGTGCGCTTGTAGACTCTATTGAAGCTCAAGACTGCGATATGAGCGGTTCGGATGTGAAGGTGTTGGTTGATCAGGGCGTTTCGTATCGGTATCCTGACTTGTCGGTTAGCTGTGATGAACGGGACAGGGAAAATGAGACTTTCTACAATTTCCCCAAGCTCATCGTGGAAGTCCTTTCATCCAGTACTGAAACTGTAGATCGCATCGTGAAGTTTAAGGAATATACTGGAGTCTGGCAAAAATAGACTGTAATTGAAGGAAAGAGCCACACCATAGTAGATTCAGGCTAATAACCAAACCAGCCTGATAGTGTGACTCATGATAAAACTCATTATCCATCCGAGTGAGATTCTGCTCAACT
>JBCDAG010000017.1:0-34288 GCA_039186165.1 Cyanobacteria bacterium P01_F01_bin.53
CAGTTGGTCGGTGAGCGCTATAAATCGCTATTGGATTATTATGGGCAGTCATAGGGCTACACTGGGCCTCCATTTCCAACGGATATCCACACCATAGCAAGACATGTAGCGGTTTCTTGTACTTGTGTGTACACGGGAGCTATCAAAGAGAGTCTTGGCTAGCGCGTTCTTAATCGGTGGGTAACAGGTTTCGGGAATCCATCGCTCACAGATGACTATGAGAAACCTCACGTTTCATCTCGGGCTGTCGATGTTGATAGCCCATGAGCTAGATGCGGTGCTTCAGGCAGAATGGCGACTGCTGTTTATACTTCGCCGAATGCCTGAAGACACTGCTGCTACTGCTTTTATTCTGCTCCATGTGCCACTGGTGGCGGGCCTGCTATGGATAACTAATCATGCCTCTGAGTACCTTCGCAACAATTCACGACTCGCGATGGCCACCTTCTTTATCATCCATGCAGGACTTCACAAGCGCTTAGAACACCACGTGAACTATTCCTTTACCTCAACACCTTCTGTTTTTCTGATCTATGGGACTGGCGTGCTCAGTATCGGCTACTTGCTCGCGAGTTTTCTAGCCTCTCGGCGCACGACACCTGGCAACACTTCTTCGGGCAGTGCTGCTTCGTAGATGGGGTAGCATGGGGCCATTATTGTTAGTGCTTTAGGCCTCAGTTGGAACGTTCTCTTTACTACCCCTTTGAGCTTCCGCCGCTGCCCCTTGCGCCCTTTTTTTGACCTTATCCGGTCGGCCTTTGTATCCTGCGGTAACGTAACCCTCATCAAATTCTACTTCCCCTGAGAGTTGGACCTCGGGGCATTTATCCGCGACCGCTTAGCGCACACTCTCGTAGCATTTGTTTTCATCTATGAGCTTGGAAAGCGTTAGCAATGAGGGCTATGGGGGGTTAGCCATTGATGTCACGCTAGCGCGTGGGACTGATAATGGGCAACCTCCCCGAAACAGCTATTGAGCCTTGTATTTAATTGTATGAACTGAGTTGATATTTTGAACGGTGCCTTCCCATTAACTTGTGAGAAAACTCAACGGGCTTCCTACACGATTGCCGTGAGGCGCTAGTCAGCGTTGTAAAAGATAGTCGATTCGCTGATGGGCTTCAGCTCTGTTCCTGGATAGTAGAACTCTAGGATTTGCTCGCTAGAATAGCCTTGCTTGCCTAAGTTGTAAGCGCCCGTTTGGCTCATGCCCACGCCATGGCCAAATCCACCACCGACAAATCGGTAGCCGGTGAGTACGGGTTGCGCGGGGGGTGTTGTTTGTTGTTTGTTGTTGTCTGTGGAGTTGTTGCTTGGCTTGGCGACATTCTCCGCATTCGCAGGGGCTGCTGTGCTAGCGGTGTTGCCTGCCGTGGCACCTGCTGCCGGAGGCTTGGCCGCTTCCGGGACCTCCATAATCGGCTCCAAATAAAAGAGCAGACTACGAGGGGGGATGAGTGCCTTAACCGATTCATCTTTAATCAGGTCAAAAGAACCAATGTCGGTGTCTACCGTGAGCTTTTGCACCCGTCCAGAGGGCGCACGCTCAACGACGGTGAGCCCTGTGATTTGGTCGAATCCGGCGAGGGGATGCTGGCGCTTAGAAAGGTACTCCTTCATCGTGGTGCCGATGTCCTTGAGTGAGGCCTTGCGGTCCCAGCGGAAGGCGGGCCAGCCATCTTCATTAAAGCCACTAGTGAGGGCGATAAAGGCACGGAAGTTCGCTTCGTCGGAGAGCGGACGGGCGGCCAAATCCCATTTGGCTTGGAGGGAATCAATAACAGGGCGGAGGTAGGGACGATCTTCTCCGTTCCAAACGTCGGTAAAGCGGGCAGTGATACCGCCCGTAGTAGAGGAGTAGAGGGCATCCACCAGTTCGTTGTCGTAGGTGAGGACCTGGCCTGATGTAGCTGCGATTGCCTGATCCGAGACCGGATCGGTATCCGCTAGGCCAAAATACACCTGACACTGGGTATCCGCACAAATCTCATAGTCATCAATGGCAAAGCGACGCAAATTTCGTAGGGCATAGGTCCGCGCCAAAATTGCCTGGGCCTGAATAGCATTTCTGGGTGCACTAGGCCCAATTTCGTGGGGTACCACACCCCGTAAATACACATCCACGGGCACCTGGTTTACCAGGGTGTAGTTGCCGTAGGAATTGGGCTGAATTTTGAGATCGCCCGCGTAAATGTCGCGGTAGCGAGTGCTGTTGCCTTGGGCCATCTGAAAGCGGCGGTTAGCCGTGGTGATGGTAAATTCATCGCGGGCGTACTTGTAGCCATTCGCGATGAACGCGGCCTTGGGCACTTCCTTCACCACTGCACTCTCGATAAAGGCGTTGGTGTAGCCCGCCGCATGTAGGTTTTGCAACAGGAGACGGCGCACGATAGGTGAGTTATAGTCTTCTCGTTTGGCCCATACTTGCCATGACTCGGGCTGTGCAATTTCGGCATCGATGCCCGCTGCCCGCCAACGAATCGCACTGTCTTCAGCGCTTTCAAAGCTGCGGTGATTGCTCAGCACCACCCGTTCTTCGAGGACGGGGGTTTCTAAGGGCTGCATGGTGATATCTATTTGCAGCCGATTGGTGGTGACGGTTTGTTCTTGGTCGCCGGTTTTAAAAGCAACGGTGATTTGATCGCCAGCGAGGGGGGCGAGGGTGATTTTGTCGGTTTTGTTTTCACCAAACCGCTGGACGATGCCGACCTTAATTTCAGGATTGGTGGAGGTTGACTGCGCGAGGGCTGGTTGTGGCGCAAGGGCGCGCAGTGCGCCGAGCGGCCAGCTCTCCTTTTCTATTGTTGAAGTGCGGGTTGGGAGTGTGCCGATCACGATACTGCTTGCTAACGCTACGCCTGCTACGGTGCTGGCTCCGACTAGCCAGGATGCATAGCTCACGCCTAGGTGAGTGGAGCCTAAAGACGTTTTTAGAGTGTTGCTCAAACGATTCATAGCAAGCATGTAGTTGACGGGAGAAATTTACTGTAGAAAGCCGATGGCTAGGCCTTTTAGTCTGTGGTTTTACCAGTGGCTGGTTTTTTGTGGCTGTTTGCCAGTGGCCATGACTGCTTAGGCTATAGCTGGCCTAGCTTAGGTGGGCGGCGCATTCACCATCTGTGATTTGGCGGTGTCACTTAAAGAAGCGTATTGATAGCTAACTATGAACAAATATCTAATGAACAAATCACAGTGCACAAATACCTAGAGAAAGAAGCTATCAAAGCTGTTTTTTAGGCTTGTCGTAATGCAATAGGTGAAAATGCTGGAAAAAGCTAGGTCCAAAACTTCTGGGATAGAAAGTTTTAGCGGGCGAATGATTCAGGTAGTTTATTCTTCGGCCCAAGTTAATTGAAACCTGTCAATTAACATCAATTTTTCCTTAAGTTTTGTCTGTTGCGTGTAATGACTGGTGATGTCTTAATCTCGGATTTTTAATTATCTTTTCATTTTAATAGTTTCTTTATCACTATCTCCTAGTACTCCTAAAAAATGTGACTACAGTAGCCACATTAAATAGCGTCAGTACCTTACGCTTTTGGATCGAATTAAGCCAGGGAAAATATACTGAGAAACGCTTGTGGGCGTGCTTGTTAGAGTGCCTGTGAGCGTCTTAACAACTTGCTTGCCTCAATCAAGGTTGTTCATTCATTGGATTGTTTATTTATTTCTCAGAGAGTTTTTAGTGACTTTGCCTGTGGCGGTATTTGGAGGAGATTAACAGTATGGAAATAAAAGAGATTCCGCTTCAGAGCATCAGGCGTCCGCTGTATCGACAGAATGATCCTGACAAAGTAAAAACGCTGATGACCTCTATTGCGGATATTGGCCTACAAGAACCCATTGATGTGCTCGAAGTTGAGGGGCAATATTATGGGTTTTCAGGCTGCCATCGGTACGAGGCCTGCTGTCATTTGGGTCATCAAACGATTTTAGCTAAAGTTCGACGCGCCCCTATGTCAGTACTGAAGATGCATTTAGCCTGATAGCATTTTTCCAGTACGGCCAGTATGGTCTTACCGGAATGGACTCAGGAGCCTGTGATGAACCACACGCATACTTTGAAAGCCTTAATGCAGCGGGCAAATATCGCCAGCTACCGAGCGTTGGCGACCCAGGCGACGGTGTCTCGTTGGCAGGTTCAGCAGCTACGTGCCGGTAACATTGACCAAATGCGGTTAGGGGTTTTGGTTCACTTAGCTGAAGTGTTGAAAATCTCGGTGAGTGGCCTGCTGCAAGCATTTGGTGTGCAAGGCGAGGTCGTGCAAGATGCGGGCGTGGCAGAGGACAATACTCCAGAAGTTGGTGCTTCAGCAGGTGGTGTTTCAACAGGTGGACAGTCGTTGTCTCAAGCAGAGGAAGAGGGTTCGCAGTCTGAGCAATTAGTGTCACTGAAGCAGGAATATCAGCGCTTGCAGGGGCAGGTGGCTCAGCAGGTGGCGGAAGGGCGATCGCAGCTACAGTCTGAAGCACTCCAAACCCTAGAAACCTGGCTGATTCAATGGCCGACGATTGCCCAGCGCGCTAAGGACAATGAGACGCTAGCTGCCGTGAAAATTCTGCCCTTTGTAAAGCCGGTAGAGCAGCTGATGGCCGCGTGGGGCGTGGAGGCGATTGCGCCTGTAGATGACCAGGTCCCTTACGATCCACAGCGTCACCAATTAATGGGTGGCACCGCCGAGCCTGGCAAGATGGTGAAGGTTACCCATAGTGGTGTGCAGCAGCAGGGGCGCTTGATTCATCGCGCTAAGGTCAAGTTACTACAGCTATAGCAGCTTGACCTGTCTCAAACCGCTACCCTGCCCGATGTTACGCGGGTTCTAGGGTTAGCACAGTAAGCTCGGGTGGACACAAGAACCGACCGGGAAAGTAGGTGCCCAGTCCTCGATTCACATAAAGCCAGTTGTTGTTCACTTTGTGCAGGCCTTGTCCCCACTCCCAATGGCGCACCGTATGAAAGCACTTATCGCTCAAGAAAGGAATGCTGTTGCGAATGATGCGAGGGACCCGCTGGCGAAAGCTTTTCCAGACCACCGGCGCAGGCCCCAGTCCTGGAAAATACACCTGGCCGCCATGGGTATGGCCCGAGAGCTGTAAGTCCACACGCCAATTGGCCAGTTCTGCTGCCGTATCAGGATTGTGGGAGAGCACCAGACGGGGCACCCCAGGGTCTAGTTGGTTTAGTACCGTCGGGTCAAACTCCCTAGACCAATAGTCTGCAAACCCCACGACCGGAAAATCGGTACCCATGGGGGTGGCGATTTCATTCCACAACACCTGAACTCCCGCTTGTTCTAAGGCCTGGGTCACAATGGGGCGTGCGCCTTTCTCTTGAATGTCGTGGTTCCCCAAAACGGCGATGGTGCCGTAGCGACTAGGCAATTGTTGTATATGACTAGCCAGCTCATGAATGGGGGTTGGATCGTTGGTGACAAAATCCCCCGTCAGGGCAATCAAATCAGGGTTAATGGCGCTAATGTGCTCGAGGGTTTGATCTAGCAAGCCATTCGAGAGTCGTATGCCGTCAAAGTGAAAATCGGAAAGCTGGGCGATCACCGTACCAGCTAATCGGTCCGGCAAATTTTGAATGGGAATCCGATGCTGATCGACGGCTAGCGCGCCTGATAAAAGCCGGTGCATGGGGTGTCCTAAAAAGAATAACTAAGGCAGGGGCCAACAATTAACCGAAGGCTAGCACTTTAATCTGGCTCTTCAAGGTCTTAAAGGTTACTATTTCGGTGAAAGTATCTGTCGCGACAGTGTTTTGTTACGAAGGTCTCTCATTTGTCTCTGTTGCTGATGCCCCTGGGAGATACTGATCAGTGTCTCCCAGGGGCATCAATTTTAGCTCAGGCGTCAATCGTTAATGGTCAGTCTTGATCGTCCAGTCGTTAATGGTCAGTCGTTAATGCTAGAGGCCACGATCATGCTTCCAATGCCCGCATCCGAAAAGATTTCGAGCAGTAACGCGTGGGGCATGCGGCCATCCAAAATATGGGCGGCGCGAACGCCTTGGGCCAGGGAGCGAACGCAACAGGTGACCTTCGGAATCATCCCCCCTGACACCACACCACTATCGATCAGCTCTCTGGCCTGCTGGATATCGAGCTTATTAATCAGTGAGCTAGGGTCATGGAAGTCTTTCATAATGCCCGGTGTGTCCGTCAGCAAAATCAGCTTTTCAGCGCTGAGGGCGGCGGCCAGTTCACCTGCGACGGTATCGGCATTGATGTTATATGCCTGACCGGTTTCATCGGCGGCCACGCTAGAAATGATAGGAATATAGCCACTTTCTACCAGGGAGCTGACCAAATCAGGCCGGACGTTGCTGACATCGCCCACAAAGCCTACCCCTGATTCTGCCGAACGCGGTCTGGCTGTGACCAGGTTGCCGTCTTTGCCACAAATGCCGACTGCGCATCCTCCGGCCTGATTAATTAGGGCCACGAGTTCTTTATTGACTCGGCCCACCAGCACCATTTCTACGACGTCCATGGTTTTGCCATCGGTGACCCTGAGGCCGTCTTTGAACTGGGGTTCTATGTTGAGTTTCCCTAGCCAGGTATTAATTTCGGGGCCGCCGCCGTGGACCACCACTGGCCGAATGCCCACACTGGCCATAAAGACAATATCGCGAATGACTTTGGCTTTGAGCGTGCTGTCTTTCATGGCAGCGCCGCCGTATTTTACGATGACCGTACGGCCCTGGAATTGCTGAATGTAGGGCAGTGCCTCACTCAGGATTCGGACGCGATCCGCCTCTGCTTGTTGGAATTATTCACTTTGGTATTCGTTGGCTTGCTGGGCGGGTGGGTTAATGGGCGCGGCGGTCATAGGTTTGCGAAGTGGTTAAGGAAATATGTGCAACGGAGGGCTTAGGATTCTCTGGGAACAGGTGGGTTAATCGACGTTTGATTAATAGTGACTTGCCCGGCTTCTAGCTTGGGGTCAGGGCGAATATTGTCCTTGAGGGCGGTGATAATGCGATCGCAGGTTTTCCCCACGGAGCGGCCTTCGTAAATAATTCGGATATCGGCCTGGGCGTAGCGATCACCTCTTTGGGTCATGAGCGATTCAAGTTTGGCATTGAGATCCACATCTTTTAGCAGGGGTCTGCTGGTATCGCCGGATAGTCGCGATATCAGCACCGGGATAGGAACGTCTAGCCAAATCACCACGCCATGGCGTAGGTAGCTCCAGTTCATCGGCTGGGTGACAATGCCGCCGCCGGTGGCGATGACCAAGTTGGTATGGGCGGCCACTTCACTGAGAACTCGGGTCTCTAGCTGGCGAAAGGCGGCTTCCCCTTCCTGGGCAAAAAAATCAGTGATGGGCATCCCAGCGGTTTTTTCAATCAACGTATCCGTATCTAAAAAACTATAGCCCAGGCGATTGGCGAGCTTTTTGCCGATGGTGGTTTTCCCTGCTCCCATCATGCCGACGATGTATAGGTTGGTCTTTTTAAGAAAATCGGCATTGATGACTGTCATAGCGGCGGGCAAACCTCTGCTAAACCTTGGGTGAACCTAGATCTTTCACACCACACAAGAAGGGTGAAAGCCTATGATTAACGACTCTTTATTATGTCAGCATTAGGGCGACCCAGGCGCAGGTGCCGTCTCTAGCTGAACACGTCCTAACTGGGTGCGATCTAGCAGGGCCAACCAAAGCTGACGTGCACCACCCGGTGCACTGTAAAAGAGCAAATCGATCAGCAGCCGCAATGAGAGCTGGGTGAGTGCCGCTGTTTCGGGGACAGGCTCGGCCATGCGATCGTAGTACATATTATTAAAATTATCGAGATAGTCTCCCAAGAGGGCTGCTCGATGCGGGGGCTCATTTTGGGCCGTCAGCGCCTCTAGCTTGGCGACAGCTTCGCGAATCTGCCCGTGGTACGACTGGGCCAAATGACAGACCACCAGCACCAGCGCCCGAGCTTCTTCAATGTCTAATTTTTTCCGTCCCTTACCTTTGCGTAGGGGGCTCGATTGCCGCAGTCGCCACAGGCCAACCCGATCGGAGAGCGCATCGTTGAGCTGGAGCTCTTTGGCCGCAGAGAGAACTGCATCAGAGCCGAGGTCGGTCAGTGCCTCTATGGCCATCAATACCAAATCTAGCTGAGCCTTAATGCTGCTGAGCTGCTCCGGCGATAGATTGGTGGGTAGATTATCAGCGGGCACAAGAGACATCCACAGCAAGGGGGCCATTCAGCAAAAGCCATTCAGCAAAAGTAGTTAGCGCGCTGGCTTAACTATTCAAACTGGCGAATCTATTTATGATGATGGCAATTAGATTATGGCAATTGTGCCACACCCCGAGCCCCCTTTGATTTGGCTGAGTCTGCTGGGCTTGCTCCCCTCGCCGGTTTGTACCCTACAGGCACACTTGCTCTCCCCACTGGGGCGTGGCCCGTTGTGTGGGTGCGGCTGGCCGTTGTTCGGGGGCGATAGGTGCACAGGCGAACTTACTAACTGGAAAGCTGTTGGATGCGTTTCTTGAGTTCTCCAGTGCGGGTATGTAGCCAAACACTTCTTCCCCATCGACTTCCGCTGAACCAAAAATGACGGCACCTAGGCTGTCGCAATTCTGAATCAGTTCGCTAGAGGCCTGGTTCAAGACCTGGGGCGAGGTCAGTAATGACTCGGTCGCTGGACCGCTAAAAGCCATATTGAGTCCATTGGGACGAGCCGAGATGATTTCTTCGTAGAGGGTGTTGAGCCGCAGCGCACTCACCAAAATACCGACATCACGGTCTGCCTTGAGGCGATCTAGGGTGCCCTCTAACGTAGAGTTGCAGAGGGTCGAGCTATTAGGGATGCTCGCCGCAATGGCTTCCGGCGTGGAGGACTGGTAATCACCGACATCTATTCTGATTTTGTAATCGCCGTTCTTGCCTGATTCGTAGCTGTTGGCAACGACGATATACAGGCCTGTGCTCGGCAAAATGACCCGTAGTTGGGAGTTGCGATTACTGTGACTGATATCGTCATTTTCGCTAATTCGGTTCCCGTCAGGGTCCAGCAAAATCAGGTATGGATCAAACGCCTGACTTTCGAGGGAAATGGTAACTTGCTCTCCGCTGTTGCCAGAAAAAGTATGCTGATCGTATAGGCTGCCATCGTCTAAAACGGCATCCCCTGTGGTGAGCGTGCCCTGGGTGTTGAGCAGTGTCTCAGCTTTAGCCGCGCTCCACCCCATGCAGAAAGACAAGCTGACCACAGTAGATAACACCCCAAGCTGTTGCAATGCCCGCATTTAAGTACTCCTGTAAAAGCGCTCCTGTACCAACTGTGCTGGATTTGCCGCTTTGGACAAACCTGCTCAAATATCTGCACCTTAAATATCCGCCATTTTAAAGCCATTACCCGTGTGAATGGCTCGCTCACCGAGCCCCAATAACTTAAGAGGCCAAATAACTGAGCGTTTGCTGCAACGTTCTTTGCAGAATATTAAGGGCAATGTTCCAAGTATGCTACCCAGGTCTCACCAAGCGTTATGGCCCGTCAGGTGACAGCTTGTAAACTGGGTTGCGGTTTGTAACATTTGTTCAACCATACTGCCTTGATTACGGACACTTTTGATCATAACTTCGCTGAGTCCTTATACAGTGAGTCTATTCTTCGCAGAAAATTAATCAAAGGCGTCTATTCACCCTTTGCCCTTGGGTAGTCTCTTTTCATATATCAACTAGGCTTGTTGAGTTTAGGCCTGTTGGCCCTAGGCTGTTGGGCTAGATCTTCTTGCTTGGCCCTGTTCCTGGCCCTTTTGCTTTGGCCTTTTTGCCGTCTGATCAGTATGCGTCTACCTTTCTATTTTGCACCTTTGCTCACGTCCCTTTGCTGGGCATCGCCTTTGGTTTCTATGCCGACATCGGCGGTGGCGGCTACAGTCACTATTTCTGAGGGGGCCTCTATTTTGCCCGTTCATGCCGTTGCGGATGCTCAAGTGGCTGATGTTCGATCTGTTGCGATTTCGTCGCTTCTAGGGCAGGATTCTGCGTCGATCGTCCCCCTGCTTCAGTCTGCTGAATCCGTTTCAGATCTCGACTGGTTGCTGATGCTCTGGGTGACGCTGACGGGTGGTGCAATTACCTGGGGGGTAGGCCATTATGTCCGTCAGCAAACCTGGCGACGGATAGAGTTCCTTCGTCAGGCTGTGAAGGAATTCGAGGCAGACCCTGAGGTGCATAATGCACTGAAAATCTTGGATTTTGAGGAATATCGAGACTACTCCATTTTGGCTCGGACAGCTTCAGCGAGGCCCACCTTCTCAAGCTCAGGTGGGTGTGGGGCAGGTGGGTACGATTCTGCTGGTAAGTCCTTGAATGCCTACCCTGCGAATGCTCAAACCATCAGCTTTAGGGTGGACGATACGCTTTTGTGCAATGCCCTGGCTGATCATGACAGTCGGGCACGAATGAAGCAGCAGCTTGACTATCAACAGGATCATGACGCGCTAGACCCTGACGCGCTACGACAGTATCAAATTGAAACGGCCTTGCGTGACTGGTTCAATAAAATGCTCAATGGACTAGAGCATTTTGGCTATTTCCTAGAATCTGGTACGTTCAGCGAAAAGGAGCTGCGGCCTTGGCTCAACTATTGGATTAAGCTCATTGCCGATCCGGCTTGCCGGCGACCCGGTGCTTCCAAATTTTACGATGCGCTCTATAGCTATATTCACCACAGCGGCTTTTCTGGTGTGCAAAAGCTATTTGAGCGTTTTGGCTATCAAATTTTGCCCTCTCCTTATAAGGACGCTGATTTAGTCAATTTGCAGCCATTTTCTAGGGAGACTGCTGGCGCTTCTGTGGGCGCTTCTGCGGGCGATTTCAGTACCCATTGGGCCTTGATCTTGGCCAAAGCGTCCCATCTGGCGTATCAAGATAAGCAATTTGTGGCTGAAGTGGTGAGCCGCTGGGGGGCGACCTTATTGGCGCATAAGGCACGCCTTGTTGAGACTGAAATCCTGATGGGAGAACGTGCTCAGGGGCCACATTCTTCTAAGAAACTACACTCTAAGAAGCCTCATTCTAAGCGGACCCGGAACGATATTATTCGGCATAACTTTCGCTACTTTAACAATCGAGGTCGAGATACCCAGGCTTATCTGTTTCGGACCGATGATTTTATGGTGCTGGCTTTTCGCGGTAGCCAAGAGCCTCAAGACTGGATGACCAACTTTACGACGCGGTTGCGCAACTTTACCGTGCGCAAAAACGGTGTTACGGGCGTGTCGTCCTATAAGGGAAGAGTCCACACGGGATTTTTCTTGGCCTGGGCCATTATTGAAAAGTCAGTGCTCTCACAAATTCAGCGCTGGCAGCGTGAACTCATCGAAGAGGGGAAGCGGTTACCGCCGCTGTACATTACGGGTCACAGTTTGGGCGGTGCCTTAGCGACGATGGCCACGGCGGCACTGGTTGATCATGGTATTAACGTGGCCGGAGTGTACACCTTTGGCCAGCCGCGTGTGGGCGATCGCACCTTCGTATCCCAGCTCAACCTCAACACCGGTGGCCGGGTCTTCCGCTTTGTTAACAACAACGACATTGTCCCCCACGTTCCTCCACCGTTCTCTGTGTGGAATCCAACGCGACTCTATAGCCATGTCGGTACGGCAAAATATTTTGATGCCAAAGGTTTGATCACAGCTAACAACAAATTTCTCGCACGGCTGAGGGACTACAGTCTGGGGTTTGTTAAGGGAATTTTTGGGGCCGGGTTCGATATTATTACCGACCACAATATGGCCTACTACATCAGCCATCTAGATACGGCGCTGACGGAAGAACGGGAAGACATGGTGGCCCATAAGTTAGAAATGGGTGAGTTGCCATAGTGCTAGTTTGGTGGTGCTATGGCAGCTGGTGTTGCAAGCCTGGTGTTGCAAAGCCTGGGCTACAAAAACTGACGGAAGTCCTCATCTTCGCGGCTGAGCTGTGCCCATTCCACGCCCTGCTGGGTAAACCAGTGCACCAAGCGATCGCACGCCGGTCTTTCGGTGGCATAGTGACCCGCATCAATGAGTACCAGCCCCTGATCGCGGCTTTCTTGAAACTGATGGAATTTACAGTCAGCAGTGAGATAGACCTCGGCCCCTGTTTTGGCCGCTTTGGAAATATAGCTAGCGCCTGAACCCCCTAGCACGGCAACCCGCCGAATGGATTGTTGAAGATCGGCGGAGGGTGAGTAGAGTAATGTGGGCGGTGCGAGAACGCTTTGAATGTTTTCGAGGAGCTGCTGTAGGGGTTGGGTGCCCAGTAAATTGCCGACTCTACCGTAGCCCCTGGCTGGATCACTCTGTGGCGCAGTGGCTTCTATTGGGCTCACTTCCTGGAGGGTGAGCAGCTGGGCCAGGACATCTGCCGTGCCGTTTTTAACTTGGTCAAAATTGGTGTGGGCGGTATAAATGCCGATGTTATAAGCGATCGCCATACGGACCATATCGCCGATGCTATCGCCTGCTTTGATCGAAGAAGTGCCGCCAAAAATAAGGGGGTGATGAGCAAAGATGAGGTTGACGGGTTGACCCTCGGCCTTAAGCGCGATCGCCTCTTCCATGACTGCCAGCGTGGGCGTCAGGCATACCAATACCCCTGGCTTTTCTGACAGAATCCCGGGTTCAACCTGCCAGCCACAGTTATCCCACTTTTCTTGCCAATTGGGATTGGCCCAGTGCTCAAAGGTTGTGATCAGCTCTGCAATTTTCATCGGATTCGCTCGGCTTTTTTAATGTGCCTAGCATACGCCAAGTGCATACCCAAAAAAGACACCCAAGACATTTCTGCCCCAGGTGTCTCTTTTCGTTACACTCTTTTCGTTACAATAAGGTGGCTGTTGAAAACCCGTCAGCTACCTTACGAGTGAGCTAGTTGGGGTGGCCCCAGACAGTGAGAGCGTATAGTCAAAACGACCACCACCATTGTCTTGCCAGCCCGTGAGCTGACCATTTCGATTGAGAATGGGGTCGTTGTTGTAGCTGGTGACAACGGCAAAGTATAGGTCAGTTTTTGGTATGACCATGCCATTAATGCTGGACTGTTGGCTGCTGCCAGTGTCATCGGCGGCGGCAATGAGATTACCCTGCCGATCAAAAATGAAGAGTTGGGAGTCGTCGCTGGTGTAGAGAGTGCCGGTCATCACGCGGGTGACTTCTAGGTTCGCATCGATGCGATCGCCCATGCCTGCGACAAAAGCATAAACCTCGTGCCCAGGGCCCACATGGCCAGAGACGACATTGAGCCCTTGACTCAGATCAATCGGGGCGGCGGGGGTGAGACCAGGGGCACTCTCTACGGCGACGGGCAGGCTCAGGTCTACCTCTTCGGTGACGATTTCTGTTGAATATTGGTTGTTGGTCGCTTCACTGACGGCCCTTTCCCAGCCCAGGGGTTCGCCGGTTTGAACGGTAGGGGGCAGGTTGACATTGAGTAGGTAAGGGTCAGATCTGTCGCACGCTTGGGTGTCGGTGACCAGCACATTCTCTGTTCGGAAACGTTCGAGCTGTCGGCGCAGCGCTAGTAGATTAGTGCGCTCTCTTGATCCTGTGTTTTCATCAGCCACTAACTGACCGACGATATTGATAGCGTTTCCCCAGTCATTGGCACAAATGGCCTGGTCAAGATCAAAGGTTGTTGTTCTTTGGGCCTGGGCTTCTAAAGAGCCCATCACGAGACTCGTTATAGGTGCCAAGAGCGATGCTAGCAGCACGGTCACCATCCATCTCGAACGCTTATGCGGTGGGTGACCGTGAGATTGGCCGCTGCAAGCTTGAACCTGGCGCATTGTTGTTTTCCTCGTATTTATATCCAGAAAATATGTGTATAAATTTGGCTTGTTTTATTTTCGAGTGGCGCTAGCAAATGCTGTGAGACGGGCACATTAGGTCTGTCCCAACATTCACTGAACAATCTGCTTCTTTCAGTCCACGAATGGGCCGATACGACATTTCTTAACTCACAAGTCAAATAACGGTATCAGTATGCCCAGGTCACTTTCTATAGGCAACCGCAGACAACCCTAGAATGGAAGAAAAACTTAAACTGCTCGTCGTTGATGATGAGCCAGATAACTTAGATTTGCTCTATCGAACCTTTCGGCGGGAGTTTCAAGTCTTTAAAGCAAAAAGTGGTGCGGAGGCCTTAGACCTTCTGGATGTGCAGGGTGAAATGGCGATCATCATCTCTGACCAGCGCATGCCAAAGATGAATGGTACTGAGTTTTTGAGCCGTACCGTTGAGCGCTTTCCGGATACCATTCGCATGGTGCTCACGGGATACACCGATGTAGAAGACTTGGTGTCGGCAATTAACTCGGGAAAGGTTTTTAAGTACATCACTAAGCCATGGAATCCTAAAAAGCTTAAGGAAGTGATTCTGCAAGCAGCTGAAACCTATAAGGTGATTAAGCAGCGGACGCGGGTGCTCAGCCGTGCCCTGAGTCAGGAGTCGCTGATTAACAACATCATGACTGCCGTGCGAGGATCCCTCGACTATGGCAGCACCTTACAAACGGTGGTGAGCGAACTGGGTAAGGCTTTTGATACGGACTTTGCTGTCCTATATCCCACGGAGCGTCCGGTATCACTGCTCTCGGGCGATGGGGAAGCTCAACATCTATTGGTCTATTGTCCTGAGGGAAGTGCCGAGGATGACCCTCAAGAGGGATTTTGTCCTAACTTAACAGCGTTACCGGCTCTCCCTGTGAGTGTCGATATTGTCGTTGAGCCGATTACCCTAGACGAGCAGTCCCTCACGAGAATTGTGGTGCCTTTCCTCGATAAAGGCACCCCGATTGCGACCATCGGTCTCTATAAAAAGAATGCCGGAGAAAGTGCCGCTAAAAAGTGGGCGAACAGCGCGATTGAATTTTTGAAAGCGGTCTCTGAGCAGGTTGCTTTAGCGATTTCGCACACCCAGCTGTATGAGTGTATGCACCGCCAGTCTGTACAGATGCGGGCTGAGTTAGATGTGGCGCGAAAAATTCAAAGTAATTTGTTGCACCAGAGCTGGCCTGACATTGAAGGGGTGCGGATCCAGGCTCGCTGTCAGCCTGCTCGGGAAGTGGGCGGTGACTTTTTTGAGGTCTTTATGCATCCCCAAGGTGACATTTGGCTCGCAGTGGGGGATGTTTCTGGTAAAGGGGTGCCTGCGGCTCTGTTCATGGCCAGTGCGATTTCGGTCCTGCGCCGAGAGTTGGCCCAGGAAAAATCCCCAGAGCCTGAGAAGGTGATGCACAATCTGAACCACAGTTTGGCGAATGACCTGATGAGTAATAACTGTTTTATCACCATGGCCCTCATTCGCTACAGCGGGAAAACAGGACAATTGGTGTACGCCAATGCTGGCCATGTGTATCCGGTCGTATGGCCTCATCAGGAAGTGGTTGCCAACCGGCAGAGTGAGCAAGGCGGCGGGACGAGTGCCACTGAGATAAATCCCACGTACTTAGATGTGCGCGGTGTGCCCCTGGGCATTTTACCGATCTGGCAAGCGAAGGCTGGCATCTTGAACCTGTCGGAGGGGGATGTGCTATTACTCACCAGTGATGGCATTACCGAGGCTACGGTGCCAAACTGCCGCGATGGTGACAGTCTTGATGACGGTGGAGGGGAGAGCGTTTCTATGCTTAATCAAGAAGGCCTTTGGGACTTCTTGCAACAACAACCTGCTGAGATCAATCTCGATAGCTTACTTTCCTACATCCACTTGCCCGAAGGTGAGCAGGAAGATGACCAAACTATCTTGTCACTGGAGGTGACGTCATGCTAAAAACCGAACTAATCGTCCCCAGTGATTTGAAGTTTTTGTCGGTGGTAGAGCACTGGTTGTTAGAGTCTCTCCAGTTGGAAGTGGATCAGGATATTGATTGGAGTGGGGTCGAAAAGCGATTGCGACTGGTGGTGGTCGAAGTGTATTCCAACATCGTTCGCCATGCCCACAATGAAAAGCCTGAACTCCCTGTTTTAATTCGCATTGAGCTAGATGATAGCAATCTCTCTTTAGAGGTGTGGGACCAGGGCAAGGGCTTTAATATTGATGAATATGCCGCACCAGCACCCGGTGATTTTCAAGAAGGCGGCTATGGTTGGTTGATTTTGCACCGGATTATGGATCGGGTGGAATATCAACTGCGGGTTGGGGGCGATCGCAACTGCCTCAAACTTGTCAAAGATTTGGCTGTGGCTAAGAGTTAGCTGTGGCTCAAAGTTAGCCCGCTCGCTGCAAAAACTTATTTCTGACGAATACCCAGGTCATCCATCAATGGATGACCTGGGTATTTCCCATGGCATGAAGCTGAGGATAGCGTTTGCTTAAGGCCGCTGACTTAGGTGGGTGCTTTGCCATAGCGAGCAATGGTACCTGCGCCCATTTGCCATGCCCAGAGCTGATCGCCCAATGAGAAGTGCCACCATTCGTTGGGGTGTTGGCGAAAGCCTGCTGCGGCCATGGCGTTATTGAGTAGGCTGCGGTGGTGGTGGTATTGCTGTTCTGGGGCGTGGGTGCTCTTTTCAAAGTGGTTGGGATAGGAGCGTGGTGATATTTCATCGAGGGCTGAGCCCATATTGAGGGTGACGCCGTTGTCATCAACTAAGGTGAGATCGATTGCCGCACCGGTGCTGTGGGGCGGTGGGGTTGCCGGATTTGGGCTGGGCACGGCCCAAAATTCGATGACTTGGGTGTGCAAGCGCGATCGCGTTTCTGGATCGACTGTATTAGGATTTAGCCCTTCGGCTATGGCCAGCTGGTCAAAGGTGTAGTCCACCATAAACTGCTGTACGGGGATGGGCCGGTAGGCGTCAAAAATTTGCAGTCGCCAGCCAGGGACCTGAGTTTGCAAGCTCAGTTGGGCCTGCTGTAATTGTTGCAAAACGCCTTCGCGTAAGAAGTAAGGGGAGTGGTTCCCGTAGGGTGCGCCTAAGGCTTCGTACGGATGAGGGCTAACTACGGCAAAATCCTGCAAAGGGATAGGGATGAGGGCTTCACCACACTCTTGAATGGCTATTTTTTGGTAGGGTTTCACGGTTTACTGAGGTCTCAATCGTCTTTGCTCCCTTGTTTTACCGCTTTACGGCACTGTTTACGACACTGCGACGGGCTGCACCTGATGAACATATTCGACAAAGTTACTCAGGATTTGTAGGCCTGCGGAGGATGATTTTTCTGGGTGAAATTGCATCGCCATAAGATTCCCTTTGGCGACGGCGGCGGTGACGGTTTGGCTGCCGTGGGTCGTGGTGGCCGCGTTGAGCGTGGGCTCACTAGGAGCTGCATAAAAAGAATGGACAAAATACACCCAGGCTTCTGGGGAAATGCCCTTGAAAAGAGGGCAGTCGGGTTGGGTGAGCGTCAGCTGGTTCCAGCCCATGTGGGGAATGGTAATGCCGGGTTCAGGCTGAAATTTTTTAATGGTGCCGGGGAAAATGCCCAGCCCTTTTTCGCTGCCTTCTTCACTGCCGTCAAATAGGACCTGTAGCCCTAAGCAAATGCCCAAAAAAGGCTTGCCACTGAGGGCAATGCGGCGAATGGGGGCGATGAGGTCTCGCGATCGCAAATGCTGCATGGCTGGATCAAAGGCACCGACTCCTGGCAGAAGCACACCCTCTGCTTTTTCGATGTCTGTCACAGAATCGGTAATGAGTGTGGTGGCTCCGGCAGTTTCCAATCCTTTGCAGGCGGAGTGCAGGTTGCCCATGTCGTAGTCAATAACAGCGATGGTGGTCACAGCGCTTCGGTTACCTCTTATGTAATTAAGTGATGTTTTTCATTCACACAACGTCACTAAGAGCGTCAAAATGCATGAAGACGCAGGGATGTAGACGACGTCTTTTTTAGACGCCCTATACCTATGACGCTCTATATCTATATAGTAGAGCGGATCCAGATAGTAAAGCAGACCCGGTCAAGCGAATAAATCTAGGCGAATGAATCTAGGCGAATGAATCGCGAATAAGGCTGATGCCCCCAAACCAGAAATATCCTGCCAGCGACCAATACCAGACATCATGAGCCCCGTTGCTAGACGCGCAGATCGTCAAGGAACTGTGCTGATTACTTCGTTTCGACCTTGGCGGACCTACCAGCGCTCAAACTCATCGGATGATTTACTCACCGAAGTGCACAGACAGCTGCCGACGGATGTTGTTTGGTTGCCTCAGGTACCCGTAAGTTTTCAGTTGGCACCCATTCGAGTGCTTAACGAACTCTATCGTCTGCGACCTCGATTGGTGATTTGTTGTGGAATGGCTGAGAAACGCAATGTGCTATCGCTAGAGCAGCAAGCAAAGCGGGGTAAAAACGTACTGACAACCTCTTTTTGTTTACCGCCATTGTTAGCAGGGACTACCCATAGTGAAATTAGTTATGACGCTGGTAGCTATGTTTGCAATCATCTTTATTACAGCGTTTTAGACTTTCTTAATCATTTTGATTTGATGACAGCGGGTCTGTTTATTCATGTGCCACTTTTGCATTCAAAAAATAAAAAACAGGTTGTGGCTGATTTTTTACATATCTATTCACAGCTCACTCAAAAGATTGGCTACTTTTAATGAGTAAAAATTACCAGAGATGGCAATCCATAACGCTGGTTTTCAGCCCCGATAGGCATGGATCTGTTCTAACTTCTGGCATCGTTGAGATTTACTAGGGACTGTTGTACTTTTGTTTCGCTTACGTATTTATTCCTGCTGCGTTCTGGTTGATATTGCTTAGGAAAAGCGAGGGCCAGAGCGTCTTATATAGTTAGGATTGACTGTCTTTTATAGATCTGTCACAACGATGCAATTTTTGTTGATATGTGCGGGCACTATCTGAGCACAGTTTCCTGATAGTTTCATGTCACGTTCAGTTGCTCAGCGTAAAGATGACCTTTTAGCATCTTGCTTGCCTGTAAAAACTAATCTTGAACCGACGCTCCGCTTGGCAAGGCCTGCCGAACAAACTGAGCTGGGGAGTCATGAAAAACCGGATGTTTCCATTCAATGCTTGCTAAGAGCCATTAAGGTTGGAGGCGCTGCGGGATTGCTGGCTCGAATTAATTATTATTTCCCTAAGGCTCAGGGGGCTTCTGTACTGGGGGGTTCCGTCAAGCAGGCCTTTCGCCATGCGGATGCTCTGAATCATTGCATGGGCAATTCAAGGGTGTTTGTCGTTCAAGACTTGGATGGCGATCGCGGCTACTATCTCAGAATGGATGCTGTTCTTAATGGACGGTATGAACGACGAAATTTAACAAAATTTTTAGAAGGCTTATGTCAAGACGTGGATGTATTCAGGCGATACTTTGGCTGTAGCTTTTCCGCGATAAGTACCCTTGGTTCTACCTGTCATTCTGAGTGTGAGACTGATGTCTGTGAGGCTGATATTAAAGTTGTGCCTAGCGTTGACTTGGGTTCTATCTTGGCATTGCAGACGCATGTGAGTGCATAAGCGTTCTGTCGCTTTGGTCTGTATTTCTCAATCTTTGCACGGTTTGGTCTCTGTACGGTTTATTGGTCTCTGTAGGGCCTAGTACAGTGTGTTGCTCAGTTCAAAGTGTTGTCGGCTGTTGCTGTTATGCGGCAATTTAGTCTGTGGCAGGTTGTTCCTTAAGCAGGTTGTTCTCAAGTAGGTTGATTTAACTTTGACTAAGGCAACGTTTCTTAAACTTTTTTGTCCCTTGATTCCCGTAGTAAAAAGTTTTTCGAGATTCTGAAATGCCCGTAGAATCATGGTTATATCCCATCAAGAAAAATTGATATAAGGGTAGTAAGTGCAGAATAAAACAACTCAGTACCAACACTCAGTGTCAACACTTAATATCAACACCCAGTATTAACTCAGTGCTCAAATCCCATGACTTGATTTGTATACCTGGATTTTCGTCAGCATTATATTTTGAGCGTCCTATTCTTAGGTTAGGGCGACCAATCTATAAGCAGGTTGATCTATAACAGATTGAAAATAGTATTGTCTGCAAGGGCAGGTGTTGCCGTAATCGCTGTTTGCAAGGCTCCACAAAGGCTGAGTAGATATGCTGCATATGCAGCCACTGCTTGAAATGACTACCTTCTCGCAGCAATTGCATCCTTGTCTTGGACCATCGTTCTACAAACTAGACTGTTTACTCTCAGGCATCTCATTATCAGCACCTATGGATAGCTTTATTAGAGATAATTCCGTTCAACATGAATTTGTTGGGCCCTCTCAAATATCTCCTAACCTGTTTCCTAAGATTCCTTCTCATGTTCCTGAAAATACCACCACTCCTGAAAATGACAGCCCTAAAGAGTTGCCTGTCAGAAGACTTTCGAAGAAGACATTTTTATTGGATGATTTTTGCTTGAACCCTGATCTTGAAGAGTCTGCTTTTTTTAATACGCGCTCAATGGTGGTAGAAATTTCTCGCAGCGCGTCGTTAAAGCGTATTGGCGCTGGTAATGAGGTTGTTGACGGTGACCCGCCGACCCCTGATTTGGCTAGTCCTGATCTGGCTAGTCCTGATCTGGCTAATAAAGATAGGGTTGATAGTGAACCCCAAGAATCCTCTCTTCAGTGTTGTTTTACTCGGATGGTTGAGCGGGGGAATCCGATCGTTTTGGCGCAAGTTAATGTTTATTTGGAGGCAAGCTCTGCACCTGATTTGTCCGCTTTATTGCGCTATTCTGCTGAGCTGAACGCTCGACTGCCTAGGCTGCGATCGGGGGTTCGTTCTGATGAGTCAGGCCACTACTTCCTGTCTTTTTATGGACAATCACGTGGAGAGGTGACTGCGGATAATATGTCTCGTTTTTTAAGTGCGATTACCCGTGACTTAGGGGTCTTTTTTGCCTATGCCAAGGCGTTTAACCTGAAAGTGAAGGCAGATGTAAAACCGTGATGGCTGGGTTCCTTTTGTGATGACTGCCAGTGTGATGACTGCCAGCGTGATGAATGCAAAGTGGTATTGCGAAACTGTACGATAGGGGCTGTCTTCAGGGAACATAGGTGAGTAATGATTTGGCCCATGCCTGGGCTCGATGACCTATGCTCCCTTGGCTGACTTCTCTCGTGCTCGCCTCTCCTACTTTGCAAGCGCTTTCCCCGGTAACTGGCCCGCTATCCGGCCAGCTATCTGCCCAGGATTTATCTCGGCAAGTTCTAGCTGGCCAGATAGCTCCTGACCCGCTGGCGTCTCAGTTCGTTGCTCAAGCAGAGGCGCCACCAGCCGAAAGGGTTATTCCGCAGATGGTGAGACCCTTGCCTGGTCAGCTAGATAGTGTTCCTGTTTTTAATAGCAACAGTCCTGAACTGGTGGCTGATCCGGGCATTTTGCTCTCTACTTTTCCGCCGGAAGGGATGGCCACACCCGAGGCCCATCTCGATTTCCCTTTTCAAGGGCGATTTGATGTGTTTGCTCACCACGTTTACAAAGCGGCGGATTTTGATTCAGAATCGCCTGTGCTCCTAGATAGCATGTACTTAGGAGTGCTGGTTCATAATCCGGGTGAGACGCCTGTGAGCGTGCGTGTGTTGGCGGGAGCGAGTTATTTGAGCCAGCCGGATGCGCCCTTTATTGACCTGCCAAATTTTGTGCCGTTTAGTCCGCGTAATCCGGTGTATGCCGGGCCGGGGAGTCGGGCGATGGGCGATATGTTACAGGGGCGACGCTCGGATGTGTTTCCAGCTGAGATGACGATTGCACCGGGTGAAAGTGCGATGTTGATGAACCAGCCGATTTCGATTCGTGAGTTGGAGCCGCCCATTAATGGCCGATCGTCGCTGGCGTATTTAGAGAGTGATGGGCCAGTATATGTGGCCAGCTTAGCTCAGCCAGTGGGGTTGGATGAGCAGGGGAATGAAGTGCCGCCGAGTTTGGCTTCATGGTTGGAGATATTGGAGACGGGGGCTTTGGCAGGGCCACGCGATCGCACCCCTGCCCCCCTACCCTTAGAAGAAGGGGTGCAGCTTATTTATGGTCGTGTGGCGGGTGTCTCCGAAGGCTCGCAGTGGGAGGCGACGCTGACAGATCCGGTTGCAGACCTGGTTGCAGATCCGGTGGAGACTGCTGAGGCAGAGACAGTCCCTACCCAGCTGACGATTCCTGCGGTGGGAGAGGCATTTTCCTATGGGGTGAGCTTGCTGTATGCCGGCACGATGGGTACGGGTCAGATACAGAGTGCGCCCATGCTAGTGCGCTATCCGGACACGGCCTATCAGGCGCACGGTAACTACGGGGTGCGCTATAGCCTGACCCTGCCGTTGTATAACCCAACAGCGTCGGCGCAGAAGGTAACAGTGACCTTGCAAACGGCCATCAAGGAAGATGAGTTAAGTGAAGGGGGCTTGCGATTTTTTGAGGAGGAAGCGCCGCAGACCTTTTTTAGGGGGCCGGTGCAGGTGCGCTATCAAAACGATCGGGGCTTTCCGGTGGTGCGCAATATTCACCTCGTACAAAAGCGCGGGCAACAGAGCGATCCGTTGGCGAGCCTAACCCTAGAGCCCCAGTCTGCTCGAACCGTGAAGGTGGATTTGTTGTACCCTGCCGATTCGACGCCGCCCCAAGTGCTTACGGTGGAGACTGTTCGTTAAAGAGAGACTCTCCAAACCCTATTCCAAACCCTGTTGTTGTAGCCTCTAAATGAGACTGTTTTAGCGGTTTCTCATTTGGTATAGGAGAGAATCTGTTGAATGCTCAGTTAACGCTTATCGAACTATCATGTGCGTCCTTGAGCCAGCGCACATATTGGTTGCAGTTCACAAATGAATTGTTTCTTACCTTTTAAGGACGCCTAAGCATTATGAGAATTCAACCCATGCAACGAATTAAGCTGATGACTTCGCTGGTATCCATGGCGGTGTTGGCTTATCAAACACCGATGCAGGCTGCCGGAGAAGTCGTGGCGGACAGCACGGTTCCAAGTGTTCGTGACGAATTAATTGCCAGTGCAGACCTGCTCCAGGGTGCGCAGGGTGGTCTGCAGAGTGGTGTGCAGAGTCCCGTTCAATTGGCTCAGGCCTCTGCAGGTGCTCCTTTCGTGGGGACGGCGGCTCATCCTACGGATGGCTCAGCTCAAATTGTTGAAGTGGATGGTCAGTATTATTTAGAGCTTGATGAGGCATTTCGTTCCGATGACGGGCCTGATTTGTTTGTGGTGCTACATACCCAGGCTGTCCCTGAATCTTACAGTCCTGATGACTTTGTAAACCTGGGACGACTTCAGTCAATCGAGGGCGCTCAGCGCTATGCCATTCCGGCGGGTGTTGATATTGCTGCGCTCAAGTCAGCGGTGATTTGGTGCCAGCAGTTTAACGTGACGTTTGGCTATGCCACACTCTAGGTCGGTTGCGTTGGCTCTGCCCTCAGATTGCTGACTCTACCATCTTGCTGACTCTACCATCGGATTACTGTAGCGCTGCTACGGTTTAGCGCTACAGTAATCCGGCAACTGTCTAATTTGAACGGGCTGACCTGAACAGGCCGAAGAAGATAATGGTGATTAAAGGAACAACTCAGCTGCTTGGGGTGATTGGCTATCCGGTGGAGCATTCGTTTTCACCGTTGATGCACAATGCGGCGATCGCACATCTGAACGCCCAAGCTTCCAATGAGCCGAGCAAAGAGGCTGATTTTGTCTACCTGCCGTTTCCCATTCATCCTGATTTATTGGCGATGGCGATCGCAGGCTTTACCGCCATCGGTTTGCGTGGCTTTAATATCACCATTCCCCATAAGCAAGCCATCATTCCCCTGCTCGATGAAGTCAGTGATGTGGCCTGTGCCATTGGCGCAGTCAATACGGTGTGGCGCGATGAAGATGCCCAGGGCATGTACAAGTGGTGCGGCACGAATACGGACGCGGTTGGCTTTTTGGCACCCCTACAAACGCTCGGTCGAGACTGGTCAAATACGCCAGCGATGGTGTTGGGGAATGGCGGCGCGGCGCGGGCGGTGGTGGCTGCCTGTGTGCAGCTGGGTTGTCCAGAGGTGTGGGTGGTGGGTCGCTCTCTCGATAAGCTGGAAGCCTTTGCCCAGAGCTGGTCGGCTGCGCCAGAAATTGCTGAGAAGCTGGCAGTGGTGCCTTGGGAACAGCTGGGAGAGCACTTGCCGAAGGCTGGTTTGGTGGTAAATGCGACGCCTTTAGGGATGCATCCTGAAGTGAATGCTTCCCCCTTGAGTGAGGCTGAAATTGGGCGGATGGGGTCAGGTGCGATCGCCTATGACCTGATCTATACTCCCCGTCCGACACGTTTTTTGCAAAAGGCTCATGATGCTGGGCTCACTGCAATAGATGGTCTTGAAATGTTGGTGCAGCAGGGCGCTGCTGCGTTGGAGATTTGGTTGGAGCAGCCTGCGCCTGTGGATGTGATGCGACAGACCCTGTTGGATTATCTGGCCAATCGAGGGTCGCTAAACGAAGGCGAGTCTTAATCAAAACTTCAGCATTCGCGTTAAGCTAAGGAAGCTTGTGGCGTTGGCTACGGGCTGATATTTCGGCGACCTACTTGCTATGATTTTTCCGTCTCGCTTTAAAGTACTGACCGTTGTTATTGCTGCCTGCGTTTGCTTTTTTAGTTGGGTTCCTGCCGCGCAGGCTGCGACACCCATTGGCCTGAAAGATCTGATTGCAGAAGAATGCCCAGCGGATGCGGCCTATGCGGAAAATTTGACGACGAGCGGTTCGTCGCAGAAGGCGACCTGCTACTTGATTCGCGGCACAGCTGTGAATTCGTCCGGTAAGGACATTGTGGACGCGGATATTTTTGGCCGTATTTATGATGCGGAAGATAACTCTGTGATGAAGAATCGATTTCGCTTGGGTGGGATTGAATATGTACCCGCTGGCGAGAGTGAGTTTTCTTTTCGTATTTCGGTACCCTCTGTGCAAAAGCCACCGCTACGCCTAGAAAAGTTTAAGGCGTCAGGGTTTGCCAGTAAGGTGCGTCGGTTCCAGGCCTGGGACCAGGCGATCGATGAGTAATGCGCCTTATTCAGTGATGATGTTGGATAAGGGATAGTTAAACAAAAAGCCCCGACTCACTTTTTTTGAGTCGGGGCTTTTTGTTTAACTTGAGCCTTTTTAAAGTTGAGCCTTTTTGTTTTAGCCGCTCATCAGATAGCTGCCCTTAAAAAGTGCCGTAGGAATAGCTCAGCGCAACTAGCTCACTGCCGGCGGCATCGACAAGGCCAGTGATCACTTGAAGTGCCAAGATTGCCAAAATCGCGGAAAGGTCCAAACCACCGATGGGTGGAATGATGGACCGGAAAAGATTGAGATAGGGATCGGTGAGTTGGGAAATGGTCGAAAATACAGGATTTGACCAGTCAATATTGGGGAACCAGCTCAATAAAATGCGAACAATGAGCAGTACAAAGTAGAGACTGAGAAATCTAGAAAAGGCTGTGACCAGCGTGGCAGCGACTACACTCATAGGTTTGCTTGGTTACACTCGTTGAGAGCTTGGAAATGTTAATGAACGATATTGCTTTGTATTCTACCTGATGTGACTGCTTCACGCTTATGTAGGGTTACACCCTTTACAATTGCACTAATAATCGTCTAGGCGTCACTAGATTAAGTGACGTAATCTAATTTTTAATCCCTGCGTGTTTTGCGTTGATGGCTGGTGTTGAGGGCCGATGCTAATGGTCGTTGCCAGCGGCAAAATCACTGATGGTGTGACCATTGTCCTCACTGCCCATCTGTACTCTCACGTCTTCGATGGCCATATTGAGTTGAGAAATCTTATCTTCTAGGCCGCGTCGGGCAATTTCCATCCGTTCTTCAGTGGTGGCGTTTTCTAGGCGACGGCGTTCTTCGTCCGAGAGCTGACTGAACGTGTCCCCCTCTGTGTTCTTTTGACTTAGGCGGTTGCTTGCCAATACGCCGACCACGCCGCCGATAACACCGCCGAGGAGAGCACCGGCTAAAAAGCCACCGGTAAAACTGTTTTGACTCATGGGATTCTCCTTAAGTTAGGGTTTAACCAAGTTAGAGATGCGCGAGTTTTAAGGATGCGCGAGGGACTATATTAGGTG
The DNA here is from genome assembly GCA_039186165.1 of Cyanobacteria bacterium P01_F01_bin.53. GTDB lineage: Bacteria > Cyanobacteriota > Cyanobacteriia > Phormidesmidales > Phormidesmidaceae > Phormidesmis. The sequence continues at coordinate 26,001 of JBCDAG010000017.1, forward strand.
ACGGTCATTAGATCAGTCTTTAGGCAGTGCCGAAGGTGCGATCGCCTGCATCGCCTAGCCCCGGTACGATAAAGCCATTTTCATTTAGACCTTCATCAATGATGCCCGCATAGATAATCAGGCCGGGATACTGATCGGCCAGCTTTTGCAAAGCCTGGGGTGCGGTGACGACGGAAATAATGCGTACCAAGGCAGGATCAGCTCCGCGTTTGGTAAGCTCGGCCATGGTAGCCATAATCGTACCGCCAGTGGCGAGCATGGGCTCAGAAATCATCACGCGGGTGCCGGGCGCAAAGCGTTCGGGCAGCTTATTGAGATACCACTCGGGCTCTAAGGTTTCTTCGTTGCGAGCGAGACCGATGTGGTAAGTGGTGGCGTTGGGAATGGCGCTTTGAATCCCTTCGACGAGGGCCAGTCCGGCTCGCAGGATTGGCACGATGGCAATGGCGGCTTCTGGATCCACAAAGGTGGCTGGGCAGCTGGCGAGGGGCGACTCAATGGTCATGTCTACTGTTGGCAACCAATCGCGGGCCGCTTCGTAGGCGAGCCATCGCCCCATTTCTGTCATGGCGCTCCGGAAAACCGGAGAGGGTGTGGTGTTACTGCGCAATACTCCTAGCCAGTGCTTAATCAAGGGATGGGGCGGGACGTGGATGCGCAGTTGTAAGGCCATAGGAGATTAGAGGGTGGTTGAAAATATCATACTGCGATGGCTGAGCATGGTCGAATAACCGCTTGAAGCTGGGCCTAAAATTATGGGCTTCAAACTAATAAAACCAGATCAATCCACCCAGGGTGAGAATGCAGCCGATGAGGGCGATCCAGGTGAACTGATTGTCTTCGGTATCTACCTGGCTTAAGTCGATCGGTTCAGGTTCGGGCTTGGGTTTGCGGCGACGGGGCTTTTTGGCTTTTTGGGTGTAGCGTCTGCCCTGCTGATCTTCTAAGTCGTTGAGGTCGGGAATTTTGGTCACCCAGTCTGGGTTCATCTCTAGCTCGGGAGCTTCGAGGATGTAGAGTAGGCGCTTGCTCTGTTGTTTGGTGTCGAGGTCGGGATGGCGGATGAGCTTGCGGCAGAGCGCTAGGCCGTCTTCGTTGTTTCCGGCTGCGATATAGGCGTTGACAAGCCAAAGCTGAATTTCACCGCCCATGGCACCGATGGGGTTGACGAAGGCGAGGGCGTTTTGAAAATGGGCGATCGCATGCTTATATCGACCCCGCTCAAAGCTGGCCTTTCCCAGGTCAACGGCCTTTGTTGCTTCGGCCTTTTTTTCGGTGTTGTTAAGTTTGTTGAGGGCGCGTTGCAGTCTCTCTGCGGCTTGCCCTTCTGGTGTTTGTTTGGGATTGGTTTCGGGCTGGGGGGGCTGCCCTGGCTCCACGGTCATAACTCGGAAGGCTGAAGATGAACGGTGCCCTTTAGTGTATCGCGTCAGCGCTGGCGAGGGTGCCCACTGGATGGCTCACGGTAGTGGGTGTGGGCATATCAGGATCTTCTGATTCTGGGCGGCGGCGATTGGGCGTTTCTTCTTCCTCGTCAGAATCCGACGCGGGCTCTGGTCTACGCCGCCGGGGCTTTTTGTTGGGGGTGGGCTCTGGTTGATCCTGAGCTATCAGGGTAGGTCCTGTCACAGCCGATGGCGTAATAATGTCTGCACCCACGCCTAAGTGACGGATGGCGAGGCTTTCAGCCGCCATGTTTTCAGCTGCAATATTCTCAGCCGCAATGCCTTGGATCGCTAAGACTGTGGTGAGGCTCAAGCTAGCGGTGAGTAAACACTGAGCTATACGAAAGGGAGTGCGAAAGGGTGTTAACGCTGTGCGAAAAGGTGTTAACGCCATCGTCGATTCCTTGGGTTAAGGGTTCATTCCTAACGGTTTTAACACGAGATTACATGTCTTGTGAGCTGGGCAGATCTAGGCTGCCGCGATCACAAGAAAGTGCCGTATTTGGTAGTTTCCCCTGCTGCCAAGTGCCGGATTTGGACGACCCATTGGCAAAAATAAAGGTGCCTTGGCCGCTGCACTGATTGTTGTTGAATTCACCGATGTAGCGCTCGCCATTTTCGATAATCCAGGTGCCTTGACCATTAAACTTATCGGCTTCGAACTGACCGATATAGCGGCGTTTATTGGCAAAGGTAAAGGTGCCACAGCCCTGCCGTTGGCCCCCTTGGTATTCGCCGTCGTAGCGATTGCCCGTAGGGTACACCATGGTGCCAGTCCCGTCTGCGGGCTGTCCGTTTGCAACCCGCCCGTAAAAAACCGCCCCATTTTCGTATTCGTGACCATTTTCAAGCTCATTGAGAGCGACCGGTGTCGTGATGGCTTTGCAGGGCATGGTGACGGAGGCGATATGAGAGGCAACTTCTAAGGCGGAGACCGGAGGGGCATCCATGCTCTCCAGGTTTGCGGTTTCCACAGTTGGCGGTAGTGTCGCCTCTTGACTATTCGAGGTTTGTGGGGCCGTAGGCTGAGCGGTTACTTTAGACGTCTCTAGGTGCGTTTGGGTCGCAGTCAGGTTGCTCGTGACGACGGGGGAATTGGTTGGACGAGTGACAAAGTTCACCGTGAGGATGGCAACAACGGCGGCTGTGCTGAGGCCAGTTGCGCGGGGATGATGCTCGCAGAGAGTCTTAATATTTTCTTCTAGGTATTTAGGATTTGAGAGCTTGCGGACCCATTGGAAAAGCTGAGCGCGTTTTTCCGGCTGCCTTATGTGCTCGACGGCATGGGTGCTATACGTCTGGGCTTTGTCGGTGATGTGCTTGAGTCCGGTGAGATCGATCGGGGGCAAGCTGCCTGGGGTAACCCGATCAACACCATCGGGCTTAAAGGGATGTATCAGCCGCTCAGCCGTGGGCGATTTTAGCAGTGTGTTGGCTTTTTGAAAGGCTGCTGTGTGGGTGAGCAAGCTGAGTCGAGTCGTGGTCACTACGATGAGCTTGTGGCCAGCGTTACTCGCGTTTTCTTGGAGTGTGGATACGGTTTCTAGTTGCAGAAGGGTGTGGATGCGTGCGCGGGTCTTTGGACTGAGCTGATGGAGAGCGCCCGGTGTGACGCGATCCACGGCATCGGGAGTAAAGAGGATTGTTATCTGGTGACAGACTTGTTCAAAGGCTTCTGCACTGATGGAGCGGATATCCACGTGGCTGAGCGCACCTGGGGTTACCTGGTTAACCCCGTCTGGTTTGAACGGCTGTATTGCCCGGTGGACGGGGGCCGACTGGACCACAGACAGGGCGATCGCGCGAGTACCTTTTAATGGGTCTGAGTAGACGAAAGCTTGGAGCTGATTGAGAGCGCCTACTCTGGCCCGTGTGCTGCCTTGAATGGCCGCTAATCTGAGTGCAGTCAATTCCTCAAGTTTGAGTAGCGTGTGGATGCGGGCGACGGTTTCTGGGCTGAGCTGGTGCAAGGCACCTGGTGTGATGCGATCCACGGCATCGGGCGTGAACTTTACTCTCAGCTGCTTGGCGACTGCTGAGTCGTTGACTGCTCGGATGCGAACTAAGGCCTCTGAATTGAGGCGTTGGCTGATCTGACGCCAGTTCTCTGGTTGAATAAAGCATTGGGTGAGCAGGCTGATTTGCGCTGTTTTGTCTTTGGCCTTGGCTGTGAACTGAGCTCTGGCCTGGGATCTGAAACTGTCGCTCAGTAGGCGATTGGCTTGATGGATGGTGCCTGCCTTAAACCGTTCAACAGAGGCTTTAATCGCGGTTGAATTAATCGGTGCCTTGAGGCTGAAGGCCGTGCTTAAGCGCGGGCTGGTTACAGGCTGTGGCATCATCGACGACTGCTGTACATCGACTAAGCGCAAGAAAGGCTCTAAGGCCCCTGGCTGAAACTGCCCTGTTTGTGGTTGACGTTGCTGTTGCTGCGTCTGCAAATACACATGGCTGGCCTTGATGCCGGAAAGCACCGTGGAGCCGTCAATTTTCCAGGCTAGTAGGCAGGACCCGGAAAAGCAGGCGCTGCTAAAGTTGGTGCCGTAGACGGTGGCTTTGGATAAGTTAGCGTTGCTGAAGTTGGCTTCGCCGAAGCTGCCGATATTGAGATTAGCTTCGCTAAGGTTTGCGCCATTAAAGTTGGCGCTACTGCCATAGGCCGACTGTAAGCAAGCACAGTGCAAATTGGCTCCCTGTAAGTCAGCGCCGATTAGGCAGGCGCGCTCTAAGTTGGTATGGCTCAGGTCGAATTTGGCGAGCGAGTGCCCAAATAAATAGGCATGACTCAAGTCAGGCCGAACCGTTGGATTGTCGGTCCGCCATTGGTTCCAGCGCTCGACGCCCTGTTCAACCAGCGCTAAAAAATCTATATCTGACATGGGCATTAATGACGCCGCTAGTGATGCCTAGGTTCCTTTTTTGCGTGTGAGCACAGTTCTTTATTTTTGCCTTAGCGCAGGCAAACCTGAGCAAATGAAGTTAAAAACAGGGGGCTGTGTAAGGTCAGTTGCTCACATCTGCGATCTTAAGAATCTGTGATTATTAAAAGGTGGGGGCAGACATCGCCGCGTGCCTTATGTGTGGAATGACTTTCGTGTGTGGAATGACTTTCGATATGCACTATCTTTAGGATACTGATGTTTCCGCAGATCTCAAGTTATTTGGAGCACATTAATAGAATTAGCTTAGAGATTTTGGGGATATTTTTGGGCGGTTATTGGCAATGTGTTCACGGTCAAATTTCTCGATGGATGGCGAAATATTTTAAGAGGCTATGAATGAGAGACTGTAGACAAGTAATGCTGGCTAATCGAGTTATTTAAGGTTTTAAAATCGATGTTGATGGTGATTTCTCCGGCGAAAACGCTGGACTATGACGGCGCTAGTTATCCGGATTTCACGATGCCCGCCGTTTTGGATCAGAGCAAAGTTTTGGTGGAGCAGCTCAGTACCTATGATGCGCCTCAGCTATCAGCCCTAATGAAAATTAGCGATAAGCTGGCCAACTTAAATCAGCAGCGCTACCAAGACTTTCAGACGCCGTTTACCCCAAAAAATGCCAAGCAGGCGCTGCTTGTTTTTAAAGGGGACGTTTATCGGGGAATGGCCGTCGAGGACTATAGCGAAGAGGATTTGACCTTTGCCCAGAAGCATTTACGCATTCTCTCGGGGCTATATGGCATTCTCAGGCCCTTGGACCTGATGCAGCCCTATCGCTTAGAGATGGGCACGAAGCTAGCGACTGACAAGGGCAAAAATCTCTATGAATTTTGGGGAACCACGATTGCGGAACTCATCAATGATGACTTGCAAGCGCAGCCGGATCCTTGCTTGGTGAACTTGGCCTCGAATGAGTATTTCAAGTCCGTGAATCGCAAGGCGCTAAAAGGCCGGATTTTGAATGTTGCCTTTAAAGAGAACAAGGCCGGAACCTATAAGGTCATTGCTATCCATGCCAAGCGAGCACGGGGGCTCATGGTGGACTATGTGATTCGCAATCGCATTGAGCACGTCGAGGGGATGCAGGGGTTTGATGTGGAGGGCTACACCTTCCGAGAATCGCTTTCAGAGCCAGATAATTGGGTCTTTTGCCGCGATTAAGGTTGCCTCAATTAAGTTTGCCTCAATTAAGTTTGCCGGGCTTAAGCCGATGCCAACCCCATCAAATTGCACAGCTTGTAGATAATTCGAGCACCGACATTGCCATCCCACTCGTCAGGGCCGACTTCGCACAGGTCAAAGCCAATAATGTCCCGATTGTCTGCGACTTCTCTGAGTAGGCAAAAGGCTTCGTCTAACTCCAGCCCGCCGGGGACTGGGGTGCCGGTGGCGGGGCAGAGCTTAGGATCAAGCCCGTCGATATCAAAGCTGATATATACCTTTTCGGGTAGGTCGGCGATAATTTGGCGGCAGAGGGCGAGCCAGGGAATGCCGTTGTAGCGCGATCGCTTCAGCGCCGTATCGTGATGAAGCACAATGCGTCCGCTATTTTCTTTCGCAAACGCCATTTCCCTCGGGGAAACGTCGCGAATGCCAACCTGAACCAACTTCGAAACTTGGGTGATCTTCAGCGCATTGCGCATGATCGAGGCATGGGAGAACCGAAATCCCTGGTAGGCATCGCGCAGGTCACAATGGGCATCGATTTGGAGAATGCCAAAGTCAGGGTATTGCTCAGCAAGCGCCTGCAAGGCACCCAACGGTACACTGTGATCGCCGCCGAGAATGCCGACTTTTTTGCCGTCGCTCAAAGCCTTACTGGTTTCGGCAAAGAGCCATTGGTTGAGCTGATCGCAACCAGTATTTACTTGGGATAAGTCGTTGGCCAGCTCGGTGACGCTTTTGCCTTTGGGTAGGATGGCTTGTTCGTTGGCTTTGACAATTCTTTCGGCGGGCGATCTGAGCGTTGCATTTTTCTCTGCAATCCAATCGGGCACCGGCGGCATATAAATCCCTTGCTTCCAGCCCTCGGGATTGTCATAGTCATAAAAATCGAGCTGGGGTGAGGCCTCCAATACTGCTGATGGACCTTGGGCCGTGCCACCGTGAAAGGAGACGGTCACTTCCCAAGGGACACCCAAAATAATGATATCGGCGGTGTCGTATTCAAACGGGAAGCCGAAGATATTGCCATTTTTGAGGCCAACACCGCTAAGGTCAAATCCGTCGATAATCTGTTGTTTGTTCAATAGTTGAGGTGCGAATGTTGACGTGCGAGTTTCACGTGTGCGAGTTTATGGCGCGTGAATTTAGAGAAGACTTTAGTGGCCCACTAAACATTAGCTTTCCAATATTTAGTGGCTCTCTAACAACTTTTGGATGAAGGTTGGCAGACAAAACGCCCCCCGATGAACGTCGCTATTGTAATACTCCATACTGTGGGTCGTTGCAAAGCGAGTAGCGGTTTCAGTATTTAATGACAAGACCGGATGGGTGCCGTTTTTAGAGCAGTAGGTAAAGCTCCACATCCCGGTGGGATAGGTTTGGATAAAGGCGAGATAGGTATGGACGTTTTCAGGGGCGAAAATGTCTTGTAAGCAATGGGTGAGATCGATGAAAGCGGCTTGATTGAATCGGGGGGATTCACTTTGGGTGACCATCACACCTGACGACTTGAGACAGCGATGGACATCGCGGTAGAACGCCTCACTGAAGAGACCTTTGGCCGGTCCAATGGGATCGGACGAATCGACCACGATCATGTCAAAGCCCTCTGCTGGGGCTGTTTTTACGTACTCAATGCCATCGCCGATGATTAAGTTGAGCTTGGGATCATCTAACGATGAGGACAGGGAGGGCAAAAACTCGCGGGAGGCACGGACGACCACTTCGTCGATTTCTACCATGGTGACGCTTTTTACTTGGGTGTGGCGCAGAATCTCGCGCACGCTGCCGCCGTCGCCGCCGCCGATTACCAGCACATTTTGCACCGCCGGATTCACCAGCATGGGGACGTGGACGATCATCTCGTGGTAGGCGGCTTCGTCCTTTTCGCTACACATCACCATTTTGTCGACGGTGAGCATTTTGCCGTATTTGAAGGTATCGAAGATTTCGACAAGTTGGTAGGGAGATTTTTCTTGAAAGATGCGATCGCCCTTATGACGAATCGACAGGGCAATATTGTCATCTCTGTCGGTAAACCAAACGCTGCGAGAGTGTTTGGGCGGCATCAGCTTTTGGGTGGCACTATCGCGCATCTCTCCGAGGTCAATCGCCACCTCCTTTTCGAGCAACTCCAGCTGACCTCGATTAATCTCAACGGCTGAACCGTGCTCTGCTTGGAAAGATTTTTTTAGGCTCTCATAAGACACCCAAGGATTAACCGTGCCTCCGCAGGTAAAAAGATCCACCGCCGCGTAGCGGTACTCAGGCCAGGTGTGGATAGCCAAATGACTCTCTTGAATGACAATCACCCCCGAAACGCCGAAGGGTGAAAAGTGATGAAACACCGAGTTGATAATCGTCGCCCCCGATTTCCTGGCGGCCTCTAGCATTTCCTGTTCGATCAGGGGAACGTCATTGAGGATTTCGGCAGAGCAACCATGGAATTCGACAAGAATGTGACGACCGAGAGACTTCATGGGCGAGGCAATGGTAGAGGCATTGATTAAGGAGAAAGTGCCGAGAGCTTCAGTGGTCGATACTTGCGGCGAGGATTATTATGCAATGACCAGATGCCATTTGCTCGGGTGGGCTTTACCTAGTACAGAAAATAATTAATTATGCAACGTCAAATGTAATGCTTTCCTAATTTCTTGTCAGCGTCTTCTTTGGTAAACGACCAGTCAATGGTTTTGCGTTCTCGATTGCGTTTGGCATTCCAGGCATGCACTTCAGCGG
>JBCDAG010000018.1:0-34024 GCA_039186165.1 Cyanobacteria bacterium P01_F01_bin.53
GCTATTTTGTCAATGCGTAAGTCCTAGACCTGATTGATCTGCCCTGCGTAGCAGGCCAGCAGGGGTAAGTCCCCATATTGCCTGTTGATCCGAATTCCGGGGTGCTTGGCATTTTCCTTAATACGGTGCTCCAAAATCACCAACGTGCTGTCTAAGCCCTCATGGAGGTCAACCGTTTTATATTCCGCCTCGTCCATGCGAGAAAATGTCCGCAAAGATAGCACAATCTGCTTGATGCGCTCAGCCCCCATCCGCATGGACTGCATCGTCTTAGGCAAATCTTCCGTCAAAAAGTCCAGATCAATCTCTTCAATACAGTCTTGCACTGCGGGGAGGGGCTCTGGATAACAGGATTGATACACCGAAACCAGCGTCAGCAAGTCTTCGATATACCGCTTAGTATGCTCAATATTGCCGTAGATGAAGCTCACCGGATTATTAATTTCATGGGCAACACCAGCCACCAACACCCCCAGCGCCGACATCTTCTCTGACATTAACAACCGAGACTGCATCGATTGCACATCCGCTAGCGCTTGCTCAAGCTCCTTACTGCGTTGCCGAAGGGTCGTTTTAGATGTTTGCAAGTCCTGAATGGTCTTACTCAACAGAGACTCTGCTTGCTGACGGCTACGGCATAGCTGATCGAGGTTGCGTTCGTTGCGGGCAAGTTTCTTTTTGAGGCCCTTGTTTTCCTTCTCTAAGGCCTTGAGGCGCTGCTCGGCTGACGTGAGCTCTGCCATCACGCACTACTCCGTCCCCAGGAGAACCGTCACCAGCGTTTCCTGGTGGTAGCGAGTGTCACCGCCCATTTCGAGCGGCCCAATTTCTCCATAGGTATAAAAGCCAAACATCGGAATAGCATCATCTATCACCTGTTGCCCCAATTCATACTCTTCTTGGGTCCGATTACCGAGCAGCCAGCGGCGAGCGGCACAGGAAAAGAATAGGGCCGCTGCGGGTTGCTCACCCGGATATCGCTCTAGGGCCTGCTCAATCGAACCTTTGGTCGCAGCCACAATATGATCGCAAGTTGCGTAGGTAATTTGGACCCTGGCCTGCTCAGGCATTTCTCCCATGAACAGAATACTCCCTTCGTCTAAATCCCAATGGTTAGAGGAGCGGAGGTAAAAGCGATCGCTCTGGCCTTCAAAAATCGCCAAGGGATACTCGCCAGAAATCGGTGCGGTCCCCAAATACTCTTTGTAAAATTCTGTCGCGGGCTGGCCATCAATTTCATACACCACAGGCCCTTCTGCTTTGGTGATGACGGCTTTACGACTCAGCGGCTGCCAACCACTCTCCACACCATGAGAAATATTGAGATCGCCACAGAAGACCAAAAGAGGCAGCCCATTCTGGAGGACTTCACCTTGAAAAAACTCATAGGTCCGCTCAAACTGAAACTGATCGCCCGCGCGACCACCAACGATAGGCACGCCAGCAGGCAATAGCTGCTGGAGGCGGCGTAAAGCAGGTTCTGTGCCGTTCTCCATGCCATCTGGGATGGCAATGCAGAGTTTGACATCAGTCAGCGCAGCTTCATCTAAACCCAGAGAGTCTATCGACTGCTGAGCCGCCATCGTCGCATCCTTAGAAAGGCCTCGTCCTAAGCCCGCTCGAATCTCCACAGTATCCGAGCAAAACATCATTAAAGTCATCGAGTCTTCTTGAAACCCCATCACTGAAGACAATTCTCCATCGGTGGTCCCCCCGATCAAGGCCATCCCAGGAAAAACATCTTGGATGCGAGAAAGGATCACAGTATGGTCAAAATCAATCGCCGCCAGCAAAATGCTCGCTTGGGGTTGTTCGCCCCCTAGTTGGTCCGTGCACTGAGTGAGCACTTCTGCGATCGCATCTTCAGAATCCAAATCATTGCTGTGGCCAACTATCACTTTGAACATGAAAATCTCCCGCTTTTTCAGGCATCAGCAAAGGCATGTAACGCTCAGATCTGCCATCAGCTTACGTTTTCAAGTTAACTGTGAATCTCAGACGACAGACATCCGAGGATCCGCTCAAACAGATCGGCAGAAGCTCGAAAGTGCATTCCCCCATAGATTCCAAGCATTGAGAGACGTTCACATTGTGTTACTTAAAAACTAAAAACCGACCAGCAATCACCAACCAAACAGTACTATTCCGATTTTGCGGCTTGGGTCTTCATCGCCTCGATAATCTGACCATTCGCTTTCGGAAAAGGGTAATCATCAATCTCATCGAGGGTGACCCACTTCACTTCGTCGCACTCGATGGGTTGAGGGTCGCCACTGAGATGGGTGCAGTTAAAGACATTCAGGGTCACTTTGAAATGGGTGTAGGCATGGTCAATCGTAATCAGGCGATCGCGCACCGCAATCTCAATCCCCAACTCTTCTTGAATTTCTCGAACCACACACTCTTCAAAACTTTCACCAGGCTCAATTTTGCCCCCCGGAAATTCCCATAGGCCGCCCAACAGCCCCTCCTGCTTGCGACGATCAATCAAAATTTTGCCTTGGTCGTCAGTGATCACAGCGACGCCAATTTGCTTATGGGGAAGGGGCTTACGAGATTCTGTCATGGGAAAATCAGACACGGCATTCTGATTGTACGCTGCACAGTGAGGTTGCCAAGGACAAAGCAGACAAGCAGGATTATGCCGAGTACATAGGGTTGCCCCCAAATCCATAATGGCCTGATTAAAATCCCTTGGATGGTCAGGGTCTAGTACCTGTTCAGAAATTTCCCAAAGCTGATTGAGGGCTTTATTCGGCACAGCCGGAAACGCCACCATACGAGCTAAAACTCGCTTAACGTTGCCGTCGAGTATTGCAGTAGGCAAGTCAAACGCAGCACTCAGGATGCCACCGGCAGTGGTCCGGCCAATGCCCTTGAGCGAAATGGCATCTGCTAACGTCTGGGGAAACTCGCCATCAAAGTCACTCACCACCTGCTGAGCCGCCTTATGCAAGTTCCGAGCACGGGCGTAATAACCTAGCCCTTCCCACAACTTGAGAACCGTTTGTTGCTCGGCAGCGGCTAAATCATGCACAGTCGGAAATTTCTCTAACCACCGCTCGTAGTAGGGAATGACCGTTTTAACCTGGGTCTGTTGCAGCATGATTTCTGAGATCCAAATGGCGTAAGGATCACGCGAGCGCCGCCAAGGCAAATCGCGCCCTTGCTCTGCGTACCACGTCAACAGCCCCTGCCTCAGCTCAACCGCCACCTCATCCGAAATCGCTTCAGACACAGCAAACCTCGACAGACGGGTGTCTGCCGAGTGAGTAGCTGCACTATTTCCTTTAGAAGGACTGGCTTTCGCCTTACCTTTACTTGCTCTGTGATTAACAGGACTCTTGGAAGATGCTCGTTGAGAAGATACTCGCTGACCAGCCATAGGCTTTGTATAAAAAGATTCCTCAGTCAATTAAGAAGCCTTAAATTTGGCTCCTAGATAACGTTAGAACCTAGCGTAAGCTAGAAAACCTAGGCATCTTCTCCGTTGCTATTCAAACTATCAATATCGCTGCCAAAGGAGTCTGCAAACTGCTCTTCAAATGCCAAGCGTTGCTCTGCGCCCCGCAGGAAGTAACCACTCATCATGGCAGAGGCCAAAAGCTTGCCTAAATTCTCACGGTTGGTTGTAACAGAAACGTCAAAATGTTGAGAAGGCAAACCACCTAAGAGACCAATAACATTATGCTCCATCACCTGCATCACGTCTGATGAGTCGGGGCGAGATAGCTGATTAATGGTGTCCGTATCCATCATTTTGACATAGCTAAGCAAAGCGTTCTCTTTAGCAGTATCGGGGCGAGATTGAGAGTCCATAAATTCTGGAAGTCTTCCGGTTACGTCATCCATGTTGTCACCTTCACCTAGTCTTGTAGTGGGTGTTGATAGAACGCGATTCTACAGTTGGTTTCGCTCTTGCGTTAACTTACCCATCTCGGCCCAATTCCAACTTTTCGAGGAAATGTCTAAAAACAATAATCGAAACAAAAGTCTCTAGATGCTAGATACCTAAGTTCTAGACACCTAAGTTGTTGAGTCAGATGGCACTTAGTCAGATAGCCTGAGTCAGATGGCCTGATGTGCTGATATCCTCAATGTAACAAGTCAGTTTACGTCCGACTATGGGTAAAACCGAACCCTTCCATTTCCTAAAAGCCAAGTAGGCACGGCAATCAATATAGCTAGCCCCTACTACACCAATAGCCTCCACTAACTATAGCTCGCACTACCAAGTAGGATCGTCCAGCAGCATGACTTCTATTTCGTCCGCACCTTCAGGAATGGCTCTGATACAGGCTAAGGTGGGCTCCTCTTCTCCCACAATATCTACTTCGCAAGCATGACAGGAACCCGAAAGGCACCCGGTAGAAATATGAACACCCGCTCGCGCAGCCACAGAAAGTAAGGGTTCACCGACTTCTGCAGTTGTAGCCACACCATCGGGCAAGAATCGGACTTTTACTGTCACCATTTACACAATGCGAGAAATATTAGGCAAAAATATTAAGTGAGCGCTCTCAACAGGGGCTCTCAACAGGGGACCTAGGAAGCGACCAACCAGGCAACCACCAGAAGATCAAGCAAAAAGATCAGGCTTTCAGCATGTCCACAAGGGTCGTGTGCGCATCGGCAGCATCTTTCAGTTCATGATCAAAAACAACCCGTACAGGCAGCGTTTGTCCATTAATTTCTGCCGCGAGATCCATGCCTTTTTCGTCAATAGCAGTTAGGGTAGCGGCAGTGGCATCAGCTTGATTGCCGTATTTATGGGCGTACTTGAGCACAGCAGAAGCATGGTCTTTGTTCATGTGCTTGCAAATGCGATCGCTCACTTGAGGCGTAATTTTTTCTGACTTCGACATCGTCTTTTCTATCCCTTTTCCGCAATAGCGTTAACCGTACAGTGCAACAGCACAGACCAACCTTTCAATATCTGTGTCTCAATATCTTTGGCAGGCCACTGTTACCACAGTAGTTGTTGCCCCGGTAGAAACTCAAGTAGCAACTTTTTTACAACCCACCGCACGTATTCGGCAGATTGCTATACAATTCCAGCAGCCAGAGCCATTAGGCTTATTATTTGGCAAACCGTTCCAGATTCGTCTTTTCCATCATAGATAGTACCGCCCCTCCATGACTGCCAGTTTTCCTTCTGTGGCTCATTCCCAAACTCTTATTACCGGAAAGTCTGTGGAACATCCTTGGCCAGCGGGCCACCTCTTTGAGAGCCCAGGTGCCCACCTCACCTATCGGGTCGTGGGTCCCTGCTGTCGCCTCTATGATCGCGAGCAGCTACCCTGGCCATCTTGCCGGATTCAGTGGCACAGTAAGGAACCCAGTTGGCGACGGATCGGCCGCCGGTTCATCGCTGATATGGCCACTCGCAAGCATCCGTCCTACAGCGTCGAAATTGTGGGACAGAGCTATCGCAGTGAACCCGTTGTGATGACGCTCTACACAGAAACGCTCTCATCCGATCTAAAAAATTGGTGGCACACCAAACGGCTTAAGCACACAACTCAAAACACCGCCCCACCCCTAAACCAAGCCCAGTCGATGACAGCGGCATCAGCCCCCGCCCCCGCTGAAAATAAGAGCCCTGATATCGCAAACAATCATCTTCCCCAGCAACATCACAAGCCCGTTGCCATTCCGCCGATAAATTCAGCCGCAGCATCTAGCACTACCAAGTCTCACACACAAACTGCTGAGCGCCTGCAAACATCAACACTGAAATAGGGAAACAGACTGCACCCTAAATACCTTCTCCCCAGTGCCTATCTCCCAGTGCCTCCCTCTCAGTGCCTCCCAAGGTGAAAACGAAGCGCTAGCAGTCGCCAAACGGCAAATACCATAGCAAAAGGTAGGTCTTTAGCCAAAGGACCTGCCTTTTTTAGAAGTTGTAGCCCATACAGCGCAAGGGCCTATGTCAGATCGCTAAACAGGCCCTGCACTGAAAGATCAACTCAGTTAAACAACGTGTGCTATTTGCCGTAAACGTCATCAATTTCTTCAGGTACGGCCACCTGGCAGCCCTGGCGATATTCAAACCCGGCCCAAGTCAGAACACCACAACGACTTGCGTCCGAAAAGTCCGCACGAAACACAAACGTATCTCGCATATCTGCGCCCTGTAGGTTTGTACCGACCAGTACCGTTTGGTCAATATAAGACTCACGCAGATCAGTCTTCTCTAAAGAGGCCTCTGTCAAATCGGTATGGTCCAAAATGGCATAGCGCAAGTCAGAACCATCGAACGTGGTCCCGATCGCACTGGCGTAGCCCAGGTTCACGTCAATCAGGTTAGCCTCTGACAAATTGGCACCGTCCAAATTGGCATAGTAAAAGTTAGCACCCTCTAGGTCCGCACCGGCAAGGTCCGCACCGGCCAAATCAAGCCTCCGCAGATCAGCTTCATGGAGGTCACAACCCCGGCACTCATTCGTATCGATCAATCTTTGAATGTCAGCTTCTTTAGCAGCGTGCGCACTATCTGTCATCGCTGGACTCAGCATAACGATACCGCCCAGAAGTGTGCCGACCGTGAAAGCGACCCTTCCGTGATCGCACTGAGGAAGCAAATCAATTATCTCTGTATACATGACGCGAAAGGGCCTCTAAGACTTCTTTCCCATGGTGTCAGATGCCAGAGGAAAGTGACAAGAGACCACCAGGAAACTACTCACAAACTGTACAGTTTTCCCACATCTCTTTCCGGAGAAACACTCCTAAAACCAGCCTCTCCAAAACAGGCTAGAAAACAGCAGGTCTTTCAACACTGCTCACACAGTCGTTTTACGGACATACCTCCAGCCTTTTTTAAGGTGATTTAGACAGTTTCACGGGTACTCTGTGAATTAGTTAAATCAAGAAAATTCAAACTATCTAGAGAAATCAACCTATTCCGAGTTTGAATTTCTGCCCCCTTTCAAGTGCACAAGGCTAACGCTGTCGCCAATCATTAGTGAAATCTACTAAAGGATACTGCCGAAGATGAAATCATTCCGCCTCACAGTTGCTGCTCTTGCCGCTGCGACCCTCACAGTCACTGCCTCAGCGGCTTCCTCTGTGTTCGCACAAGCAGAAACTGAAACCGCCATTCCAGCTACCCCCGAAGCGATTGAAGCTGTACCCAATAGCACTTCAGAACCAGCCATTGAAGCTGACGCAGCCACATTTGGCTCCATCGAGACCGATCAAGCGCCCTACATTTTGGTCGCACAGCCCACGAGCCGACTCGGCGGACGACAGCGCTACGGTTTGATGATCATTGAACAGAAGAAGACCGAGCCACTGTGTTTTAGCACCACAGGCTCTAATCCCACCCAAGTCGATATTCTCCTGCTGAACTTTGACTTCTCTGGCATCTGCGGGAAAAGCACAGATACCAATGGCTACGCTGTCCGCGTCGCTGGCCAGGATATCCCCTTTGACCCCGTCATTGAAAATAAAGATGGCATTCTCGTGCTCTACGGCATTCCCCGCCGCTCTGCTGGCCAAAACGCTCGCCCCTTCATCATTGGACAAACTGACGGCATTGCAGCCAACGGCTTCACCCAAATCACGATGCAGCCTGGCTGGCGTCTCACCCGGCGCACCTTCCAGGATCGTCCCACGGGCCTGACTTACCTCACCAATGACAGCACCATTGCCCAGCTCGTTGAGCAATCAGGCGGTGAAGTCATTAACGAGCCACCGACTAACCAGCCCCCCGTTGTGGTCACGCCTCCTACTACACCTGTTGTTCCACCACCCTCTACACCCGCACCTGCGAGCTTCCCTGATGTTGCCGGTGACACCTATGCCAGCGAAATCAACCGTGCGGTTCAACTCGGCTTTATCAAAGGCTTTGCTGAAGACAATACCTTCCGCCCTGCAGCCCAGCTCACCCGTGAGCAGCTCGTTTCCATCGTCATCGAAGGTCTGAACGTACCTGATCGTGACCCAGTACTAGGTCAGTTCTATCCTGACGTTCCCCCCAGCCGATGGAGTGCGACTAAAATTGAGCAGGCCAGAGACCTCAATATTATTTCTGGTTATCAGGATGGCACCTTTAAGCCTACGCAGCCCGTTACGCGTGCCGAGCTAATCGCTATCATGCGCCGTGCCGCTGAGTACAAAAATGCCAATGTTCAAGTTGATTCTATCGGTTCCCCTCGAACCTTTAGCGACACACAAGGGCACTGGGCTCAAGAGGTCATCACCAATCTGTCTGGCTATTGTGGTATTGCCACACCTTTAAATGAGTCTGGCAGTAGCTTCGCACCCAATACCCCTGCCCAGCGGAACTACGCCGCTGCGGCAATGGTGCGTTTGATTGATTGCTCTAACGCGGCTTCTGCACAGTAGGTTTCTACATGCTCTTATTAGAAAAACGGTAGGTTTCTATGTGTTCTTCGATAAGAGCAATGCTTTCGAAGCTGAGACGTAAAAACAGTCCTTAAAAACGCCCCCGCATTGGAAATGCGGGAGCGTTTTTGCAGCAATCTGATGGCGTCACATGGTTTATTTTGTCCCACGCAATAGACCGTAGCGGATAAGCCCTCGATGAAAGCCGGTGGTCATAAGCGCGATCGCAGCGGTCCCTCGAATCGTCTCCTTCCCAGCCTGAAAAATCCCCGCAATTACCTGCGGATTCATGGCTGAGAGCACCACATCTTGCCAGAAAAACTCTACCTGCGCTGACCAATCAGCACTAGCCAACTCACGAAACCCCACCGACGTCGCGAGTTCGTTGTAGGTTTTTAACGAGACCACATAGGGCAGGTGATACAGCTTATAGAGCTGTTCTAAATGGGCTTCCTCATTGAGGGTCAAGGGCCCCGCTAGGTTATCAATTGGCCGATGGCACCAGGTCGCCATTAAAAACGTGCCACCCGGTTTGAGTAAGCGGTAGCACTCCTTCAAAAAAGCCTGCTTATCTGGCATGTGCTCACCACTCTCCATCGACCAGATAAAGTCGAATGAGTTATCGGGGAACGGGGTTGCCAGTGCGTCAGTGACCTGAAAATTCACGGCTGGGGCACCCACATCGGGAAACATCTCCCAGGCATGCAGATCAATACCTTTTTCCCCAGCACGTTCCTCGGCACGCTTGACCTGCACAGGGCTCAGGGTAATGCCGACCGCCTGCGCCTGATATTTTGCAGCCAGGTATAGGGTAGAGCCCCCAATGCCACAGCCAACATCTAGGATGGTATTTGCCGCAGAGATCCTCGCCCATTTCAACAATTCTTCGATCAGGTCAATTTGCGCCTGGCGACGATCTTTACGGTGATGCCCACTGTGGCCGTAATAGCCATGGTGCATGTGTTCACCCCAGGTGCGCTCCCACAACGGTGAAGACTCATCATAAAACTGCTGGATTTTTTCGGTCAGTGTTGTGGCCATTAATGCGCGAACATCCTGTCTCAATAGTGTGTTCCCTACAGTGTAAGAAAGCTAATCAAACTTAGGGCTTGCGACGTTAGGTGTCTTAATGGAAGGATGTCCTATGCCTCGAAAGTGTGACCTACCCCCATGACCGTCTCCAGAACCATCTGTATTGGCTTTCTCGCATTAATTGCGGTTGGAACCATACTCTTGATGCTGCCCATATCACTAGCGAGCGGCCAGTGGAATAGCCCACTGACGGCCTTTTTCACGGCTACCTCAGCGGTGTGTGTCACGGGCCTGATCGTGGTAGATACGGGCACGTATTTTTCATCCTTTGGACAGGGGGTGGTGCTGACGCTCATTCAGCTGGGCGGCTTGGGTTACATGTCCGCAACGACGTTGCTGCTGTTGTTAATTGGTCGCCGATTAGGCCTGAAAGACCGATTGGCCATTCAGCAAGCGATGGAAACCGCTGAACTGGCCAATGTCAAAGCTTTGTTGATTTCGATCATTTCGATGACGCTGATTTTTGAGCTGACGGGGGCCTTTTTCCTGATGCCGACCTTCACTGAAAAGTTCAGTACGGGGCGATCGCTCTGGCTCTCTATTTTTCATAGCATCAGCGCTTTCAACAATGCGGGCTTCAGCCTATTTCCCGATAGCTTAGTGGGCTATGCCGAAGACGTTTGGCCCATGGCTGTGATTTCCGCCCTAATTGTCATTGGCGGCATTGGCTACCAGGTGATTATGGAAGCCTTTATGTGGGCGCAAAATCGCATAAAACGCAGCAAGGTACGCACGGTCTTTTCGCTTCACTTTAAAACCGTCACCAGTACAACGCTGTTTCTATTGGTGCTAGGAACGGTTGCCTTTTTCCTGATTGAATACGATAACGCCACCCTCATCGACAAAAGCATCGGTACTAAAGCACTGCTCGCAGGCTTTCAATCAGTTGTAATGCGTACAGCTGGGTTTAACTCGATTGATATTGGAGCGATGGAAACCAGTGCGTTATTTATGGCGATCGCACTGATGTTTGTCGGCGCTAGCCCTGGCAGCACCGGCGGCGGCATCAAAACAACAACCGTGCGCATTTTACTGGTGAGCACCTACGCCGCCCTAAGAGGCCAAGATGAAGTCAACTTCTACCAGCGCCAAATCCCCATGACGCGGGTACTCAAAGCTCTATCTGTGGTAGTAGCTTCTGTCATCAGTGTGGTGATCATCACAACCTGCATCTCCCTTAGCGATCCGAACCTACCCTTCATCCAAATTCTGTTCGAGTCAGTCTCCGCCTTTGCCACCGTCGGACTCTCCACTGGCATCACCGCCGATCTCTCCACGCTTGGTCAGTTATTTATCATCATCACTATGTACATCGGACGGGTGGGTATTTTGCTGCTGATGTCGGCCATCCTTGGCGATCCGAGCCCCAGCATCATTCACTACCCGGAAGAAGATCTCTTAACTGGCTAAACACCGTCTGCGAGCTCGCATCATCGCTCCCTAACAGCATCTTCCCGGGCACAAAACCCATCGCTCGCGCAAACATTCTTATTTTAAAGAGAACAAAAATAATAGCCCCAAGGCATCTTCTGATCGACAGGGTTTGCACTTGGCAGAATGCCTAAACTCTCCGCACATTGAAAACGGGTCACTTGGTCACCGACCAGACCTACCGCCAACCGATCACCAGAGGCTATATTCCCTAAAATAACAGCGCCCGCCGAGGGGCAGTCCTCCAAAAAAATCTTGGTCAAAATCACCACATACTGAGGTGATTCCAGCACGAATTTTACGTCAGGACCACTCATACCAAAGGTAAACACGCCCGATCTTCCCGCAGGCGCTTCCCCCGCAAATATCCCCGCATTGTGAAGGGGGAAATCAATGCGGCGACCGTCAGTTACCGTACTCATCAGCTGATTTGTCGCAACATCGCAGGCAGGCCCAAAGCTCTGAAGCGCACTGTAAACAGGCGGCGCAGCAGCGACCGGGCCAGCGGCCTGCGCCGACAACGCCACATTAGGTGTAGAAGCAGCAGACGCAACCGAGGCAGGCGTCACATCGGTCACCGAAACCAGATAAGCGCCACGACCAGTTCCATTGAGCGCATTCACAGCAATATTATAGCGACCATCTCGGGGCAAAATGACCCTGAGCAATGAGTTCGTGGTGTGTCCTTCCACCGCATCATCATTCTCGTACAGCGCATTCCCATCTTGGTCCAACAAAAACAAATGGGTATCAAACGCAGAACTTTCTAAGGTGATTACAACTGTTTGACCCGCTAACCCAGAAAAGGAATAGATATCAAAAGGACTGTTGTTATCAGGGCGGCGGCGGTCTGAATCATCCAGCTGCCCCTCCTCTAGTAGTACAGGCCTTTGGCCGTGGGCAGCAGTTGGCAACAGCGCAGCGCCTCCTACCAACAGAGCAGAAATCGCTGCCAAAAGAGACCAACGACGAAATCGAGTAAGTGACATATATTCAGGGGCAAATGCGTTAGGGGCAATAACGTTGGGGCAGTAGGCAAGCTATTACATCAGTACAGCAACTTTAGATACAGCAGCCATCAATACAGCAACCATCCATATCTAACAGGGCTACCTAAAATGTTGCTATGTGACATGGCCTATCCCCTAAAGGCATAATACCGACTGACATCCTCATCCAGATCGGTACGTATAAAATCCTAGCGGCCTTTAGCACCCAACTCACGCACGCAGCCAAGACTTTTTGACAAGATTAAAATGCACTACATACGGCTCACATTAAATACGGCTCACATTAAAAAGTGAGCAAGAGAAAAGGGACAGCCCCAAGCAGAGCAGCCCCTTTTCTCAGATTTCAGCTTTCAAATCAGCCTTAAAAAAAAGCAGAATGGTAAGTTCTAACCTTCAGTGGCAAGCTCAGTACTACCACGGCGGCGACCGCCAGTCAGGCTGTTAAAGAGCATAACGCCAATAGCCTTAACCAAGTTACCTTCCAGCTCTTTGAATAGCTCCATGTTGATGCCAAAGGCATCGTTTGCCTCCTCAACAATGGCTTCAGCAGTGGCCTCGTCTACAGGTGCCTCACCGAGGGAGGCACGATAGTTATCCTTAAAGGCCTTCTCATCGTCGATAGTGGGGAACTCATAAAAAGCAACACCATCACTACCAGCCAAGTTCATCGCACGCTGAGAGATAGTCTTAAGGATTTGACCACCAGACAAATCGCCCAAATAACGCGTATAGGAGTGACCAACCAACAGCTCAGGGCTACTGTTTCCAATTTCACGGATCCGGTTTACATACTTTTGACCGCCTTTAGAGAGAACGATCTCATCTCTCCAGTTAGAACCGTAATAGAAGGCCAAATCTTCCTCTAGGCTGGCTTTGCGGTGAAGCTCGGGAAAATATATCTTAGATACGATGGGGTGATCCTTGTGCTTTTCTAGCTCTTCTTCCATGGCGCAGTAGATGAAGTAGAAGTTCCCTACTAGCTTACGGTAGGACTTTTTCTCAACCACACCACGCAAAAAGCATCGAACAAAGCCGACGTTTTCTGCCATAGTGTGAGCTTTTTTAGTGCCCTCTCGGAGCTGGGTCGCTAAATTGTTGCTCATGTGTTTTAAGAATGTTTGTGTATCTAAAGCTTAGAGGGGAGGCTCTACCCAAAGAAAGATTTCGCAACATATTTTTATGTTGGATGATACAAAAATTGGGGAACCCCATTCTAAAAGGAGACTAAAACCTATATCTCATGGAGAGTACAGGCTTTCATAGGCCTCTCGCAAAACGATGAGGGGGAGTAGAAAGATAGAAGACGAGAATGTGTACAAAACCAACACTCTCTAATAATTCTAATGCCTACTTTAACTGATTACCTTGAAGATTACGTGTTAGGTACAACGCAAAAGATTAGATTAGATATCCAGCCAGATTTAGATATCCAGGTCAGTCATGTTGAGACGAGGGCCATGGGTTTCGATGAATTCACGACGGGGGGCAACGCGATCGCCCATCAACACCGTAAAGATGCGATCAGCCTCAGCCGCATCCTCAATCTCAACGCGCTTGAGCGTGCGTGACTCTGGGTTCATCGTGGTATCCCAAAGCTGCTGCGGCATCATTTCACCCAGCCCCTTAAAGCGTTGCACATTGTATTTGGCATTATCAGGCAAGGCTGCAATGCCATCGGACAGCTCTTTATCACTGTAGCAATAGGTATGATTTTTACCCCGCTCCAACTTATAAAGTGGCGGGCAGGCAATATAGATGTAGCCTTGGTCCACCAAATCGCGCTGATAGCGATAAAAAAACGTCAGGAGCAGCGTCCGAATATGGGAGCCATCTACGTCCGCATCTGTCATTAGGCAAATGCGGTGGTATCTCAGGTTGGCTGGGTCAAACTCAGCGCCCTTAATACCCAGACCTAGCGCCGTAATCAACGATTGGACTTCGTTGTTTTTATAGATTTTGGCGTCGTCGGTTTTCTCAATGTTGAGAATTTTACCGCGCAACGGCAAAATGGCTTGGAAACGGCGATCACGTCCCTGCTTCGCACTACCGCCCGCAGAGTCTCCCTCCACAATGAAGATTTCCGACTCAGCGGGATCGCGAGAACTACAGTCAGAGAGCTTACCGGGCAAGGTCGAAGATTCTAACACCGACTTACGACGCACCAAGTCACGGGCTTTCTTCGCCGCTTCAGCCGCATTAAAGGCCTGAATGGCTTTCGCCAAAATTGCATCAGCAACGTTGGGGTTAAAGTCGAGGTACTCCGTCAGGGCTTCACCGACCAATGAGTCGACAATGCCACGCACTTCGGTGTTGCCGAGCTTCGTTTTCGTTTGACCTTCAAACTCAGGCTCAGGAACCTTCACAGAAACAACGGCGGTCAAACCCTCGCGGATATTTTCACCCGCCATGTTCGAGTCCCCTTCCTTGCGTTTTTTACGCTTCCGGGCGAACACATTCATAGTTCGAGTCAGAACAGTTTTCAGCCCCTCAAGGTGAGTTCCGCCATCGATGGTGCGAATGTTGTTCGCAAAACCCATTAGGTTATCGGAAAAGGCATCGCCACACCATTGCAGGGCAGCTTCTACCTGAACGCCGTTTTTGTCGGAGTTCACATAGATAATGTCGGGATGCAATGGCTCTTTACCATCGTTGATGTACTCAACGTACTGCTTGATCCCGCCTTCGTAGCAGTAGCGAGACTCACGCGGCTCCTCCAGATTCTTCAGCTCTAGGCGATGGTCCGTAAAGGTAATATCTACACCGGCATTCAGATAAGCCAGCTCACGCAAACGCCTAGCCAGAGTGTCGTAATCAAACTCGGTGGTATGGGTAAAGATGCTCGCATCAGGCTTAAAAATCACCTGAGTACCGGTCTTACTAGATCCCTTTTCCGTTTTTAACGCGCCCTGGGAAACCCCTCGCTCAAAACGCTGGGTGTGAATTTTTCCACCACGCCATACGGTCACTTCCACCCAGTCAGACAGGGCATTCACAACGGAGACACCTACGCCGTGCAAACCACCAGAGACTTTGTAACCGCTATCACCACCAAATTTACCCCCAGCATGGAGAACAGTCAGCACCGTTTCAAGCGCTGACTTACCGGTTTTGGGGTGAATATCAGTGGGGATGCCGCGACCATCATCTGTAACCGTGACTGAACCATCGGGATTGAGGGCAGCGGTAATCCGCTTACAGTGCCCAGCTAGCGCCTCATCGACGGAGTTATCAATAACTTCGTATACCAGGTGGTGCAAGCCACGCGGGCCTGTACTCCCGATATACATTCCCGGCCGCTTACGAACAGGCTCAAGTCCTTCTAGGACCTGAATCTGCTGAGCGCCGTAGTTATTCTCGTTCGCCATTCGTGTTCTCCTGAGGCTGGGCTCGTGATCTGGACGGTTAGATCGGGGGTGTAGATGGTGCCTTTCACCTGGCTCTACAAGGCCGTTTTAGCACGGTAAAATGATAATGTGTAACGAATTCTAGCACAAAGGGGTTAAAAGCGATTTTAGAGCTATCTCAGCGAGTTTCTAAAAATGGGATGATAGCCCTATCTCTACGTCTGTTTTTTCACACTCCCCTGGATTCCCCCATCCACTGCCTGAGAATTCGCCTTAAAAGTTAATCTTTCGCATTACCTATTTAAGTCCAACGCCTTTAAGTCCAACGCTGCTCTATCAAAGCTGCTTCATTAAACGCTGATCCGTCATTGACCTTGCTATTTATGGCCTGCTTACTTGAAAGATAGTTCTTTTGTACCATATCTAATTATAGTCGTTGGGCCGACAGCCTCGGGGAAGTCTGGATTGGCTATGGCACTGGCGCTTAGCAAAACGCTCAACCACACCGGCATCATCTTAAATGCAGACTCGCGGCAAGTTTACAGAGAAATGGATATTGGCACAGCCAAACCGTCACCGGCTGATCAGCAGGCTGTGCCCCACCGGTTTGTTGATATCTGCGAACCCACAGAGACATTGACGGTGGCCGAGTACCAACAGCAAGCACAAGCTGCGATTGCTCACATTCATCAAACAGGCAAACACATTCCTCTATTAGTGGGGGGCACCGGACTCTATATCAATGCGATCGCCAAAGGTCTGAAAATCCCTAAAGTTCCACCCAATGCCAACTTGCGATCACAACTCACTGACTTAGGCCAGCCCCACTGCTATGCCATGCTCCAGCAAGTAGACCCTGAGGCAACGACTCGCATTCACCCCAACGATCAGGTTAGAACCTTGCGTGCCCTGGAAGTGTATTACGTGAGTGGGCGCACCATTTCAAGTCAGCAGGGAGAAAATCCACCCAACTATCCGATCCTATATATAGGACTCGACTGTGATGTGGATGTGCTGCGATCGCTTATTACCCAACGCGTGCATCAAATGGTAGACGCCGGACTTGTGAGCGAAGTCGCTGGCCTCATCGGAAAATACGGCACAGACTTACCGCTCCTCAAAACATTGGGCTATGCAGAAATGAAACAACATCTAGCAGGAGACATCTCATTGGACGAAGCCATTGAGCTAACCGTGCAACACACCTGCCAGTTTGCCAAACGCCAACGCACTTGGTTCCGCAAAGAACCTCGCATTCAATGGTTCACCACAGGCGCACCCACCCTAGTCGAGCAAGTATTAGAACGCATTGATGGATTTATAGAATCGTTGCGCTCACCCGATGGCTGAGCGTAGTCGTAGGCTTAGCCTTCTCACAGAATAGTCCCGGTGGCTGAGCGTAGTCGAAGTCACAGCTCTTCAGTTTCTAATTCTCTGATGGGAACTGCCATCTCTTTTTCTTTCGCAGGCTCAAACTCAGGTGCCCGAGCAGGAATAAGCTCCTTCTGACGCTCTTCCTTAACCTCTTCAACACGTTCTTCAATCTTGAGAGGTAGCTGAACTTTCTGTGGAACTTTGATTTCTTTGGTCTTCGGCAAGGTGCGTTCCAAATCACCCAATGGACGAGGAATCACCATCACAGAATTGAGTTCACCAATGCGTTCGGCTTCATTCATGCCGGCTTCTACTGCGATCGCCACATTCGAAAGCGACCCCTGAATAATAATCGTGCACAACCCTTCACCAATGGTTTCATGGGAAACCAGGGTCACTTCAGCAGATTTGGTCATCGCATCCGCCGCGCCCACCATTGCCGGGAAGCCCCGCGTTTCTAGCAAACCAATGGCACTTCCACCCATGGCCTGCCCGGCACCTTCCAATTCCTCTATGCGGGTCGAAATGGGCAACACCGCATCCAGATTCGCGCCTGGACGAGGAATCATGGAAGACGAGACAAACTGGCCAAACTGCTGAGCCGTTTTCTCACCGGCATGCACCGCCATCCGAACATCTGCCACGCCGCCGCGCACAATCACGGTGCAGTGACCACCGCCGGTCTTCTCATAGCCGACCAAAAATACATTCGAAGACTTCATCATGGCATCAGCCGTGCCAATAATCGCCGGAAAGCTCGTTGTAGAAACCATTCCCAAGGCAGTATCGTGCAGCCAATTGCGACGAATGGCGGTAAATGGCTTGCGCTGAGGAGTGGCGTCTGATTGCATAACCGTTTTCTTACGTCCGTCTTCTACATCGGTGCCCTGAAGCTGTTTAAAAACTGGCGAAATCTTTACGCTGTCTTTTGAGTCTTGTCTCTTAGCCTGGATAGTTTACTGACTGATATTTTACTGAGCCTTGAGCTATTCTTCTTCGCTAGCTGTTGTTATTGAGAGAGTTGCGATTGGGAAATAACGTTGAAATAAGCTCGCTGACCTGGTCGCGTCCATAGACTCGGTCACTAGAAGGCGCAGTGAGGGCAGAAGACTGGTTGCCAGAGCTGCTTCCGTTACCCAGGTCATAAGATTGATTTAATTGTACGCCATTCTTCGAGGGGTCGTAGCCCGCAGGTGCTGCATTGACATCAATCGCAGGAATTTGAATCGGCTTAGGCTGAAGCGGCCCAGGGTCCACGAACGTATTTTTAGGCAACGATGGGGACTGAGAATCCACTGGGGGAGTCGCGCCATTTTGACTAAAACCGTTGGCGCTGCTGAAACCACTGGAGCTGGAAGAACTCTGGCTCACAGTCGGCGAATAGCCATTGGAATAACTTGTCGAAGAATTAAATGGCTGCGCTGCCGAATGGTTGTAGCCAGCACTGTTTTGACTAGCACCGTTATGACCAACACCGTGCTGAACGGTATTGCTTGGCAATGTGCCCGACAACGTATTCGGTGGAATTAACCCACCCCCTTCAATTGCAGGGTTCATAACCGTGCTGCCAGGACTGACGCAGGCATTAGCACCAATCGTGCCGCTACCCACCACCAATACATTGGCACCAAGGGTCGCACCCGCTGCAATCGTCAGAACACCAGCCCTAGACTGAATGCAAACACCACCCGCGAGACAAGCGCTCTTACCAATGACAATCCGGCTGCCGGGAGATGCTTGCAAAACCACACCGGGGGCAATCGCGGCAGAAGCATCCACCGTCACGTCGCCCACAACACAATAGTGGGTGTGACTCACTAAATTAGGTTCCCGCTGCATCCCGGGGCTGTAAGCTCCAGAACTAGACGGTGTGGACGAAGGATACATGCGATCACTCAAAAGGGTGAAATCGAATCTCTCAATACATCAAACCGTTCAAGTCAATCAAACCGTTCAAGAAGAGAGGTAGATAAATCAGGTGATCAAAAAGGGCAACCTTCCCAGCGGCTAGTATCTAGATACTCAGCGGGTGACAAGCCAAGACATCAAAGATTCAGTGCTCAAGAACGTCGCCCACATCGAAACAAAGAGAAGAAATTAAGGACGCTGAATAGTTGCCTCTAGCACACGGCGCTTAGCTTGAGGATCAACACCCACTAGGCGAACATAATCACCGGCGTGCTGAGCCAGCTGTTGCCCTAATGCCGCGATCGCATCTGCCGGACGACGAGACTCAATAGAAGGCCCCGTCTGCCAAATGCCACTGCGGTAGCGACGCTTATCAGCAAACTCAAGCGCAATTCGACAACCCTGATTCACCAGCTGAGTCACTTGGTTCATCACCTCAGGTGTCACCTCACCAGTACCATTCGTAGCAGGCGGCGCACTATTGTAAGCCGACGTAGAAGCAGACTGAGCACCACCGGGCGCAGGGCTCTGTGCAAGCTGACTAGAAGCCGATTGACCTGGCTTTTGAATAGTGACGGCAGCACCGCGAGTTTTCATGGCCTTGTTCACGCCGAATATACGGACATACTTGTCAGCATTTTGCGCAAGTACAGCCTGCAACTGACTAGCAGACTGTACAGAAGGCGCTGTCTGCCAAATGCCGCTACGGAAACGACGGGCATCCGCCATTTCTACACCCACC
This sequence comes from Cyanobacteria bacterium P01_F01_bin.53, assembly GCA_039186165.1. GTDB lineage: Bacteria > Cyanobacteriota > Cyanobacteriia > Phormidesmidales > Phormidesmidaceae > Phormidesmis. The sequence goes on from JBCDAG010000018.1 coordinate 19,254, forward strand.
TGATTGCCCTGAGCGAGAATTTGATTGACAGCCTGAGCAGCTTCACCGCCAACGCTGCCAGCACCCACGCCACCGGCAGCATAGCCACCGCCACCTTGAGAAGAACTTGCACTCGCAGTTGGGCTAGTAGGAGAGACAGCCACCGGCTGGCCGTCAGCCCGCTGAATCGTAACAGATGAGAGGCGACGCTTAGCCTGCGTGTCAATCCCAAACATGCGTACATACTCACCCGTATGCTCAGCTAGGCAATGCTCTAGGCGAGATAACACTTCCTGCTCATTACTGGACTGGATAGGAGAGCAACTCTTCCATACGTTGCTACGGAATCGGCGAGCATCCGCGTGCTCGGTACCAATCACAAAACCACCACGCAAAAGGTTACGAACCTGCTGCACCACATCTGGCGTGAGGCCACCACTCGCACCAACGCTGCTGCCATTGTTGCTAGGCGCATAGCTGCTATTGCTGGCATAGCCATTACCGTTCGAACTCGCTGGGACAGACTTAGTGTCAATGCTCACAGGCTGACCATCAGGCCGTTGCACAGTGACCATACCCACACGGCGCTTCGCTTTAGCGTCGATGCCAAAGATGCGGACAAACTCACCAGTATGCTCAGCCAAGCAACGCTCTAAGCCTTCAAAAACAGCCTGCTCACGGGTGTCCATAATGGGGGGGCAGGTTTCCCAAACACCACTGCGATAGCGACGTTGGCTAGCATGTTCCATGCCAATTCGATATCCCTGACTAAGGTACTGACGCACCTGCTGGACGATTTCTGGCGCGAGTCGCTGTGAATTTGTACGGGTGGCTTGCATATGGGCTCCTTCAGTGGCGTAGGACGAATGATTGGATAGGGTTTGAGCAGGTTGTCGCGGACCACTTGACCGGCCAGCTGAACTTGCATCAGGGGACGAATAGCGCTTAGGCGGACTATTCACAGGGATTAATCGCGCCTTAGAACGACGCTTGTTTGCAGTGGCACTAGCCGATGGGCCGCGTGCATTTCGACTAACTTTTTTCTGAGAAGCCCCCGTAGATCTCCCGCCATGGGAAGATCCAGTGACTTCTCTGACAAATTCAAGATCTTCAGCCCGAACATTGGGCAACTGATCGGCCTGATGCTGGCTGGTAATGACACTACCGGAAGGCACACACTTACCGGGAGGCACCTCTACGTCTTGCACGAGCGCATGCATCATCACCACGCATCCTGCCCCCAAACGGGCATTGAATACAGTGGAGCGAAAACCAATAAAACAGTCATCGCCAATAAAAGCTGGACTGTGAATGATTGACTTGTGCGCGACGACAGAGCGATCACCTAACCATATGGAACAGGATGAGGCCTTAGATGCCCCTCCAGATGAGCTCGACGATGCACCCGCAGTAACCTGAGCACCCGCTAGGCCTTCCAAAGCCACACCCGGCAAGAGTGAACATTCTTCACCCAGCACCACAGAAGCACCTGAAGCAGCAGTTACGGCTGTTCCAGGCGCGACCATTGCTCCAGCACCGACATGCACATCACCCTCTAAGAAAGAGAACTCGTGCACTTGGGCAGAGGGATGTACTTGCGGACTAGCCAACAGGCTCAACCTAGGGACAGCGGCAGCCCTACCAGAAGAAACTCCAGGAGGCGCACTCTGAACTGCTACCATGTCGCCCTCCCATCCCAATATGGTCTTACCCGCCAACAGTACTTCATCAAAAATCTTCTCTTTTGTCATACAGCGAGCCAGAGTCCAGGCTGACGGTATCAACAATGGCAATAATTGCCGCGTCAACGGGCCGCTGGCCATAGCCCTGGTGCTGGCGAGCTCCACTACCTCGACTCACCAACACCCATTCTCCAACCCCTGCACCGACAACATCGGCAGCAACTTCGTAGTCATCCTGGAGGTCGCCCGACTCATCAATTAACTGAATGAGCAAGAACTTAACCCCCATTAGACTGTCATCTTTGACGGTGCTCACCACCGTCCCTCTAACTTTTGCTAGGCGCATAGAGTCGACTTTCCTCTATTGATCACCTAGGGCTTATCTACCGTAAGGGCGAATACCACTTACACTTTCACGAAACTGCTCAACCGCTTCGGTGTAGCGAATCGGCAGTACAAATTCCAAGTTCTCGTGGGGACGCGCAATGATGTGCGTAGAAAGCACCTGACCACCGTTCACACGCTTAACGTTTTCAACGCCAGCCGCGACAGAAGCCTGTACTTCTGAAACATCGCCACGAACAATAACAGTCACCCGACCGCTACCAATTTTCTCATAACCGACTAAAGTAACGCGAGCAGCTTTCACCATCGCATCAGCAGCTTCAACGACTGCGGGGAAACCCAAGGTTTCCACCATACCTACTGCAATTGCCATATTCTTTTCCTAAAAACAAGATCGAAAAACAAACTAGCTGAACGCAATCAAATACGTCAGAGAAGTCAACCAGGTATAAGTCACCTCGCCTTTGCAGTACTTTCAGCAGAAATAGAAATCTAAGCTCTTACCGAAACAGTTAGCCAAGTCTCTACACCTACAAAGCACTTGCGTCCATTAAAAAAAACGACAAGACCAAGTACCAACGCGACCGAGCGACTTAACAGGGAAAGACTACGATCGGAACTGCTCTACTGCCTCGGTGTAGCGAATCGGCAGCACGAACTCGAGGTTCTCATGGGGACGCGCAATGATGTGAGTGGAGAGAACTTCACCACCGTTCACACGCTTAACAGACTCAATCCCTGCGGATACAGAAGCCTGAACCTCAGAAACGTCGCCACGGACAATTACAGTCACTCGGCCACTACCAATCTTCTCATAGCCAACCAGGGTAACGCGAGCGGCCTTAACCATCGCATCAGCAGCTTCAACAACCGCGGGGAAACCCTTAGTTTCAATCATTCCAACAGCAATAGGCATTAGTCGAAATCTCCTTCAAGTACAAAGCTCTTTATAAAGTCATAGCCGGGTCGAATTTTTGATAGAAAAAGCATCCTTTGAGCGCCCTGCTTAACCACGGAGATCCCGATAGGCAGTGCATACAAAATTAGTCACAAAAACCGGCTTTTTCTCCGGCTTTTTCTACGCCTAAAGTTTTCGTTAGGCAAAATTCGTCAGGCAAGCCTGCATAACTCCTGCGTCATAACTCAGAATAAAGTGGCGCTGCCCCTTTGACAATATAAGCCTCAATGATTGTTGCTAATACCGAGCATTATTAAAGCTTATGCCTTAATTGTTGCTGATTGTGTTTAAAAGTAACGCAAGGTGAAGTGAGCGATCCCGCTATTGAATCACAGATGCAGGATTAGTCTCTAATACGGCTAAAGCCTTTTCTGACAAGCATTTACGCTATTTACTGTTGACGCACAATCCATGATCCCCTTTAGCACAGGGATGAAAAAAATACGCTGAAATCCATTGCAGCCCGCTGGTTCAAGGGGCCCGACGGTCAGGTAATATTAAATGATTATTAGATTGCTGGCCCTTTAGGCGGCACCTGAGGCGATTATCAACGCTCCCAAAAATCCCTGTGGAAAAGACGGATGTAAGAACTGTTGGGGCGGTATTTTTCTCGCCCTGCGCAAGGTCCAATCGCTCTTGTAGATTTCTGTTTTTGGGTGCTTCTTGCATCCTTAGAGCCGGAATAGTTTCAGGAGTTTTTATGCGCTTTAAAGTACTGAACTTTTGAAGTTTATTTATTCTTTTTCTAAACAATATTTGGTGTGGCAGTTGCGCTGGGCTCTAAGCCCTTATGGATACAGTCAAAACTTGATTTGACATCTTTTTCCCATACATTTTGAAGTATCAACAATGCAGTTTTTCATTCAATGGAGCTGGTTGATTCCGATTTATGGCTTCACAGGAGCGCTGCTAGCGCTCCCCTGGGCTACTCGGTTGATCCGCAAAAGTGGGCCTCGCCCGGCAATGTATATCAATGTCTTGATGACGGCTTTGGCCACCTTGCATGGCTTTTTCCTACTTCAAGCTATTTGGAATACTGGCACGCAAGAAGTGAGCTTTGAGTGGCTGAAAGTCGCTGGACTCAATCTCTCAGCGTCTTTAGATCTCTCAGCTGTCAATCTCATTTTCTTAGAGCTCACGGCGGTACTGAGTTTGTTAGCTCAAATTTTTGCCATGGGCTATCTGGAAAAGGACTGGGCCCTAGCGCGTTTTTTCGCACTCATGGGCTTTTTTGAAGCGGCCATTAGCGGCGTTATCTTAAGCAGCTCCTTATTTTCCAGCTATTTTTTGCTGGAAATGCTGACGCTCTCTACCTACTTACTTGTTGGCTTTTGGTATGCCCAACCCCTAGTTGTCACGGCAGCCCGAGATGCCTTTCTAACTAAGCGAGTGGGCGACATATTACTGTTTATGGGGCTGATTGCACTGAGCTACTATGCGGGCAGTCTTCGCTTCAATGATTTATATGCTTGGGTTAAAGATGCCGATATCACCCCTATTGCAGCGACATTAACGGGGCTGGCCCTGATTGCGGGTCCAACAGGTAAGTGCGCACAGTTTCCGCTGCATCTTTGGCTAGATGAGGCAATGGAAGGACCGAGCCCGGCTTCGATTTTAAGAAATTCCGTGGTGGTTACCGCAGGTGCCTATGTGCTGATGAAGCTACAGCCGGTGATTGTCATTTCACCAATCGCCCTAGATGTCCTGATCGGCATTGGGGCCATCACAGCCATTGGTGCTTCACTGGTGTCACTTGCCCAAGTCGATTTTAAGCGAGCTTTTTCCTATTCCACCAGTGCCTATATTGGTCTTGTCTTTATTGCCGTTGGTACTGAATGGCCTGGGGTTGCCTTCATGTTGCTATTTACCCATGCCGTGGCAAAAGCATTGGTTTTCATGAGCATTGGTTCAGTTATTTTTTCAACTAACAATCAAGACCTAACGGAGTTAGGGGGCATTTGGTCACGCATGCCTGCGACGACTATTGCATATCTCACGGCATCTTTGGGCCTAACAGGCGTTTTACCTTTTGGCTGTTTTTGGTCTTTTTGCCTCGGCATAGAGTTCTTATGGAAAGAGCATCCTCTCTTGGTTGGAGTATTTTTGCTGGTGAACTTTATCACCGCACTCAACCTGATGCGGGTGTTTCGTCTAGTATTTTTGGGCAAGCCCCAACCTAAAACGCGTCGCACACCAGAGGTGGGATGGCTGATGGCGATTCCGATGATGACACTGTCGGTGTTCGTGCTGTTATTGCCGATTGTAATGGGGAAACTTTTACTTTTGCCGCCCTTTGAGTATTTCAACCTGGCAGCGATCGCACTTCTCGTGGGCTCAGGCATTGGTGGAGCAGTCTTAGGGTTCTACTTACCGCTGAACAGGGCATGGTCCCGCTCCAGCATGGCACCGCTGCGAGTATTGCAAGATTTGTTTGGCAATGACTTTTATACAGAAAAGCTTTACGAAGGCACTGTTGTGAAGCTGGTCTCCCAGCTCTCTAACCTCAGTAACTGGTTCGATCGCTACGTCATTGATGGGGCCGTGAATTTTGTCGGAGCGGCCTCACTCTTGAGTGGTGAAAGTCTCAAGTACAGCTCATCAGGGCAATCCCAGAGCTACATCTTGACGATTTTGGTGGCCATTGGAATGTTGGCACTCATGACGACTTGGGTGACATGGTGATAGACCACTAGATCCTATTGGGTCCGCCCATTAGATCCTTAGGTTAGACGGACAATTATACGGATTCAATGCCCCTGTCATCTGACACTTTTTTGGAAACTTCTCTAGCATGTTCTGCGTGAAATAATGATTCTGAGTTCACTGTTGTTAATTCCGCTGGTGGGTGCCCTAATCATCAGCCTTTGGCCTCAAAAGCTAGAGTCTACCCAAGCCCGTTTAGGGGCCATGATTACCTTGGGTGTGACCCTGACGATGTCCCTATATTTGGCGAGTCAGTTTGATATTGGCGAACCAGGGTTCCAGTTCGTTGAACACGTCGACTGGATCGAGGCTTTGGGCCTAAGTTATGGACTAGGCGTCGATGGGATTGCACTGCCACTCGTGGTCATTAATAGTTTGCTGAGCTTGGTATCGGTCTACATCAGTGATGATGTGAAACGGCCTCGGCTCTACTTTCCACTGCTGCTAGTGATTTCTAGCGCGGTCTCAGGTGCGTTCCTGGCGCAAAACTTACTGCTGTTCTTTTTGTTCTACGAGCTAGAACTGATTCCGCTCTACCTACTGATCGCTATTTGGGGCGGGGCTCGCCGGGGCTATGCGGCAACAAAGTTTCTAATTTACACCGCGTTCTCTGGCATTTTGATTTTGGGTGCGTTTCTCGGGCTCGTGTTCCTCTCAGGCTCTGGCAGCTTTGATTATGATCCAGCACTTGCACAAGGCCTCACACTCGTCCAACAGACGTTACTGATGGGCTGCTTGCTCATTGGCTTTGGGATTAAAATTCCGCTCGTTCCCTTTCACACATGGCTACCGGATGCCCACGTAGAAGCCTCCACACCGGTTTCTGTACTGCTGGCAGGGGTTTTGCTAAAGCTGGGGACCTATGGCATGCTCCGCTTTTGCATGGGACTCTTTCCTGAAGCGTGGTTGGATGTCTCACCGCTGCTAGCCTGGTGGGCTGTGGTGAGCGTACTGTATGGCTCCCTGGCTGCGATCGCCCAAACCGATATGAAAAAAATGGTGGCCTACAGCTCAGTAGGTCACATGGGGTATATTTTGCTCGCCGCTGCGGCTGCCACGCCACTCAGCATTCTCGGGACTGTCATGCAAATGGTCAGTCACGGCCTGATTTCAGCCCTGATGTTCCTGTTGGTGGGTATCGTTTACAAAAAGGCTGGCACCCGCGATTTGACAGTGCTGCGTGGGTTGATGGCACCTGAGCGAGGTCTGCCCTTTATCGGCTCGTTAATGGTACTCGGAGCCATGGCCAGTGCCGGGATTCCGGGCATGATGGGATTCATTTCGGAGTTTGTAGTGTTTCGCGGCAGCTTTGAGAACTGCGCGGTTCAAACGCTCTTGTGCATGGTCGGGTCAGGCCTAACAGCGGTATACTTTTTGCTGATGATCAACCGGGCATTCTTTGGTCGTTTGGCAGTCAAGCCCGCCAAAATTGGCGTACCAGTCGATACGCTTATTCCTGGGGTTAAGTGGCGCGATCGCGTACCGGCGCTGGCCTTAGTCCTCCTCATTTTTGCCTTTGGCCTACAGCCAGAATGGATGACCCGCTGGATGGAGTCCACAACAACTGCTTTCACGGAAGCGGCCTTAACCGTCACTGAGCAAGTAGCTGCACAGCCAGCAAACTCTGTCCAGACAAACACTGGCCAGACACAAATTACTCAGACACAAATTACTCAGACACAAATTACTCAGACACAAATTACTCAGACAACAGATATTTCAGTGATTTCAGCGCCAAGCGCAGAACTGCAACCCATGACAGACCAGCCTAGTCTCCACACACTAGTGCCAGCTGTCGGCAGCATCACCGTCCCTCATTTCCCATGACCATTAACGACCCGGTAACCTACACCGTTCAGTAGCTACTCAATCACCGCTTGGTTATTTTTACGAAAGCGCAATCGCCATGGCCCAGACTATCCCTAAAGCTCCCCTGAAGCCCGCCCCAATCTATTCTTTAAGTGAATATGTTGACCGGCTGCTCGACGGTACGCCCCTACTCCCTGAAACACCCGACAATCTGAAAGAAGTGATGGGTGCCTTAGACTCCTATGGCATTGTCTTAGATGCTTACGCCATCAATCTTCAGCATGTTGCGAACACTCAGTTCTTGGTGCTGATGCCCCTCTTCAAATACTTCAACGGAGAGATCACCCCCAACAAGATGGCCAAACATATTTGGCATGATCGCATTAACTATGAATACGCCGAGTATGTGATGCGCACCATGATGTGGCACGGTGGTGGCGGCTTGGATGCCTACCTAGACTCGGAAGATTTTTGGGCCTGCTGTAGCCCAGCCATACAGGCTAAAATTCGCCTCAACCCCGTTTTACTAACCCTCAATCGGATTTTTCCTGATTTTTTGGTAGAACAAGTTAGGCAGTTGGCTTACTACTCAGGATTAGGGCAGTTTTGGCGAGTCATGAGTGATATTTTTGGAGGCTTAGCCCAGGCCTATAGAGACGGCGAAATCACCTCTATTCCTCAAGTTGTTGAATTTATTAAGGGCGGACTGGTAGACAGTGCTGCCAAACCTATTACCTACACCGTCAATATTGGGGGGACTGACTACGACATCCTGCCTAAGGCAGCGGGGTTAACCTTCTTGCCCGACACTGCGGTGCCGTACGTAGAAAGTATTTTCTTCCGGGGGACACCATTTTTTGGCACAGTATCCTACAACGCCCAAGCCCAGCAGGTCCCCATCGACCAAGCGCAGTTTGGCTACGGGGCACTCTTTGCTGACCCGCTTCCCATTGGCGGCGCAGGTATTCCCCCCACACTCCTGATGCAGGATATGCGTCACTACGTGCCGGACTACTTGCAGGAAATTTATAAGCAGTCTACGCGCGGCCAGGATGATGTCCGTGTACAGCTTTGTCAGAGCTTTCAAAAGTCTATGTTTTGTGTGACAGAGGCTGCTGTCAGAGGTCTTATGCCCTACCCGGCGGATACGGCTGATCCGAAAGAGCAGGTCCTCAATCGGGACTATCTCAACGGCTGGATGCAGCGCTTGTGTGAATCCCGATTAGATACGGTACAGAGAGAGCAACCGTAAATAAGACGCCGTAGATTAAACACCTTAGATAAAGCATGGTGTAGATAAACCATGCTTTAGAGGACTACACCGTAGAGCAAGACACAGTGAAGCCCAACAGTCATTTTTAGAGTAATTTCTCCTGGAGTCATTCCGCTAGGAGAAAGTTACTCCAAGGTTTCAGCAACCGTTCGGCGGATGATGTCTGTGACGGAAGCAGCCATCAGCGCATCCACATAGCGAGCTTCTTTGTTGGCATCGCCAAAGTCTTTAGCTGCAATCAGGGTAAAGCACAGCGAATATCGCTGGTATGTCGCAGTGGGATCCGGCGCGCCCTGATCTTTGAGCCCTCGAGGCAGGCTGAACTGTACAAGGGCGCAATAGGTAAGCTCAGTGCGATCACGCTCATCACTACGTCCAAATCCACTCTTTGAGAGAATCACAGGCGATCGCACCCACTCAGTCAGGCCCAGGGTTTCAAAGGCCACATCTACATAGCGGGCCGTATCGACCGTGAGAGATCGCATAAGGCTTTCAGCACTATGACCTTGCAAGTCCGGAATCCTAGAGCCCACGGGCAGCTGCCAATGCCAGCCCAACATCGACATTAGCCGGGTGAGATCGTATGTCGAGAGCAAATTGCTACCACTGTGGGGCTGACCAACTGACTTGAGCACGACCTGCTTCGTCTTTGAGTTCCACAGCTCAGGTTGCTGGATAAAAGGCACTTCACCATAGAGGCCCTGAAATGAGAGTTGTGGATTACCTGTAAGTTTCTGCGTCCACTTTTCCAGTCTCTCTGGGGCCTCAAACCGCTTAAACATCGCGGCCAATGAATTAGACGTCGCAATGCGATTGTCATAACTCATAATCCCAGAGGCCAGCTCGTTAAACGAATAGCCCCGACCGTTACTGCCAGACTGACGCACTCGGCAACTATCAATATCCGTATGGGGCGCATGGGCATTGGCCCGTGCCACCACATTTAACAGCGGAATAAACTTGGTCGAACTCCACAGTTGACGCTCGACCAAGGCATCGCGCCCTAACCAGTTCGCGACCAGTTTGCCTTTATGCTCTGTGGCCAGGCACACACACCCTGACAAAATATCGGGTGCCAAAAAGTCGAGGCCCGCTTCATTCACAAAAAACAGTTCACCTTTGGGCGGATAGGCCACTCGCTTCGTCAGCGTGGTCGGCATATCCTCAGGCACCTGTAATCGCACGGCAACTTTAGTAACATCACCGCGGTAGGGCGATTGATTAATGCCCCTATCTAAAAACGCAAGCTTTTCAGAATTGAACCCCGCCTCCTGCTGTAAGAACTGTTGAAAGACAGTTTTTCTATCTTTCGCCGCTGCAAATTGGGGCAGCTCATCGACTAAGAAACCGGCTGGAATATCCAGAGCTCGGCAGAGCAGGGCCGCAACTTCTCCTCGGGTAATCGCCTGATTAGGACGCAAGGGCCTCAGCTCAGCCAAAGGCTCTAATAACTGACGCTCTAGGGCCGCAGCAATAGCACTCCGGGCATAGTCTGGAATCTCTGCAACATCGCTAAAGTTATCAGCGCTAAGATCCAACACCTGCGCGACTGATGCATCAACGCCTTGAGAAGCCTCTAATCCAGCCATCAACGCAACGATGGTCTCAACCCGAGAAATCGTCTTTCGAGGACGAAACGTGCCATTCGGATAGCCCCCAAACAGGCCGCGTTCGCTAACCCATTCAATCGCATCCTTGGCCCAATAATTGGGTGAAATATCACGGAAGGACGTCGCTGTTTGCCTCGCCGAAATCTGAAAAAACACCTTTGGCATTAACGCCGCAAACTCCGCTCGAGTCATCAATGACTGTGGGCGAAATACGCCGCCAGGATAGCCCTTAATCAGTTCAGCTTGTACCAGGGCCACAATGCAGACGCGCGCCCAGTGATTTGAAATATCAGAAAACATCATCCACCATCGCCTCAATAACCAGCTCTTTTGAAGGCGGTAGCTATTATCACAGTGACTATCATAGGTTTTCCGGACAAGGATACTGAGCACCTTCTTATTTAAATTTAGAACAGATAAATTAAGAACAGATCATCTACTCCTATTTGGGTCTCCCTGTGATCTGCTATTGCCGATCTGCTATCGCCTTCAGTACAAAAACTCACTTGAATAGTCTTATTACTTCGCAACCAAAGGAAAAGTCTAAACCAGAAAGCCTAAACTAGAAGACCAGGCTTTTAAAAAGCCCCGATAACGACTTTAGGCATAACAGCTTTAGTCACTCGCCAACGGCGGCTATGAATCAGATTGCCCCATCTACCCCATCTCAATCGACTCAGGCAGAATCAAACAGCGATTCATCTGAGAACCCAAGCTCACCAGCCGTAACAAAATCAGTCGCGACAACATCAACCGCGACAAAAAAAGGTGCCGTACAACAGGGCGCTATAAAGCAGGGCGCAATACAACAACCCAACACCCAAACCATCGTGCTCGACATCGGTGGCATGATGTGCGCGGGCTGCGTTAGCACCGTCGAAAAAAAGCTGGTGAACTGCGAAGACGTTGTGACGGCAACCGTCAACTTAATCACCGAGGTAGCCGCAGTAGAGTGCACGCTAGCTGCGAATGCCCAAAGCATTGCTCAGGAACTCACAGAAGCAGGCTATCCGAGCCAAGTCCGTCAACTCGCGGAGGATAATCCTTTAGCCGGAGAAACTGAATGGCTAGCGCGCAAAGAACAAGCGCAAAAAGAGCAGGGCAGTCGATTAGCGATCGCACTTTCGCTGTTAGCGCTCTCCACACTCGGCCATCTTCAACACTTTAGCTGGACTCAGGGAATCACTATTCCTATCCTCAGCAGTCTTTGGTTCCATGGCCTGTTGGCAACATTCACGTTGATATTTCCCGCGCGCGCAATTATCAGCGAAGGCTGGCAGGGTGCACGACGCAACGCACCCAACATGAACACACTGGTGAGCTTAGGCGCACTCAGTGCCTATCTCACTAGCTTGGTCGCGCTGGTCCTACCTGGGTTGGGATGGGCTTGCTTCTTCGATGAGCCCGTCATGCTGTTGAGCTTTATTTTGCTGGGCCGCACCTTAGAAGAACGGGCCAGATTTCAAGCCACCCGCTCATTGCGATCGCTCATTGCCCTACAACCCACCTTCGCAAGACTCGTTCCAAATTCATCGTCTCCAGCCAACCACTCGCCAGACACGGGTGTAAAAATTCCGGCTAATCAAGTCAAAGTTGGGGAATGGCTGCGGGTGTTACCTGGGGAAAAAATCCCCGTCGACGGCATCATCGTCGATGGCCAAACAACAATTAACGAATCCATGCTCACAGGAGAATCCATGCCTGTGAGCAAACAGGTTAGCGATCCAGTCTTCACAGGCAGCCTCAATCAATCAGGCGCCATTACCCTCCAGGTGAATCACATCGGCACAGACACAACGCTGGCTCAAATGATCCAGCTGGTTGAAACTGCCCAAACCCGTAAAGCCCCTATACAGAGTCTTGCCGACACCCTGTCGGGCTATTTTACCTACGGCGTTTTAACCTGTGCAGCCCTCACCTTCGGCTTCTGGTATTTCGTGGGCGTGCCGACTTGGCCAGACTTGGCCCAGTCGGCCATGGGGAGCCACATGCACCACATGGCTAGCTCTTCAATGGCCATGTCTTCAATGGCAATGTCCTCAACGGCTATGTCTTCAACGGCCCACCCTATACCGATAGAATCGCTAGGCTCTTTTAAGCTACTGGTGAGCCTAAAGCTAGCGATCGCGGTCATTGTTGTCGCCTGTCCCTGTGCCTTGGGATTAGCCACCCCCACGGCAATCTTGGTCGGCTCTGGTATCGGTGCAGAAAAAGGTCTCTTAATTCGCGGCGGCGATATTTTAGAAGCGACCAACAAATTAGAGACACTGACTTTCGATAAAACAGGCACCCTCACAACAGGCACCCCAATCGTCACTGACTGTCTCCCTCTATTAACGTCAATCAGTGACGAGCAGCTACTGCAAATGGCCGCCACTGTAGAAAGCGGTACCCGTCACCCACTAGGCGTCGCTATTCAGCAAGCTGCTGAAGATCAACAGCTAACATGTCTACCCGCCCATAATTTTCAAACCAAAGCGGGACACGGCATTGCAGCAACGGTTACAACACCAGCCCAACATCCTCTTAACCCGCAGCAGCCCATCCTACTCGGCAATCTTGCCTGGATGGCAGAAAACGACTGCACCATTGATGCCAAGGCTCAGAACATTGCCGATGAGCTAGGGAGCATGGGGAAAACAGCCGTCTATATTGCGCAAGCACAGACGTTACTAGGGATTATTGGTGTTGCTGACACACTGCGACAGGATGCGATCGCCACTGTGCAAAAATTGAAAAACATTGGGTTAACAATCCACATATTAAGTGGCGATACGCCGCTAGCTGCACAGGCGATCGCTCAGCAGTTAAACATCCCGCTCACACAGGTTCAAGCCGGACTAACCCCGCAAGGCAAAGTGGAGGCTTTGAGACGACTTCAAGCCGAACACTGCGTCGGCTTTATCGGCGATGGCATTAACGACGCACCCGCCCTAGCAACGGCAGATGTTGGCATTGCCCTCAACTCAGGCACCGAAGTTGCCATGGAAACAGCCGACATTGTCCTCATGGGTGAAGACCTTTCAGATGCCCTCGCGGCTATCCGACTAAGCCGCAGCACCTTCAACAAAATTCGCCAAAATTTAGCCTGGGCCTTTGCCTACAACCTTATTTGCATGCCCTTAGCAGCAGGTGCCTTCCTACCGGCCTTTGGGCTATCCCTCAACCCCGGAGTCGCGGGTGGCCTCATGGCACTCAGTTCACTGACAGTTGTACTCAACTCACTACTACTGAGACTTCAGCATCCCCAATAACCAATAACACAGCCCTGAAAGCACCTACAGAACAAGCAACATAAAGGCTGCGGATAACGACAACTACACAGCAAAAAAGCCTAGCTACCAAACAAGTAGCAGCTAGGCTCGGTTCGCTCAAAAAATTGTATGAACTACGACGCTGGCGACAACGAAGAAGCTTTACCCCTGCTTCTTCCAGTCAGCGCTGTGGGAAATACAAATCAGGTTTTCACCATAGCTTTGGATCATGCCACCCTGACGCAACTTACCCATCAGGCGTGTAACGGTCACCCGAGTGGAGCCAATCGCACTGCCGATTTGGGCATGGGTGAGTGGGAAAGGCAAATAGTAACCCTGATCACACTGTTCACCATGCTCATCAATGAGAAGGGTCAAAAAGCCCAAAAGCCGATCAATCGTACGACGCTGACCTAACGTGCTTAACCACAAAAGCTTACGCTGATGCTGACGGCGAAAAGCATCTAGTACTTCCTTTTGAAAATGAGGCCAAGTATCTAAATCATTCCAATAAAGCCAAATCACCGTAGTTTGATCTACGTGGGCAAAACTTTGGAGCGTAAATGGAGGCTGTGCAACCACTTCAAAAGGCTGACCAGCCCCCACAAAACCTAGAAAAGCTTCTTCAGCAGCGACCAACGGCATACGGGAAACACTGCTCTTTTTCTTTAGGGTTGCACTAACCTGAGCGTTGCCTAGCAAACGTACCGAGCCTTTTTGAACTAAATAAAGGAGTCCAGGGCGGGCCGGAATTTTTTCATCCTTATTAAAAGTCCGGCAACGATAGTGCTCGGAAGCCCAATCCGAGATACGCTGCCAAGCCAGAAACGGACGTGCGGTATCCGGCTGAGCAGAGGAAGACATATTAGCAATACTGGAGTTGAGTTTAATCTGAGTAGATAGTGTCATCTAACGTAGTGAGTAATGGCATAACTTCGAGCGAACAGCAAACAAAAGCATCAATCAGATTCCAGGCCTCCGTATAACTACGTATAACCAGATAGAAACCTTATAACGGAGCTTTTCGAGGGTGGGGCTATTTTTATAAACGAACGCAGACAGCCAATATCGACAGGGGCAAGTTAATGACTGAACAGCGGCTTAGCGACTACCGTAAGGGCTCGTAACAGTTCCTACAGTAATGCAACATAGCAAGAC
>JBCDAG010000019.1:0-33978 GCA_039186165.1 Cyanobacteria bacterium P01_F01_bin.53
ACTTTGTGGAATTTTATATAGAGGTAAGTGGCAACTATTCGATCGCCAATATCGATCTGATTAGCCACGAAATTTACTTTGCCAAGCAAGATTCCCTTTCCAATCTTGACCCCACCATTTTCCTCAGCTATCAAACCGAATACACCGACTCCAGCGATCTGCTACGCGACGAAATCGAAGCCTTCGTCAAAAAGTTCAACGTCAAATCGCGTTTACCGATTGAAATCGTAGAATCCCATCGACTCAGCCAAGGCCCGGTAAGAATCAACAGCACCCTGATGCGGCAAATTAGGCGATCGCTCCTCTTCATCGCTGATGCGACGCCAATTGTAGGGCTAGAGGGAACACCACCCCAGCTCGTCCCCAGTCCAAAAGTCTGTGTAGAAATGGGCTACGCCTTGCAGTGCAAACGCCCTGAGCAAATTATCCTGGCCCAAATGGAGCGCTCAGATCTCCCCGGCCAATTTCCCTTCGATACCCCCACCCGCAACCGATTGAGCTTTACCAAAAAAGCCGAACTCAAAAAAGACCTCCCCAAGCTCCTGCAAGAACGCTTGGGGAGGTTCAACCTGCAATAAACAAAAATCTGCCGTCGACCTGTGAGTTTTGGTATCCATCAACCAATACTAATGGCATCATTTGAAATTCCAGGTTGTAGCATGCCAAGAACGCCCAGCGAATACGTCGTCCATATCGCCTTCGATGGTGGGCACAAAGAGGAGGTCCGCTTCACCACCATTCAAGAATTCCAAAAATGGTACAGCGACAAGCTCATGCCTAAGGCAACCGCCGAAGAATTTATTAACGTCCCGATTCCCAAGGTCAATCCTGGCGAGTATATGGTGATTCGCCCTTCCCGCGTCTCCTGCATTCGCGTAGAGCCCATCTTCAACTCCAGCGTCGAAAGATACTAGCGCGCCACTCACAAATTACTCCCATTTTTTTAAGAAACAGAGCCTCTGTACGGTCCATCAGGATTGATACAGAGGCTTTGTTTTGGGCTCTAGCATACGAGTAAGCGCATGCGAATAAGGGCACGTGAGCCAGATCCCATCCCCTGGAGCACAAGCAGGTAAAATCCATAGGGTAGCTTTGGGTGTTTGCTTTGCGAACCTATTCCCTGATATCGCTTCCTGCGCTGAAAAAAGTCCTCAAAAAAGTCCAGAAAACAGCCCTGCCAGCCACACTGGGTTGTGCGATCGCCCTGACCGTTACCAATCTAACCTTTGCCAACGGCATCACCCGCGCCGTCGATGTCCTTCCCCTCACACAGCTAGACTGCTGGGACGAACGACGAGCAGCCAGCTTCATCGGCAAAGACACAACCCTATTCGATACCCCTTTAGCCACTGGCGATAAGCAAGCACTACTATCCGCCATCGACAACAGCTTGGCCTACATGGAAACGCCCGGGTCTGTTGAGGACTATAGCGACTATGCCGTTCCAGACATCACCCACAGCCGGGTACAGCGAAGCCTCAATCGATTTCGCACGCTAGTTACCCAAAGCGACTCTGCTGAAGCGCTCCAGCAAGCCGTTGCCGCAGAATTCACATTTTATCAATCCGTCGGCCAAGACGAAGCAGGCACCGTAGCGTTCACCGGCTACTTTGAACCGACCTATGCCGCCAGTAGCGTCCCCACAGAGGAATACCGCTACCCCATTTACCAAAAGCCCGCAAACTTGGACCAGTGGCCCGAGCCCCACCCCACCCGCGCAGAGTTAGAAGGTGCCGATGGCCTACAGGCGGATCAAGGCCCCCTCAAAGGGTTAGAACTGGCTTGGCTAGCCGACCGATTAGAGGCCTTTCTGATTCAAGTCCAGGGTTCAGCACGCCTAGAACTCACCGATGGCACCACCCTGGCCGTCGGATTTGACGGTCGCACCAATTACGAATACACCAGCATGGGCCGCGCCCTGATTGATGACGGCATCATTCCCGAAGATGAACTGTCGCTACCGGTTCTACTGGAGTACTTTGAGCAAAACCCAGCGGAACTAGACAACTACCTCCCTCGAAATAATCGCTTCATATTCTTCCGAGAAACCGATGGAGCACCGGCCACAGGCAGTTTAGGATTTCCTGTGACCGCAGGCCGTTCTATCGCTACCGATAAGTCCATCATGCCGCCGGGAGCCCTCGCCCTAATCAATATGCCTTTACCACAAAGAAATCAATCTGGGGAGCTGGTTATCACCCCTAGCAGCCGTTTTGTTTTAGACCAGGACACCGGGGGGGCCATCAAGGGGGCCGGGCGCGTGGATCTCTTTGTGGGCACGGGCACAGAAGCCGGTGCTGTCGCGGGTTTGATCAACGATACGGGTGAGTTGTACTACTTACTTTTGAAGGAGTGAATCCGTATATTTACTTATGTTTTTGTCACTAATTGATGGCATTAGTCCGTAACTTCACACAGGCAATCGGATAACTTCATGTAATATTTATATCAATTCATAATTCAAATGTGATTGCTCGCCGAGTTTAGTCGTTAGCCGTTCTTAACGGTTGACCACCTGTCACATTGCTAGGTCGTGCGACAGGTCTTATTGTTTGTCTACCCCCCCTAAGCAATTTGACCAAAGCTATAGCACCCATTACTGTTCCTTTGAGGAAAGATTCAGCCGTGCCCAAGCCTTGCCGTAAACCGCTTAAGTCCAACCCATTTGAAACATACCGAGACCCGGTCACTGGCCAGTGGAAAGTGAAATATCCCAACAGCGCGCTGCCTGAAATGTCTCAACCCTCTGCGCTGCCAACGTCAGAGGATGACCGGCTCAAGCGAGTAGCGAAGCGAAGAAAATGGAAAAAACCGTCTCGAACCAGGGTGGCCTAAGGTTCAAGTGCTTACAGGGCTCAGGATTTAGATGCCCAGGATTTAGCTCCCCAGACCTTAGCGCTAAGCAACAGACCTTAGCGCTAAGCAACATAAAACAACAGCCATACGCCGCCTAGCGCGATCGCAACCCCTGCAATGGCTCTATAGCTGATGCGATCGCCCAGCAGCGCTGCCATCGGCAACACAAATAGCGGGCTTGTTGCCAGCAGGGCTTGGGCAATGCCAGCGGCTGTATTTTTCAGCGCGATTTGTTGTAACCAAATCCCCAGGTACGTGCCAAAGAAGGCAGCCAACGCCACGCCCACTAACAAACGAGGTGATCGCAGCATCGTTAAACTCTTTTGCCAACGCACTCGCCAATCTCTTTTGGCGGGTGCGTTTTCGATCGTGGCGACCTCTTTCAACTCAGGCTCTGGACAATAGTCGCCTAGGCGACGAGGCTGAAGCGCCGCCAGCATGCCCATAAAGGCCATTCCAGCCAAAAGCCGTAAGAGAGAACTCCACAGCGGATCAACCGCCACATTCACCAAGGCTGCTCTAGACAATACGGCTCCAGAGGCCTGGCAAAATACGGCCAGTAGCGCAACGCTTAGTCCGGTTTGCCAACCGTTTTGAGATTTTTTGGCCAAGGCTGAATCTGTTGCAGGCACACGCTCACTAATCACCCAGGCCACACCCAGTAGCGTCATCAAAATGCCTGCGATCGCCATGAACGGCAGCTGCTCTGATAAAAATATCCAGGCCAGGCCCGCAGTCATCGGCGGGGCGAGTGTCTCTAGCAACAGTGCTCGCCGTGCGCCCAACGCATTAATAGCTGAAAAATAAGCCGTATCGCCAAGGCCAATCCCAATCCCACCGCTGAGCAGCAGGTAAACCATTGCCGTGATCGGTAAGTTGTTCGTGGTGGGTAGTGTGGTGGGTAGTGTTGTAGTGTCTATCCACCGGGAGCGCACCAGTAAAGTTATGAGGATGAGGGCGATCGCAAATATCCCTTTCACAATATTCAGCACCAGCGGAGAGAGCGATCGCCCCAGTCGCCCAAACATCAGCGTCGCCGCCGCCCACAAAAAAGCCGCCGTCAGGGCTGCTATCTCACCTTTAAAAGAAGTCGCTGAAAAACTAGAAAAAGAACTCGCAACTGCACCGCCGATTACCGATAAAACCATACCGTCCTAAAATAATGCTCTAGCCAGCCTGCGCTGGACGAAATAGACCTTCAACGCAACTGCCAAAAGCCATCCGCTTCTATCGTATAAGGCCGTCTAGGCCCATCGGATACCTCCGTCGCTAACGCCCATGTCCGTTAATACTGCTACGCCAACTCACCCCAAACCGCCTGCGGACCTGAGCCTGTCAGTGTTATCTGATGACTTGCGATCACGCCTAAAAACTCCACTCCAAATCGGCAACGTCACCGTCGCCAGCCGTGTCCTGCAATCCCCTCTATCCGGCGTTACTGACAAGGTTTTCCGACGGCTTGTGCGACGCCATGCGCCCCAGTCGATGATGTACACCGAAATGGTCAGCGCCGCTGAACTACATCATCTGCGCAAGCTGCCCGAAGTCATGGACATCGACCCCGACGAGCGCCCCATCAGCATCCAGCTCTTCGATCGCCGCCCCGATTTTCTGGCCGAAGCCGCCCGCAAAGCCGTGGACCAAGGGGCAGACACCATCGACATCAACATGGGCTGCCCCGTCAATAAAATCACCAAACACGGCGGCGGCTCCTCCCTCCTCAGAGATCGAGTCACCGCCATCATCATGGTCTAAGGAGTCTGCGCCGACGTCGATGTTCCGATCACCGTTAAAACCCGGATTGGCTGGGACGACAACGATATCAATGCCGTTGAATTTGGCCAAGCCATGGAAACGGCGGGTGCGCAAATGCTCACCCTCCACGGCCGCACCCGAGCCCAGGGCTACAACGGCACCGCTCGCTGGGAATGGATTGCGAAAGTTAAAGCAGCCCTGAAGATTCCTGTGATTGCCAACGGCGATATTTTCTCCGTAGACTCAGCCTTAAACTGCCTAGCGCAAACCCAAGCAGACGGCATTATGTGTTCGCGAGGCACCTTGGGCTACCCCTTCCTCGTTGGCGAAATTGACCACTTCCTCAAAACCGGCGAGCGGATACCCGCCCACACACCGCAACAGCGACTTCAATGCGCCCGAGAGCATCTGATTATGCTTTGGGAATACAAGGGCATTCGCGGTATTCGCCAGGCTCGTAAGCACATGGCCTGGTACGCCAAGGATTTTGCTGGGGCTGCTGACCTGCGCGATCAGCTCTGCCAGGTGGACTCAGTTGAACAGGGGTGCGAGCTTCTAGATGGTGCGATCGCTCGACTGAGCGATATGTAGCAAAGACTATAAAATCGTTTTGCCTAGTGTTATATAACGGTTTCAGCGAATGACGGTGTCCTAAGCACCTCGACAATAGCGATAGCACCCTGAAATCTGCAAAAATATAAAATCTACTAAAGATAGTAGTAAGGACGGTTTTACCCAAATGCCCCCGCACCGTAGGCATGCTATAACCAGTACCGAAGAGGTAATGCAGATCACAGGTCTGTGCATCTCCTCCAAAGTCAATAGCATCAAACGCCATAAACTAAGACTTCAAAACCCTAGTTACATTGCTTACGGCCAAAATCGCCACTGCTATCCTCTGTCGTTAAGATCTCCGTTAGACCTATGACTTCTTACGCTAGCTACACCTCGCCCCGAGCCGACATTGGTGAATTGCGTCGGTTAAGGAGCTTACTTCCCCCCGAGCTCCAAAGCTGGGTCACGGTAGAACCTGCAACCGATGTCGCCCCACCTTTGATCACGTGTGAAGAGCTAGGTCGCGACCAGGTAGAAGTCCAAATTGATCTTACAAAATGGGAACAGCTAGCTATCGATCAGCGTAATCTGCTGTTTTGGCACGAAGTTGCCCGTGTACAGAGTGACACCATCCCTCGCGACGGCTGGGAAATGGCCGCACTCGCCATTGGTCTCGGTGGCGCCGTTGGTGAGCTATGGGTACAAGATGGTCTCCTACTCCTATTGGCACTAGGTCTATGCGGTGTTTCTGGCTGGCGGCTTTACAAACGCAACAATGGTCAAAAGACCCTACAGGAAGCCATTGTCGCTGATGAAAAAGCTATTTCCATCGCGACTCGGTTTGGCTACACCTTGCCCAATGCTTACAAGAGCCTTGGTAGTGCACTGAAGACCTTGATTGAGCAAACGCCCAAGAAAAAGCAGCGCGATCGCTACATTCGCAGACTCGAAGCCCTTAAGAAAAGTGCTAATCGGGCCAAGCAACAGGTAAAAGGTGATCGCGATCCACGCCCATCCTACTAGGCTTTTCTCACCATTCCATACAGTTAAACGAGAACCCCTCCTGTATTTGCAAATACAGGAGGGGTTCTCGTTTATTAACCTCACCAAAAACCAGCGTAAAAAATAAATATAACCGTCACGTTAATGTCGTCATCAAAGCATCAATAATATCCGTACTGCCAGGCTCAATAAATCGATAGTTCATCTGGGCTTCATTGAGCATTAATTGCTGTTGGCTTCGCACTGATTCATCCTGCACACCCACCACCACCAAAGGAACACCTTGACGAGGCCGGTACACACTCAAACCACTCACCGCCAACTCGAACGGCCCGGCCATAAATTGAGGATTCAGCCGACGATCATGTTCAAACTTGCTCAGCATTAGCTGCAAAGAAAACACCCTACTCGGATCAAATGCCGGGGCATTCGGCACAGACCGTGCTCGAAAGGTCGCTACCATCGCACTAAATGGCACCTCAATATCCAACCAAGTATCCGCCACCGCATCAAAAGAATAGATATAGGCCGGACTATCCCAACCACCGCTATTACGAGCAATAAACTTGTAGCGTTGCCCGTCCCCTTTTACTCTCAGCCGAACGCCCTCCCAACCAGAGAAGTCGAACGGCGGATCAAAATTTCGGGTCCTCACCGAAGAAAACCCGCCCGAGTTATCCGTAGACACGTAGCCAGCAAACATCGCCACCTGAAAATCGTGTCCGGGCGTTTGCTCTAATGTCTTCAGGAATATGCTCCCCTGACTAACGCCACCCATCACCACATCATCTAGCGCGCCCCAAGCCGCTAAGTCACAACCTGGCGCAGCAAAATCAAACACGATGCGCTCAACTGTCGAGGATACAACACCAGACTGTGCCGTAAAAGGCGACATGGTCTGGCAATTTAAACAGGCTTGAACATCTGCTAAGACCTTTGAGACATCGGAAGCGCGCCATCCATCTCCGCTTCCATCTCCGCCTCCATCTAAGAGAGCCACCGTATCAGCAGAGCGGATAAGCCGACGAAACGCTAGCGCCCGCTCAGAACCCGAATGAATACGAAGACTAGCCTCACCTACAGGGAAATCATCACCAAGCACATAAGTAATCAGCTCAACATCGTTAGAACATCGATTTCCTAACGCCTTGAACACCTCTGATGAACGGGCAGAGCCATCACTAATAACCACAACCGTCTTTTTAGAAGCACCCATCGCCATACCTGGAATAACAGGGCTTTGACCCAGAAATTGTTGTACCCAGCGAAAGCTCCCTAAAAAGGGAACTTCGCCGAAATAATTGAGCGTTGATAAAAACCTGGCCACGCTCCACTGCGATCGCCCGTCGGAGGTCATGAGGGGGAGTCCTATATACAAACTTTAGTTGAAGTGAACACTGAAAAATATAAAAGATAGGTGAATCACCTGAGAGTACAGCTCAATTTATTGGGAATAAGTAGATCGGGACTGAAGTAACAATTATCACCCATCAAAAAGAGTCTTTTTACCTAAAAAAACTCTTTTTGCCAGTTCCTTCCGAAAGAAAGTCAAATTATCTGTATCCCCTGATATGAAATGTTCCCGTAGAGTCTTCAAACTGTTTTGAACAGACCTTGTTCATCAGTACGAACAACTACAAGACAATCTCAAAATGGTTTCTTCCTTTGAGTGTTTTTTTGGAGGATTCACACAAACGCCCCCCTCTTTCTAAAGATTGGCTAAAGCCAGTGAAATATTGATAGTCCCCACTGGCCGCAAGGCTTATGTTGATATCAAATAACGTCTTATTTTCAATGCATCTCCGTTAATTCCTGGTTTCGACACTTTTTATACCTTTCAGTATTCCGTACATACACAGAAACGCTTAGTCTAACGAGCTACTATCCATGCGTGTCCTTCTCTATTCTTACAATTACTATCCTGAGCCTATCGGTATTGCCCCTCTGATGACAGAGCTCGCCGAAGGATTAGTCGAAAGGGGACATAAAGTAAGGGTCGTCACGGCAATGCCTAACTACCCAGAGCGAAAAATATACCCCGGTTACCAAGGAAAGCTGTACAAGCGCGAAATCCACAACGGTGTCGAAATTGATCGTTGCTTTGTTGCCATTCGGCCAAAGCCTGGCCTTGTTACCAGGGCCATGCTAGAAGGCAGCTTTGCAATCCTTAGTGTGATGAAAGCCATCACAGGTTGGAAGCCCGATGTCATTCTATCAACCAGCCCTTCATTGCCAGCCTGCCTACCCGTTGCACTGGCCAAAGCGTTCCACCGGTGTCCTACGGTTTTGAGCCTACAGGATATTTTGCCAGAGGCCGCTGTTCAAACAGGCTTGATAACCAACAAGGTTGCTATCAAGGTATTTGAGCAACTTGAGAAATTTGCTTACGCCAGCGCCACTAAGATCAGTGTTATCACTCCCTCCTTCGCCAGAAATTTAGGAGAAAAAGGTGTTCCAAAGCATAAAATGGAATGCATTTCTAACTGGGTCGATACTGACTTTGTTAAGCCGCTTCCTAAAGAGGACAATGCATTTCGCCGGGCTCACGGGCTAGAAGGTAAATTTGTTGTGCTCTATTCAGGCAACATCGCCCGCACCCAAGGCATTCGAACCATCATCCGTTCAGCCCTACAAATGCAGAACAATCCAGAGGTTCGCTTTGTCATCGTGGGTGAAGCTGGTCAGTTAGAAGAACTCGATGCCCTTCGCGTGGAGCTGGGTGTAACTAATCTCACATTGCTACCCTTTGTACCTAAGGCAGAATTCCCTGAAATGCTCGCCGCTGCTGACGTATCACTGATTATGCAAAAGCGTAATGTGGTGGGATTCAATATGCCTTCCAAAACGCAGAAAATCATGGCCAGCGGTCGCCCAATCGTCGCCTCGGTTCCTGACACAGGCTCAGCTGCTGAGGCAGTTATGCAAAGTGGTGGTGGTGTTGTTGTAGAGCCAGAAAGCCCGACAGCCCTGACCAACGCGATCCAAGCGCTATATGACGATCCCCAAGAACGGGAGCTCATGGGTCGCAAAGGTCGTCAATTTGCGATTGACCATTATTCCTTTGGCCAGGCGCTTAATGCCTACGAGTCTCTTTTAGAGAACGTTCTCGAACCCATCCCAGTGTTCAAGCTTCCGCCAAAGCCAGTTTCAGTACTGACTAAGGATCTACGGCCTTCTGAGCTAGGAAAAGTTCGCTAGGAACAAGTTAACACCGAAAGCCTTGAACCAAAGAACAATCGCCCTGTTGCAAATTATCCATTTGCAACAGGGCGATTGTTCTGTAAGAGGTCTTTTGAGTCTTTGTAAGGGCCTGTTACGTCCTTGATAAGAGCCTGTTTAGTCACGAACATGTTTCACGAACACGCTTTAGAGATCTGTTGAAGGCTTCGGTGCCGGTTTTACCTGTGACTCACCCTGCGGTTTACCATCAGTTATCTCATCTGGCTCTTCTACTGGCCCCTCCACTGGCTTATTGAGCTGCTGTAGCAGCTCGCCCAAACGACGCTGGGCCTGCCCATAGGCGGCCCAATCTCCAGATTGCAAGGCTTTTTCCCCTTGCTCATAGGCCTCAATCGCAGCTTGGACCAGATCTGCCGACGCGTCACTCCCCTCTGCCACGGAAGACGGGCGATTAGAGGGTTTAGAAACCGCAGGGGATCCGCCAGTACCAGAAACCGCCGAGCTAGGCGTGCTTCCAAAAACAGCCTCCAAGGCCTCGGGCAGGGTATTGCGCATAACAATTGTGTTCTTAAACGCCACAATGACACGCTTAAGTTCAGGTAACGCCCCTTGATCGGCCTGTAGGTACACGGGCTCAAAATACAGCAAAGACTGATCGACTGGAATGACCAGCAAGTTCCCTCGGATCACGCTTGATCCCTGCTGGTTCCAGAGTGTTAGCTGCTGAGAAATATCGGTATTCTGGTCGATACGGCCTTCAATTTGCTGCGGACCGTACACCAACACCTGCTTCGGAAATTCGTACAGGACGAGTTTGCCGTATTGATCGCCATCGCAGCGAGCGGCCATCCAGGCCACCATGTTGTCTTTGTTAGAGGGTGTGAAGGGAAGGATTTGCAAAAATTCCTCGCCCTCTGCCTTGGGCAACCGCATAATCACGTAATAGGGCTGCATTTGCTCGGGGTTACCGCTACTGCCAATTTGTTGAGGCACTTGCCAAAGGTCTTCTCGGTTATAGAAAACCTCTGTGTTTTCCATATGATAGGCACGGTAAAGCTGAGATTGGATTTGAAACAGATTTAGTGGATAGCGAAAGTGACTGCGCAGCTCGTCAGAAGCTTCGGCCAGCGGGGTAAAAATCTCAGGAAAGATTTTTTGGTAGGTGGCAAGGATAGGGTCAGTCTCATCGACTGTGTACACCGTGAGCGAACCATCGTAGGCATCGATAATGACTTTCGCGGCATCGCGAATATAGTTAGAGCCCGTGCGGGCAATATCTAAGAGTTTTTCTTCGCTATTGAGTAATTCGACGGCATTGGGAGAAGAAATCAACGGTTCTGAATAGGGGTAGCGATCGCTGGTTGTATAGCCATCGAGTATCCATTTAAACCGACCATCAATGAGCGCCAAATAGGGATCGCTATCAAGCTGCAAAAACGGCACGACTTTTTGGGCGCGCTGCACGACGTTGCGGTAGTAATGAACCTTGGAGCCATCGGTAAAGTAGTTAGAAGTCAGCGGCTTGAGCGTGCCAAAGTCAAAGGCATAGGCCAAGCGCCGAAACAAAGACCCCATGGGGACCCCACCCGTGCCATCGTAAACATTGGTGGCATTATCACTGCCAAGGGGGTAGTCAAACTCTTCCGTACTGGTCCCAGTAAAAATATGGTGATTGGTTTCTTCACCGTAATAAATTCGAGGCTGGCCTAAGGCAATATCTGTGGAAGTTGCCGGTGGAATGCTTTTAATGAAGAAATCTGGCAAGCCCTCAACCGTCACTTGATTCACAGGGCTCATCGCCAAACCATACCCATGGGTATATTTGAGCCGCTGGTTTACCCAGTTTTGCGCTTTGGCATCGACAGCATCGTAGTCGAGCTCGCGCGCAGCCAGCATCACTTGTCGATAGTCACCATCAATGGTGTAGCGATCGATATCAACATCGTGAAAACGATAATACAGCCTCAGGCTTTGTAGCTCTTGATAGGTACTCAGCAGCGTTTTGTAATCCCATAGTCGAATGTTATCGAGGGTGCCTGAATTTTGACCTAAGGCGGCACCATCGAGCTGGTCTTCAACGACAAATTCTTCACGCTGTACATCATTCAGACCATAGGCTTGACGGGTAAATTCAAGATTGTGGGCAATGAACGGCGCTTCTTTATCCAATTCATTGGGCTCGACCACGAGGCTTTGCTGAACCCAAGGGTAGAGACCACTGATCACCAAGAAGACGGTGAAGTAAAGGGCAATGCTGGTAATGGGCAAAGAAAAGCCCCGCCGCCACAAGGACACAATGAACAGTAGTGCCACGACCAGGGTGACGACGCCCATGATGCCGTAGGAATGCAAGCGAGCATTCACATCGGTGTAGCCTGCCCCAAAAACGACACCAGAGGCAGAGTAAAGCAAATCATAGCGGGCTAGCCAATAGCCGAGAGCACTCGTAAGGGCGATCGCACTGAGTAAAACGCACAAGTGCGTTTTCACAGACCCTGTCAGAAAATACTTCCAGCCCCGCTCTAGGCGTATTTCACCGCGTATTGCATAGATTACGCCGACCAGAATCAGCGCCCATATCAACAGTTCTAGCGCTTGGGTTTGCAGACCTTGATATACCGGCACCTGAAAAACGTAAAAACCGACATCCTGCTGATAAATCGGATCGGTAACACCAAAGTCGGTGGCATTCAAAAACTTGAGTAGTGATTCCCAGGCAAGGCTGGCCCGCCCTGCCGCACCCAAGGCCAACAGCATAATCAGGCCAATGCCGCCATAAACGGTCATGCCTGGAATGAACGGCGTCCACTCACTGTTTTTGGGTGTGAAAAAAGGGCGATCGCGCGTCAGCCGCAGGGCCAACCAGTAGTTGGCACCGAGCACCGCGCTGTACAAAACAAAGGCCAAGACCGCGCACAGCAGACTCCAGCCCAGACGCAGGGTAAACACACTGGCAAACCCAGCTGCATCGAACCACCAGTATTCGGTCAGCCAATGGACCAACGTACTCGAAAACGTGAGCAGCAGTAGGGCAATCCCTAACAACCACCACCATCGATTCAAACGAAACGGGACAGGACGACTAGAAACAGGACGAGCTGAACGAGGGCTGTTCACAGGGCAATGTCATGATCTTAAGGATGTAGTGATCATGAAGGATCGGCAGAGAAAAAGACGAAACTGCTTCAAATATTTAATCTGATGTAACTTGGGATACGCTGTTCAAACGCCTATGCAAAGCTGAAAAGCTATTCGTTTTTACCTCAGTTACCGCCTTGAACAATCCTGTGATTACCCCGGCCAAGACCTTAAAAGTTGATGCCTTGACGGTGCAGATATATGACTCACCTGAAGCGATAGCACTAGCAGGTAGCGCGATCGCGCAAAACATCTTACAAACCGCGATCACACGCAACGGCAGCACAGCCGCGATTTTTGCAACTGGGCGATCGCAAATTCAGTTTCTGCAACACCTCACCGCTCCGTCTAACTTACTCAACTGGCAGAGTATCACCGGCTTCCATTTAGATGAATATCTAGGCATTTCGGCCCATCATCCAGCCAGCTTTCGCCATTACTTACACCAACACCTCACCAGCAAAGTATCGCTCGCTCAATGGTATGCCATTGAAGGTGATGGGCCTCTCCCGTTGGATATTTGCCGGGAATACGAACAGGCCTTACGCACCCATCCCAGCGAACTTTGTTGTTTAGGCATTGGCAACAACGGGCACCTCGCCTTCAATGATCCCGACGTTGCCCATTTTAATGACCCTGACTGGTTCAAAATCGTTCGACTAGATCAACAAAATCGTCAACAACAAGCCAAATCCAGCGAATTTCAAGACTTAGCAGCCGTTCCCCAATACGCCTTCACATTGACCTTAAGCGCCATCCAAGCCGCCCATCACAGTCTCTGCCTCGCCTATGGCAAAGGCAAAGCTAACATTGTTCATCAGTTACTCACTGGCCCGGTCCAGCCACAGTGTCCAGCCTCCATCCTTCGACAAATGCCTCAGGCAAAACTTCTGATAGATAAAGACGCCGCCAGTTTAATTCTCTAATAATGAATTAAACAACAAACCAGAATCCCGTCACAACAATCGAGCGATTGAGCGGAGTTATTTATCAGGCCGTGTATCGCCAGGGCGAATGACTTTCCATTGAGGATGGGAAGAGCCTTGAGCATGAATTTTATTCAGCCGGGTGAGCAAACGTGCCCGCTCACCATCAGCGAGACCCCACAGAATATGACGACTCTCCGCATACAAAAGCGCTAGCGTCACGCCCACACAAAGACCCAGCCCCATCGCCGCCAAGCGACCGTAGTACAGCATGTAGCGTACTGCTGACCAGGTGAAATATTCTCTCAATTCCTGCAAGTCTGACCGTAGCGACCACAGGCTCAGCACACCCACCGTTAGCCATAGCGCCAAGGACAACCACCACCAGCTATGCATCATCGCCTGACGCAACGCCTCGATATCTTTTGCCTGCGCCGCCGTTGGCTGCGCTGCTTTTGACTGCTCGGAATGGTCAGTAATTCTCACAGATAATTTTATATCTTTCAAATAAATCGATTCCTTGGGCACTAGGGCGTACTGGGTGCCGAATCAACCGGCATGTCTACGTCATCATCGACAGATACGTCGTCATTACCAGAGCCATCCCCCTCGGAGCGGCTACGCCACCAAGCCAACAATGTACTCGCAATGAAAATACTGGAATAAGCACCGGCTAAAAACCCTGTGATGAGGGTTAGGGCAAAGAACTTAAGCGTGCCGCCCCCAAAGAGCACAATACTCAACAACGTCAAAACCGTCGTGAGCGTCGTATTAATCGAACGCCCCAAAGTATCATTCACCGAATCCTCAACAACCTGATTGATTGAACGGTCTGGATGCAGCTTTAGGGTTTCACGAATACGGTCATAAATCACAACCGTATCATTGACTGAGAAACCAACGATCGTCAACAGCGCAACGATAAACAGGCTATCGGCCTCATAGCCAATGATCAAGCTCAGCACAGAAAAGATGCCTAGGGTCACCAGCAAATCATGCAGCAGGGCCACGATCGCCAAAATGGCATAGTCAAACTGAAAACGCAGACTCAAGTAAGCTGCAATCAGCGCAAAAGCCACCAGCAAAGAGAGCAGACCTGTGGTCAGCAGCTGTTTACCCAACACCGGACCGACGGTGTCGTTTTTAGTGGCATTCGGATCAATCTTGCCAATGGCATCGGCCAACCCTGTTTGCAGCTCATCCCGTTGATCCACATCCAGATTACTGGTGCGCACCACCACCGATTGGCCATCATCACCAAAGAGCTGAACGCTACTGCCCGTGAGCCCCTGCTCATCCAGAACCTTCTGCACGACAGACGTTTCAATCGGACTGCTGCAATTGTCAGCAACGGTACAGTCACGACTGAGCTGTAGGCGAGTCCCGCCAACAAAGTCGAGGCTGGGTTTCACTGGCGCACCGTACTGCTGAAAAGAAAAAGCCATCGACGCGATGCCGACGAGGATAACAGCCCCGGAGATACACCACCAGAGGACTCTTTGTTTGATGACGTTGAGTTTCATTTAAAGACGGAAGGGACAATAGCAGGTGGAATGTAATCAGCCTTGAAAACCGATTATGGTCATCAGCTAGACAGACATCAACTAAACAGGAATAAGCATCAGTGACCTTTAGTCAAGCAGCAAAAACAGATAATCACTTAATCACGGAGGTACTTACTCGGGGGAATTCCTTGGCGAATCACTGAGTAACGGTAGAAGATGAGCCCCTTGGCGCACTCTCAACACCAGGGCAAAACAAACTAGGCTTACGGAACTGGGGAAAGCCAATGGCAAAGAACATCAAAGTGCGGCTACAGCTCACCGCCGTAAACATACTAATCACAACCCCGATAGCCAAGGTCAACGCAAAGCCTCGGACCAGGCCAGTCCCCAAGAAGAACAGAGCTCCACAGGCGATCAGCGTCGTAACGTTACTGTCCAAAATGCTAGAGAAGGCCCTGAAAAACCCAGATTCTACGGAGCGATACAGCGACTTTCCAGCCCGCAACTCCTCACGGGTTCGCTCGAAAATCAGTACGTTGGCATCTACAGCCATACCAATACTGAGAATAAAACCTGCAATTCCCGGCAGTGTCAGCGTCACACCCAATAGGTTATAAGCGGCCCAAGTAAGCAAGGCATACACAACCAGGGCGATATCGGCGAGCACTCCCGGCAAACGGTAATACACCGCCATAAAGATCAGTACCAAAGCCAAGCCAAATAGGGCCGCATACAAACTGCGTTGGACACTATCGCGACCGAGCGTTGCACCAACCGTACGGTTCTCAACAATTTCTACGGGAAGTGGCAGTGAGCCACCGCGCAACTGAATTTCTAAATCACGGGCTGATTCAGTATCAAAACGACCAGAGATGACAGCACTGCCGCCGGTAATACCGGTTTTGGCATATTGAACATCAACACTGGGCGCACTAATCAGCTGATCATCTAGGAAAATACCAATTCCACGGCCAGTACCGGCAATATCTCGGGTGAGATCAGCAAACAAGTCTGCACCTTCCCCGGTGAATTCGATCACTACTTCCCAGGCACCGCCAGGGCCACCCATGGGTCTGGCGAGGGCATCTCTGAGCTTATCACCCGTCAGCTCGGTGTCTTCAAACAGGGCCAGAATATCTTTTTGAGTAGCTGCGATCGCCTCTTGATTGGCCGCAATCACCTCTAGATCACCGCTGGCTTGTAGCACCTGCGCCTCAACCTGCTGTTGCTGGCTAATCGTTTGCAATGCGCTAAATTCACCGTCCGTACCCGGCTTTTGATTACGAAATTCTAATTGAGCCGTACCGCCCAAAACGCGCTCAGCCTGCTCAGGATCACTCACACCCGGCAGCTGAATTGAGAGCTGATCTTGCCCAACGCTCTGCACAACCGCTTCTGAAACACCTAGACCGTTCACTCGGTTTTCAATAACGCGCTGTACGGCTGCGAGTTCACGTTCACCCACCTTAGGCACCTGTTCATTGGGCTGCACCTGCATGGTGAGCTGGGTCCCTCCCCGCAAATCTAATCCAAGCTGCGTAGGTACCTGCACGATGAGGACCACCGCTGCAATCACAAGTCCCAGCAAAGCGGCCAATATCAAGCGTTGCTTACCCATAGAATCCATTGATAATTAAGTCGTATAGCGGTTATGAAAAAGCGTTCATGGCAGTCCAAACGTCGCAAGGCAAATTAAAGGAAATTCACCCAACAAAGAATATCAAGCTCCCGCAGCGCCAGAGTGTTCTGAGCAGCCCTACCCATGCAGGTAAGTATCCTAATACCAAACTGCCTCGATCGTAACGACCGAGGCAGAAAGATTGATTAATTGTGATAGGACACTCTCATCCGCCAACGGCCTGACTAGAGATGACCTTGCATAATTTTTTCAACCGCTTCCTCAATTTGCGCTGGCTGAACAATCGTCAAATCCTCAAGACCTTTGTTATAAGGCGTAGGAATATCTTGGGAAGACATGCGAATGACCGGGCCATCTAGCTCATCAAAGAACCGATCGTTAATCGAAGCGATAATTTCCGCCGCGATACCGCCTGTTCTCATGCATTCTTCCACAATGATCACCCGATGGGTCTTCCGAATAGACTCGCCAATGGTGTCGTAGTCGATGGGCTTGAGGGAAATTAGGTCAATGACTTCAGGGTCGTAGCCCTTTTTCTCTAGCTGCTCAACGGCTGCCATCACGTGATAGCGCATTCGCGAGTACGTCAAAATGGTGACGTCCTTACCCGTCCGCACCATTTCGGCCTTATCCAATGGCAACACGTACTCATCATCTGGCAAGTCTTCTTTTTGGAAGTACAGCAGCACATGCTCAAAGAACATCACTGGATTGTTGTCACGAATGGCAGCTTTGAGGAGCCCCTTCGCGTTTCTCGGGGTCGAGCAGGCCACAATTTTCAGACCTGGAACCGCTTGGAAGTACGCTTCGAGCCGCTGGGAGTGCTCAGCGCCGAGCTGAGAGCCCACGCCACCAGGGCCACGAATGACCACAGGAATCGTGAAATTGCCGCCGGAGGTATAGCGCAACATTCCAGCATTGTTCGAAATTTGGTTGAAGGCCAAGAGCAAAAAGCCCATGTTCATGCCTTCAATAATGGGACGCAGGCCTGTCATTGCCGCCCCAATCCCCATACCGGTAAAGCTATTTTCAGCGATGGGGGTATCGAGCACGCGCAGTTCGCCGTACTTTTCGTACAGGTCTTTAGTTACTTTGTAGGAGCCGCCGTACTGACCGACGTCTTCACCCATGACCATCACGGTCTGGTCACGGGCCATTTCTTCGTCGATAGCTTCGCGAAGGGCGTCGAATAGGAAGGTTTGTGCCATTGGGAGAGTAAACGATGAATGGATTGGTGGACTATCTCCGAGGGGAGACACTTCGTGTTAGGCGTTGCCATGCTCTTTGGGCTATACGACTACGCTCAGCCCACGGAAAATCTCGACAAATTGAGCCCTGAGCGTAGTCGTGGGCTTTGCCCTCTCGTCAGAGTAGGGCGGCTGGTTGCTACAAGGCCTTAGTCTTCGGCAAAGATGTATTTGTAGAGGTCGGCAGGGTTAGGATCAGGGCTTTCCTCGGCAAAGACCAGGCTATCTTCAACGACATCGGTAATTTTGTCGCGGATGGCTTTGAGGTCAGCTTCGCTGGTTAGAGATTGCTCTAGCAGGTAAGCCTCAAAACGTTTGATCGGATCGCGATCACGCCAGAATTGCTTCTCCTCAGGTGCTCGCAACTCATCGGGGTCAGCCACGGAATGCCCACGATAGCGATACGTCAAGCACTCCAAAAGGGTTGGCCCTTCACCGGCACGGGCAAGCTCTATGGCAGTTTTGGCGGCGGCGCGCACAGCGAGCACATCCATACCGTCGACTTCGTAGCCCGGCATTCCAAAGACACTAGCCTTCTTGTAAATCTCTGGCTGGGAGGCAGCGCGGTCATGGGCCATACCGATAGCCCACTTATTATTTTCCACCACAAAGATAATCGGCAACTTCCACAGCGCTGCCATATTCAAGCATTCAAAAAACTGACCATTATTCGTGGTGCCATCACCAAAGAACGCCGCAGTCACCTGATCAGCACCCGCCTCACCCATGGAATAACGACGGTAGCGAGTCTGGAAGGCAGCCCCTAAGGCCACCGGAATGCCTTCACCAATAAAGGCGAAGCCGCCCAACATGTTGTGCTCCTTAGAAAACATGTGCATGGAGCCGCCTCGACCCTTACTGCATCCTGTTTCCTTACCAAATAACTCGGCCATCACCGACCGGGCACTCACGCCCGCACTCAGTGCATGAACGTGATCGCGATACGTACTACACACGTAGTCATCAGAGCGCATGGCTTTCACAACACCGGAGCAAACCGCCTCTTGGCCGTTATACAGGTGAACAAAGCCCTTGACCTTTCCTCGCTGGTACAGCTCGGCGCACTTATCTTCAAAGTAGCGCCCTAGGAGCATATCTTCGTATAAAGTGAGCCCCTCATCTCGGGTCACTTGAGGAGAGGAAGACTGAAATGTTGGCAGTGGTCTTTCCTGAACCATAGGTTTGTGTCCGTGTGTCCTAATAAGCAGCTATACCAAGTAATGATTATTCGCCCAAAGTGCCAAACTCGCAAACAGCAAACTCGCCAGATTTGCCAAGCCAAGCCAACAGCAAACCTGGCAGGATGGATGAATATCAACCTTTGTAGATTAGCTCGTCAACCAAATCCCAGACCTGATGACGGCATCATTCGTGAACACTTCACGACACCAACCAGGCACTTAAGACTTTCTTAACAAGATTTGCTCATCATACTCGTTTCCTTAGCGCCTGCACCAGCAAACCCTGCTCACTTCCAAATAATCCCAGACACTTTCAAAAGGATTGAACCGTCTTAGCCCCTAACCTAGGCAGTCATCCCTGAGCGAAAAATCTGTCAAGGACTTGACAAAGCTGTCATTGGGGTTAACTCTCTAGCGTACAGTCGTGTTTAAATATATGTAGATTCGTTGTTTCAACGAGTCTTTCATTGTTGAGCTTCAGACTTGAAATACGCTACGTTTGATAGCGATTATCGAGACGTCTTAATATGCGCTTTCATGGTTAAGCTCGTGGTTTTACAGCCGCTTGCTCGCCATAGCTTTCGTGTTTTTCATACGAGCAAAGTCGCATTAAAAGAACGCCTAGGGTCAGCGCTAGTGGCGGCTATCCGTAACTGCCGTTTATCGATATGATGCGGCAGCATTAACCGTAAATTTGATCACCTTCATGGGAAAGCGTGCGTCATTTTAAGGTTCAAGTAAAAGATTGGCTTAATGGCTGGGGATACAAAGAGTGCGAATTCCGCTGGACTACTATCGAATTCTAGGATTGCCGATTCAGGCAACAGCTGAACAGCTTAAGCAATCGCACCGCGATCGCACGCTGCAGGTTCCCCGTAGGGAATATTCAGAGCTCGCCATTGATGCCCGTCGTCAGTTGCTCGATGCAGCCTATGCCGTCCTCGGTAACAGTATCCGCCGAGCCGAATATGATCAAGAGTTCTTAGCGGCCTCTAAACCAAGCGCAAACGCTGAGGGGAATGACAGCGCCGAAGCGAATGTCCCCACCATCGAAATCGAGAACCATCTGCTGGTGGGTGCTCTGCTCATTTTGCTAGAGCTGGGCGAGTACGAACTGGTCCTTAGGCTAGGTCGCCCCTACCTGAAGCGAGATACTCGCACCCTCGAAGGTCAACAGCTAAAAGAGCAACCCGCACTACCCGATATCATTTTGACCTTGGCGGTAGCCTGCCTCGAATTGGGCCGTGAAGAATGGCAGCAGAACCACTACGAGCATGCCGCTGAATCCTTAGAAACGGGCCGAGAGCTCCTTCTTAAAGAGGATCTTTTCCCCGTCCTCCGTGCTGAAATCCAGGCTGATCTTTACAAGCTCAGACCCTATCGCGCCCTGGAACTAATCGCCAGACCCCTCGAGCAAAAGCAATCTCGACAAGAAGGCATCACATTACTACGGGGCATGCTGCAAGATCGCAGCGGCATAGATGGCGCTGAAGACGACCTTTCCGGACTGGGCGTCGATGACTTCCTCCGATTTGTCCAGCAACTGCGGGGCTACCTTACCGCTGCTGAGCAACAAGAAATTTTTGAGGCGGAAGCCCAGCGGCCCTCTGCCGTCGGCACCTATCTGGCCGTGTATGCGCTCCTAGCCCGTGGTTTTGCCCAACATCAGCCTGCCCTCATTCGTCGAGCAAAGCAAATGCTCCTGAGGCTCAGCGGACGCCAGGATGTGCACCTAGAGCAGGCCGTGTGTGCCGTTCTCTTAGGTCAAACGGAAGAGGCCAGTCGAGCCTTAGAGCGATCCCAAGAATACGAGCCCTTAGAATTTATTCGTGAGCACTCCCAGGGCGCGCCTGATTTATTGCCCGGATTGTGCCTGTATGCAGAAAACTGGCTACAGCAGGAGGTCTTCCCCTTCTTCCGGGATCTCGATCAAGAGCCCGCAACCCTCAAAGACTACTTTGCCGATAGTTCTGTACAGGGCTACCTTGAAAGCCTTCCGCTAGAAAATGAGCGGACCAACCGTCAGGCCTCATCTTGGGCCGGTAGTAATTTGGCCGACAGAGACAACCGTCAACTCTCAGATGCCGCCGCTGATGCTGGTCGAGCCATGGCAGGGACCGGAGGGGCAACCACCAGCCTCCAGGGGACTGGATACGCCAGCACACCGAGTACGCCCTTTAGTCCACCGCCGTTAGGGCAAGTAATCGGTAGCCAATCAAGTAACCCAGCAACCTACGGAAACGCCACAGCCGACTTTGGCAAACGCTTCGGCGCCGCAGCGGGCATGGCAGGCGCTGCTGGCATGGCAGGCACCAGTATTGCCGAAAAGATTTCACGCATGTCTCCAGCGGGACAACTCAGCGGAGGCAATAGCTCCAGCGGCCCAGAAGAGGGTCTCTACGACGACAATAGGGGCCGCTTCAGCAGGGACCGTCGCCGTAACCGCAACACACCCAATTGGGGCAGGCTAGCCCTGGTTATTTTGGCTGGGCTGTTGTGCTTAGGGTTGGCGGCCATTCTGGCAAAGGGCGTGATTGGTCTACTAAGCGGCAGCTCTACGGGGGGCTCTCCGGCTATAGAAGGCGAACCCCTCGATATTGAAATCAATCAGCCTGCGATTGACATTGAAACCTCTGAAAACGTAACAGATGCCGTATCAGAGGATGATGCAGCGGGCATTGCCGAAGCCACTATCAACCAGTGGCTTAAGACCAAAAAGTCCTCCTATTCCAAGGGGTATGACAGCAGCGGCCTAGCAGATGTCCTCACAGGGTCTGCCTTCGAGCGAACCGAAGCTGATGTGAGATCAGCAGAAGCCGATGGCTGGTATATCGACTACACGCACGACTCTGTCAGGGTATTAGAAGTAGAGCCAGAAGACGCCACCGAAGCCGATACACTCAGCGTAGAAGCACAGGTCAGTGAGTCAGCAGAAGTCTATAGGGGTGGCGAGCTCAGTAATGAATATTCATACAGCAACGACGTCGTTACAATTGTTTACAATCTGGTTCGTGAGGATGGCAAATGGCTAATTGAAGATTTTGGTCAATAACGGGGAAATCTATACGCTAACCAATCCAACACAGGGCAACTAATGGATTTCACCGAGTCCGGTTGGATTTCACCGGGTCCGGTCATCTGAACATCGTGAATGTATTGGGGTGCAATTTTAAAAAGTTCACCAAAACTAAGTAAAAATTCGCAAGCGCTAAGTAAAAACGAACCATCACTGGGATAGATTTAGACCGATAGGCAAGCACCGTAAAGTTACGAAGGCGAAATTCGACTAAATTTAGCCTGATATACTCGTAAAAGAGCTGTATCTAAGTAAGCATACGGAGTTGGCTACGTTCCACACAAACAGTGCCGCTATGTCAGGTTATCCAAACTGAGAGTGTTCACACTCTGCTGTCCTTAAAATGTGCCTTATCAATCGTGGCCCAGGTTACTTTGGACACACGAGAGTTGGGCGTAAGAGAGCCGATGTGATCGCGATAATGTGCCCAAAGGCGCATCACGCTGTACTATCAGGGCCATGTAAGTAAGGAATGAGGTTATGGGTAAGGAATAGGAACGGTAAAAAACTTAAGCTACAAAAAAATACTTACAGCGCGCCATTGCAATGGCACTCTCTTTAGGGCTTCTAATTTTTCTAGATTTCTACTTTTAGAAACAAAAAGATGAAATCAAGAGACGTTGTTATATCACAGGTATGTTTCGGGCAACTTCTAGAAGGGAACAGCGTTGCCGAACACTTTGAAGCTAGTTTTTTCCGATGGCCTAAGCTGGCCACCTCTCATCAACCAATTGCTTAGAACTAGGCAAGGCTTAAAAATGTGGGCTTCAAAAAAGGGAACCGCAAAGGGTTGGTAACCGAGGGGCTTCGGTCACTTAATTACTGCCACCTAGGGTGGAACCTCTAAGATTGATTGGATTGGTGATACCTCAATCGTTCGTAAATATGTTTTGATAAGACCTCTGAGTGAATAGTCGCCAACGTATGCAAGTACAGAGTCTCCCTACCGCCGACCCCCAAACGCCT
This sequence comes from Cyanobacteria bacterium P01_F01_bin.53, assembly GCA_039186165.1. GTDB lineage: Bacteria > Cyanobacteriota > Cyanobacteriia > Phormidesmidales > Phormidesmidaceae > Phormidesmis. The sequence goes on from JBCDAG010000019.1 coordinate 23,027, forward strand.
CAGCTGCTTGAGCAGCTGAGCAATCCTGATGGCATACCTAAGGAGTGTTCCCGCCGGGCTAAAACGCAAATTGACCTGCTTTTGCTCGCCATTGAAGCATTGGATTTGGGTGGCGCTGAAGCCATGTTGGCCTCGGCTAAAGAGCTTGGGTTGGAAGACGTGGTTCGTGGTCGCGTCAATCTATGGTTATTACGCAGCAGTAATCCCCTCAGACGATTCAGTCAGCGACAGCCCATGTCTCAAGAGGAAGGCAAGGCGCTGGTCTTGATTACCTGCTTCTTAGCTCGCCGGTTAACCGTGCTGATTCGACAGCTGCTCTTGGGATATCAGCAGCTGAGCGATCAAGGCTTATCACTCGATCATCATTTCAGGCTTTCGGATTATTTAGCCCGCTTTCGCTCCCATTTCCGCGCGCGGATGAATGCTAAGCGCTCTGGTGTGATTGCCTACAGCACCGATGAAAAGCTCAACGAACTCGCCATAGAGCTGTTGACCAAACTACTATTTTGCACTGGCACAGAGGGCGCTGATCGCCTTTGGATTAGCCTTTTTGACGGAGAAGTGTCATGACGATTCAAAGACAGTATCAGCTGCCAAATTGCAGCCTTATCTTGGACGGACTTAGCATTGACCCTACCCCCGGACAAGAAGAAGTCATGTCACTGCTGGTCAATGCGGAATGTCGCATTAGTGGCCTAGAGCGATCGCTTAACGGCGGCTATAACTTTTTTGCGGCCCTCGTGCGCGCCGTGAGCCAGTACGGACAAGAAGTCCTCAGTGGCTATGCCCATCCCCAAGTGATTGAAGGGGAGCCGCTACTGGTACATATCAATCCAGGCGATGGCCCCTACCACCACCTAGTTGTGCAACCAGAGATTGCTGACTTGGGCGAATCAGGTGATGGTCGCGCAATTGACATCAAGCTCTCTGCCGTACAGCTATTTGATCTGACCGAAGCAGTTGATCAGTTCTTTGATGATAATCAGACACTGCCAGAGCTAGAGCCGGGGCTTTCCCCCCTCCCCCGCCGGTTTGTCCGGGCCGATGAGCCGTTGACTGATCGCGCTTTGCCTGCCGTACTAGGCGTCGGTGGCTTGGTTGCAGCGACCATGGCTCTTGGCCTACTGCCCGTGCCTGAGCTGCGTGATCCAGCGCTAGATACTCGTACAGCGGGGGCAGATGTGGAAGTCGCGGATAGTGACGGCACCAATGGCACACCACCTACCGGTGGCGATGATACAGCTGATAACAGCAGCAGTATTGCATTGGCCAATCCCTCTAGCCCTGTCTGGAATACATCCCCTCAAATCACCGATGAAGCAGAGCTTAGCGATCTTCAGCAGAAGCTACAGGCCCAAATTGACACCAACCTTGACTCAGATGCTGACTTCACAGCCCCGTTAGACTATCAGGTCGCGGTTAATGAAGCCGGTGATGTTGTGGCGTTCAAGTTTAACAACGATGCGGCCAGCCGCAATATTGATCGAACCCCCTTGCCACGCCTTGCACGCATCAATGCCGACAAGGAAGGGTTAGAAGATCAGGCGATCGCACAGTATCAAGTGGCCTTTACCCCTGACGGCGTAGAAATTGCCCCCGCACAAGCGGGCACCACCATAGCGACTGCAGAGCCTGAAGCAGCCGTTGAAGAAAAAACCGGCACCGAAGAGAACGCAGAAGAGACAGAAAACAAAGCGCCGGATGTCGCAGCGGATGTTGCAGAAGATTCGGAAGAAGCAACCGAAGCTGAGGACACAGAGCCGCAGCCAGTAGATGAAGGCAATGAGGAGATCTCAGTATCTTCTAATACAACCAGTGAAAACTTCTCCAATGAGCCGCCTGCCACCTTAAGGGGCCTAGCAGAAGTTGAAGCGCTCAACAATAAGCTCAAGCGAATAATCGTTGAGAACCGCGAGCAGCCCCGTGTAGGTAGTGATGCGATCGCCTACCGCGTCCGAATTAACGAAGAGGGCACCATTACTGGCTACCAGCCCGCCGGTCCAGAAGATTCCAAGGCCGTTAAGGAAACACCGTTGCCTGAGCTAGTCGAATCTGCGCCCGAAGAGACCGCATCGGTTGATTATCGGGTGGTATTTACAGAGCGTGGCGTTGTGGAAGTGAGTCCTTGGTGGGGCTGGAGCTACTACGAATAAGCAGGCAAAACACACCCAAACGCATCACCTAAACACAAGTAGAAACACTACGCGAGCCCACATATTTGCAACAACGCGGTTAGAATGAACCGCGAGTAGCAATTAACGGGAGACTGGTCCGTGGCCAATAGTCCAGAATCAATGGATGGTGCCCCAGTCAATGGCAGCGTGAACAACCCCCAGAACGATAGTCAGACCAGCAGCGGAAGCGATGTCTATGGTGACTCAGCCACCGCCGCACTAGATTTGTTTGCCGAAAAGGCGCGATTACGGCGCAAGCTCAGCGAACAGGGCTTGCAAAACTGGGCATCAGAAAGCGAATTTGGCAGCGATTCTGGCAGCGAATTTGGCAGGCAGGGGCTACCCGACAATCCACACGAAATAAGCCCGACCCACGCGCCCGCATCAAACGCAAACACTGTTCAGTCTTCTCAGAATCAAACCTCTCAGAACAGTTATCAAGCTGGACATGGAAACCCTTACACACCCTATCCAGGGCAAACCAACGGATTAAGTAGCCCTCGGACAACCCCTGCCATCAGCCGCGCTCGGGCAACCGACACAAGCTACCAGGCCCCAGGCACCCAGCAGCCAAACGCGCCCGCTCAAGTAGACGCCCCTGGCAAGAGCGGTCTCTCCAAGCTCCTGTTTTGGCAAAAACCAAACCACAACCTGCCTTCCCAAGCGGCACTTCCCGCAGGCCAGGCTGGCATCCTTCCCTATGCTCCTGGCCAGCCAGGGATAGGCCAGTCAACGACGCAACCAGGCACCTATCCGCCTAATACCCATCCGCCTAATAAAGGCATTGAAGGGCTCGATCCTAACGACCCAAACTTTCCGAGCACTCCAGGCATTCCCCAACCACCGCCGCCGCCGAGACTTTGGGAAAAGCAACCCTATAGCCTAATTGTCCACCTAGCAGCCATAGCCGGGACCGTCACTGGCGCTTGGTTCTTCGGGATTTTAGTGGCGCAGTTCCTACCTGGCAACATGGCCAAGCCGCCACTCCAAGAGACCTTTCTGAGAAAATCCAGTCGATTAACCCAGCGACTGTGGCATTTTCCCAAACTGTGGCACACCCCTACCGCACACACCAGAATTGAGGCCATTCCCCTTCCCGAAACCGGCCCTGTCTTAGCCCCTGTCAGCCTTTCCCCCATCGAACGGCAGCCGCTAATCGATGAACTAAACGCCATAGAAACCGAGGTGATTACCCTCGATCGCAGGATTCAAACCCTGGAGAAGCGCCTAGGCAAGCCCCCCTACCAGGGTGCCGACATTGATACTCGACTCAACGCGCTTCGAGATGCCATTGATCCACCTAAAAGGGCCTCAGCTCAGCCGGACTATACCCCCGAGCCGCAAAATCCAGCAGATACTCTGCTAGAAGTCGCCAAACTCCAGATCACCTTACCCAGTGATGCCCTCTTCACCTCGGGCCAAGCCCAACTTAAAGAGGCTAAGCTGCTTAACCAGGTCCTGGATCAGCTGGTGAATTATCCAAAGGCCACGATTGTGATCCGCAGTCATAGCGATGACCAAGCCAAGGCGAAGGATAGTCGTGCCTACACCCTTGAGCAAGCCAACGCCCTGGGTACCTATTTGCAGGCGACCTTACCAGGAAAGCATCGCTGGGTTACGATCGGTGCCGGACAATCTCAACCTATTGCCGACAACGATGACGCCGCGAGCCGACAACAAAATCGACGCATAGAAATCCTCGTGGATACCCGCTAATGCCCCTCTAAATTCCCCTCATTATCCGCTAAACAACTGCTAATGAAAATTGTCTTCTTCGGGACCCCTCAGTTTGCTGTTCCCAGCTTAGAGCGCCTGTTTGCCCATTCAGACTTTGAGCTGCTGGCCGTCGTGACCCAACCCGATAAACGACGAGGCCGCGGTGGACAAGTTACCCCCTCTCCAGTTAAAGCCGCTGCTCAGAAAATCGAGCCCGACTGCCCGATTTGGCAACCTGCGCGCATCAAAAAAGACCCTGAAACCCTAAAGAAGCTAGACGCACTCGACGCAGATGCCTTTGTGGTGATTGCCTATGGCCAAATCCTGTCCCAGGACATGCTCAACATGCCCCGACTGGGCTGTGTCAATGCCCACGGCTCAATTTTGCCAGCGTATCGAGGCGCTGCGCCCATTCAGTGGTGCCTGCATCGGGGCGAAACAACGACTGGGGTGACGACGATGTTGATGGATGCGGGCATGGATACTGGCCCCATGCTCATAGAGGAGACGATTCCCATTGGCCTTTTGGACAATGCCTGGGAGATTGCTGAAAAGCTGTCGATACTGAGTGCGGACCTGTTGCCCACTACGCTGCAAAAACTACAGCAGCAAATGATTCGACCCAGACCACAGGATGATGAGCGGGCGACCTATGCACCGTTGATTAAAAAAGAGGACTACAAACTGGACTGGAGCAAAAGCGCCAAGGCACTCCATGATCAAATTAGAGGGTTTTACCCGAACTGCACGGCCCAGTTTCGCGATCGCCCCATCAAAATAAGTGCCACCATTCCCCTCGGCGCTGACTATTGGGAACAGCTCCCCGCAGACTATGCAGCCCTTCAGGCCTTGTACGAAGAGGAAACAATCGTACAAAGCCCTACACCAGGCACCATCGTCGCCGTCCTCAAAAATAAGGGACCGGTGGTTCAAACAGGCAACGGACTCTTGCTATTACACCAGGTAAAACCTGCGGGCAAAAAGCTGCTCTCAGGATGGGATTTTGCCAACGGTAGCCGAGTAGAACTTGGCGAGGTGATTGCCTAGCAGCATATCTATCAAATTGCGCCTCTGCCAAATGTGCCTGCAAATGTGCCTGACAGCATCCATTAAACGGCCATAGGTCTTTTCATGGGCCAAGGTCGGCTACCCATGACCCGCTGGGCAAACTAGCACCAGTGACTGTTCACGAAAAGGATTGGCAGGGCAATTGGGATCTACAGTAAAGGGTAGCTGGCAAAGTCGTGCATCGACAGAGGACACTCAACACAGAGCACACATTGCCTACGAAGAACTCCTGGCAAACTGCTGCCATTATGATGGGCTGCTTTCGATTTTGATGCAGCATCGGCCTTACTTTGAGGCCCTTCCTAGCGTGCGCCGCCCTGAGAACAGCATGGTGGCCATTCCGTTGCCAAATGTACGCAGCAAAGCAACCTCTGAAACCGGGGGCCTCATCGACACGAGCTATCGCATCCGCCAACTGCCTTGCGATATCGCAATCATGATGTGCGACCCAGAATGGAAAATCAAAACCGGCATTGAGATTGTGGTGTTTATTCAGCGGCCTGGGGAAGATTTTTCAGATTTGCTGCGGCGCTGGCGGCAAACCCAGGTAGAACTAGGCCAGGGCGTAGAGTGGCTAATGCCCAGGCAGCATAAGCACTTACTGGCAGAGGGCACTGAAACACCTCACCCGCTATTTGTGGTGTTCACCGCAGCCAAAGAGGGCGATCGCACAGCCAGAGAGCAACGCATGATTCGCGGCCTAGAGGGCGCAAGCTTACCGGTGGCCATAAAAGCCATCGAGCCCGAGGTAGCCCCTGGAGCCGAGCCCGAGAGCGATCCTTTTAACATGGAAACGCTGACATAAGGCATTGACCGTCAAGCCCCAAAGCATTGCCACCTAGATTTTTGTCACCGAGGACCTAATCAATCCACCGTTGGGCCAGCGTTTCTGGCTGTACGGCAGAAAGAACGACCTGCTGTGAATCGGTAAGCAGCACTGAACGGGTGCGACGACCATAGGTGGCATCGATAAGATAAGCGTGATCGCGAGCTTCTGTAATCATGCGCTTAATGGGCGCAGACTCTGGGCTAACAATAGACACGACGCGAGCGGCCGACACCATATTGCCAAAACCAATGTTAATAAACATGCGATCGCTCATCTCATAATTCCTTCGTTTTTAGTCCTAGCTTTCAGGCCTAGCTTTTAGCGGCACGCTGATCAGAGGCCGTCGCCTGCAATTCTTCCACCACATCCCAAGCTGCGGCACACTCAGGCGAGGTGGCACCACTGGCTGCACAGATGTTGCGAGCATCGACTCTGGCGACTTCAATTTCATCTTCAATAAAGAGGCGCTTGGGCTTTTCAACAAAGTCGCTCTTACGCAGAATATCTGACGTAGAAATCACACCCAAAAGCTTGCCTTCGACCACAGGAGCCCGACGAATTCGCACCTGTGAAAAGAGCCGAGCGACATACTCCACGCCCAACGATGGCGTTACCACCACACAGGGCTTGGTCATAATTTCGTACACATGCATTTGCTTGGGGTCTTTGCCAAAAGCCGCGACCTTATACACAATGTCTGTTTCAGAAATGATGCCGTAGGGGTCTTGATCAGTGCGGCGCTCAACGATGAGCGAGCGCAACCCCTTGTCCTTCATCAGCTTGACAGCATCAGCCACCATTGCTGAACCACTAATCGTGACCACATTTGTGGTCATAATGTCAGCGGCTGTCATCATCACGTTTATCTCCTAATGTCTTGAAAGCCAGATGTCTTATAAAGCTTTTTCTCAAAAGCTTTTCCTAAGTTTTCTGGACTGGAATACTGCGTCTCTAACTCGCGCCCTGCTCAAAGCATGGACGTATTAATGGTAGGCCTACTGGTAGGCCCTTCCGGGTAAGCCCCTAATGCAAACCTCTATCACTCGGTAACGCCCTAGTCGTACATCCGAGCCTCTAAAGAGCTGGGGTTTTCCTCAAGGTATTTCTCAAAGTTAGATTTTGGCTTTTCAACAAAATCACTCTTACGCAAAATATCCGAAGTTGAAATCACACCCACCAATTCACCCGAGACTACCGGAGCGCGGCGAATACGCGTATTGGCAAAGAGCCGAGCTACATACTCCACACCCAGCTCAGGGGTCACCACAATGCAGGGCTTGGTCATGATTTCGTAGACGTGCATTTGCTTAGGGTCTTTGCCAAAGGCCGCGACCTTATACACAATGTCCGTTTCAGAAATGATGCCGTAGGGATCGCCATAGGTACGACGCTCAACGATGAGCGATCTCAAACCCTTTTCCTTCATCAACTTCACCGCATCAGCAACCGTTGCTGAACCACTAATCGTGACCACATCTTTGGTCATAATTTCTTGCGCTTGCATCATGGTCGAAAAAACTCTTAAAACTAAAAATACCTACGAAAAAACGGACGAAACAACGGCCCACTCAAACAGCTCATGCCCACGCCACTCAATCCCTGCCAATCAAGCAAATCACTCCCAATCATCAACCACTACGCCAATCAACCACTACAAAGAGCAATGGGCGAGCTGAGCCTGGGATAGATCCATCGAGATACCTGGCGCATAAAACTCCAAAACAGCACCGCTACTCAAGCATTGAGACATGACATAGTCGCACCCGCGACAGCGCGTCTCCATCATCACCTTGTTAGACGTGCTCGGAGAATTACTGCCGCAGGAATTCGACTCGAAATAAGTGCGCTCTGCCATTCCACCGCAGTTAGGGCAATGAACAATTTGATTGGCCAACATAAGCTTGTGTCCTACCTAACGCAAAAATGACTACACGCCCCTTAGAAAACCCAAACAAGGCCCTGACCTGAAAGTCTACAAAAAGCGTGAATCCCAGTTATGTCAGGCGTCCCTTACAATGACTTCTCGCCATCAGAGGCCATTAAAAGGGGCTCTAGAAGAGGTCTTCTTCCTTAGCGGAATCGAAAATGGTTTGATCATCGGCCACACTCAGGGATTGCTCACCATCGGGCGTGACCAAAGTGACGTTGTAGGTAGCCATAGCGCTCTCCGTAAAAATTGTTCGTGAAATGTGATTGTGCTCTGGGGAAAAACTTTCAAAGCGAAACGCCCAGGGCACAGCGTTTTACTCAACACTTGTTAAAAAAGAATTGTGAAGGTTTGCAACGCCAAAGGCCTCAGGGTTTGCTAGGGTGTACTCAAAGAGCCAAGCCAAAAGCAATGGCAAGAGCAACGCCAAAAGCCACGTTATTGATAGGTCAACGTTAGACGTCGAAACCATGAGCGCCAAACCTAATCCCATCGAACCAAATCCCATTGAACTGACCTCTACTGGAGCCCATTCCACCGGGACAAATTCCACTTGGGAGCGGCTTGAAGCCGGTAGACGGGCAAAGGCCGCCAAAGGTGGATATGCAGGCTATGGATCTCCGGCCTTCGGTGAGCGCACGGTCAATGGCCAATTGGTCAAAGACGAGCGTGAACAAGAAATCATCGAACTGATTCGGCGTCACCACAAGTCGGGTAAGTCGCTTCAGCAAATTGCCAATTGGCTCAATGAAAACGACTACAAAACGAAACGGGGGCAGCAGTGGAAACGTATTTCCGTTAAGCGAGTGCTCGATCGGCTATACGGCAAAAATCCTAGGCTCTCCGATTCATCTAAAAGCCGTTTGGCCAGCTCAAAATCGCCTAGTAAACAAGGCGATTTCACTACGCCAGAGGCCTCTAACCAATGGCAGACTTAGCGACTCTGGGAAGGCAGCTTTTGCGGGAGGACTTGTTACATCCCTCTAAAGTTATACCTTAAAATACATAAAAACTAAACATGTCGAAGCATTCCGTTCTTTTTTTGTAACATCCCTAAAGCCTTATTGTCTGGCCTCATTTTATGGTTGCTCAATCGACGGCTGCTCAATCGAACTTAGCGGTAACGCCTTCCCTTGCCAGTGCAATTAATCGCCATGTCCTGAGGGTGTCACCCAGCACTTCGATCACCGATGTAATCAGCCAAATGAGCGCAGTTGAAGGTGAACGATGCTGGGTCACCAATACGGCGATCGCATCCACAAAAGCCCGAGTTAGCTGCGCACTCATCACTGAGAATAACCAGGTCGTTGGCATAATTACCGAGCGTGATATCGTCCGACTCACTGCCGCACAAACGAGTGCGGCCCCGTCTTTGGCTGATATTCCAGTGAGTACGGTGATGACATCGCCCGTCAAGACCATGGAAGCTTCTGCCTTCCAGGACATTTTTGCTGTTTTATTTTTATTTCGCCGCTATCGAATTCGCCACCTGCCTATCGTTGACAGTGACAACCAGCTCATTGGTGTAGTAACCCCGGCCAGCATTCGGGAGGTATTACGTCCGGCTAATTTGCTAAGGATTCGGCGGGTGGCGGACGTGATGAGTAAAGAAGTCGTCCAAGCACCGGCTAGTGCTTCGGTGATGTTTTTGGCCCAGGTCATGGCGGAGAACCGCGTGAGCTGCGTGGTGATTGTGGATACAACCGTTGCCAATAGTGGACCGACGGGCGGTGAAGACGGTGAGATGGCAGTCTGTCCGCCTGTGGGCATTGTCACTGAGCGCGATATTGTGCGGTTTCAATACTTAGGGCTAAACCTGCAAAAGCTAACGGCCCGCGAGGTCATGAGCGCACCGTTGCATTTGCTGGATCCGCAGGATTCACTTTGGGCCGCCCATGAAGCCATGCAGGAACGTCGGGTCAGGCGACTTGTGGTGTCTTGGAACTGGGGTCAGGGGTTGGGGATTGTGACTCAAACCAGCCTGCTGCGTGTGTTTGACCCGATTGAAATGTGTGGCATTATCGATAGCTTGCAGCAGACTGTTAGGCAACTTAAAACCGAAAGTGAGGCCGTAGAAAAAGGCTCTGAGACGACATTAGCCATAGGGTCTGAGTCCGGTGGTGAGCTATCTGCTGGTCAACCGCCTAGAACTTTAGCCACGACCTTATCAAGAGAGCCGAACGCGTTACCTCACCCTTCCGTTCTTGCGTCGGCCTCCACGGGCAACTCTTCTACGGGCAACCCTTCTGTGGGCAACTCATCTCTGATAGTGCCAGCCCAGCCTGCAAACGCTACGGCCCAAGCGTTACTCGTACAGGCGAGTGAGTGTATTACGAAAACGGTGAAGTCTTCTCAGCTCAATGCGGAGCAACAGGCGCAGCTGCAAGAGGCGATGCAGATTATTCAACAGACTAGAACATTGCTATTGAGATCCCAATGCGCAGGTCACTAGTGACCTGACTTGTTGGGAACAGTTTTGACAATGAAGTAACTGATGGAGAGGGCAAGAATTGCGATCGCAAGCCCAATCAGGGTCACCCCGGTGATTTCTTTGAGGTCTAAAATAATAATTTTTCGGGCGACCGCTGTCAACGAGGTGACGATCACCAGCTCTACCTGTACGACGTGTTTTCTGAGATAGGCGGTAATATTTTCTAGAATTTCTAGCGCAATCAAGACGCTGAGGAAAAAACCAAAAATATTTAGCAGGGTTTTGCCAAAGAAAATATCGGGGTCGCGGCCCTCAACTAGTTCTGCACCTAGGTAGGTAAATAAGTACACGCATAGGTCCAAAATGATCACGATGATCACCATGACCATCGCGATGGAAAGTATCTTAGAAACCCAGCCTTCGAAGCGGCCAATATTCCGCATGAAGCCACGGTCGCTGAGATGATGTCGGACAAGCTTTTTAAACTTTGATGAGGCCATGCGATCGCCCAGATGTACCTAGTTAATACTACAGGGTTTAGCTATGGCAAATGGCAAATGGCAAAGATACCAGCAATAGGGCAATTGGCCAGCTTGAGGCCGACGCTTGCGAAAACAAAACATTAGCGTTTAGCGCGATCGCGACTTTTGATTACAGATAATTCCCTGTCGAGTCTCAATTAATCGTGCCGCCCCAAATGAGGCAAAGACTTGAAAAGTCATGCCGTCAGTAACTCGGCATATGCGATCACCCGCCATGTTTCTGAGGACCACGGCAAAGAAAGCTGAAAGTCAGGCAATCGCTGAA
>JBCDAG010000020.1:0-33973 GCA_039186165.1 Cyanobacteria bacterium P01_F01_bin.53
GCAAGATACGAGTGATAGAAGCGGCCGATTCTAGGCAGCGCAGTCACTTTATGATTCCTAGTCAGAGACTTTCGGTAGGGCATCCGCCTTTGAGGCGGTCACACTCATCAAGCCACCGGCTTTGCCGGAGGTGTCTGACTATCAGCTAGATCTACCAAAACTACGAACCATCGGTGACAATTATTAGGTTGCTTGCTACTTCTCGCGCCCTAATGGTGCCTTAATGAACCTACATGAGCCGCCCCCCTAACCCCGTCCAAGAGGCTCCAGTCCTCGACCCATTAATCCCTACTCCCCTGTACAAAGATCCCTCCAAAGTTCTCCTTGGGATTGCTTTTGTCTTCCTCAGTGCCATTGGCCTAGCCACTCAAAACGTTGTTTCCCGGCTTTTCTTTGTTTCGGGTTCCCTCTTTGGCCACGTTACATTGGGCGGTTGGTTACCTTCACAACTAAGTAATATTGTGATGCTATTGGCGCTGCGTATGGCTGGGATGGCGCTTCTCCTCATCAGTGCGTCTTTGGGCCTTTATCCCAATACCTTTGCTACCATTCGACAATTGACTAAAACACCGAAGATCTTAGGGTTCGTTGGGGGCAGTGGTCTGTGCCTATTTGTTGCGCTCGTATTGCTCTACTTTTCGCTGAGTCAAGTGGCTGCCGGAATTGCGATCGCAGCTTTTTTTATCTATCCTGCTATCACCGTTCTCCTCGCCTGGCGCTTTTTACGTCAACGCCCTCGCCCCTACCAGCTCGGCCTTATGCTGATTATCTCTTTCGGTGTGGTGCTCACGACCTTAGGGGCTGAAACAGTCTCTGGCCCAACGGTAGATCCCACCCTGGGCATTCTTAGTGGGCTTTTTGCCGGACTTAGCTTTGGCCTGTACGGTATCTTTGCAGAAATCGCCTTTCAGTCCCAACCTTCGTGCAGGCCCCTTCACCCTGTTCCCTTTTCTCTCATTACGTTTATTATCGTCTCTGGCTTAGCTACCCTCAGCCTATTTTTCATGCCTCCTGTTGAGGTCCCTCCCATGGCCTGGCAACCCGTTCTCTCAATGACGCTATTCTCCGCCCTCATTACCGTCATTGCCTATGTTTTAAGCAACTTTGGTATTCTCTATATCGGTGCCTCTTTAACGGCGCTCATCAGCGCTAGTGCCCCAGCCCTCACCGCTCTTTTCGCATGGCTTGCCTTACGGGAGGCTCTGCACATACAACAGATTTTGGGGGTTGGATTAGTGACATTGGGTGTTGCGACCTTAGGTTTGAAGTCAAGTCAGAAACAGTAGCTGTTCATATAGCCCAAGTCGCAACCGATGTCTCTTCATCTGGTTAAGGTTGCTATACTATCCATGCCCCTCTTTCAGAAATCCCCTTGGTAGTAGATTTCAAATTGTCAGATTTTAGATTAGTAGATTTTAGATTAGTAGATTTTAGATTAGTAGATTTAAAGGATTCCTTTGGCAAATACTGTTTCTAGTCAATCTTTTTCAGGTCAGTCGGAGCCCTTGGGGCTCAAGGGAATTCGTGGATCTTTTCTAGATTTTGTAGACGATCCCTTTTATCGGTCAGCAGAAGAGTGTGTGCGCTATTTCGCCGATGGCTTGCTGGTGCTAGAAGACGGAAAAATTAAGGCTTTTGGAGACTATGTCGAGTTGCAGCCAGTGTACGGTCACCTTCCTATCACGACCTACCCTGAACACCTAATTCTGCCAGGTTTTATCGACACCCATATTCACTACCCCCAAACAGAGATGATTGCTTCCTATGGAGAGCAATTGCTGGAATGGCTGAATAAATATACCTTCCCGACTGAACGTAAGTTTGAAGATAAGGCGTATGCGAAAAAGGTCGCGGAGGTTTTTATCGATGAATTGTTGTGCCACGGTACAACGACTGCGATGGTGCTTACGTCAGTATTCCCTCAATCTACCGAGGCTTTTTTTGAAGTAGCTGAGGCCCGCAACCTCTGCATGATTGCCGGAAAGGTGATGATGGATCGCAATGCGCCTGCGGAGATTTGTGATACGGCTGAGGCCGCTTATCAGGAGACCAAGGCACTGATTCAAAAATGGCATAAAAGGGGTCGCTTACGCTATGCGGTTACACCTCGTTTTGCCATTACGTCTACGGATGAACAACTCCGGCTGGCGGGACAGCTTTTAAAGGAATTTCCGGATGTGTATTTGCATACGCATCTGTCGGAGAATGTGGATGAAGTGGCTTGGGTTAAAGACCTTTTTCCTGGTGCTCAGGGATATTTGGATGTGTATGACCGGGCAGGGTTGGTGAGAGAGCGTTCGGTATTTGCCCATGGGGTGCAGCTCACCGATGCAGAATTTGAGCGGCTCTCAGCAGCGCAGTCAACTATTGCCTTTTGCCCTACGTCCAATTTGTTCCTGGGTAGCGGTCTATTCAAACTGGAGCTGGCGAAGTCAGCCGATTATCCGGTAAAGGTTGGCTTGGGGACGGATGTTGGTGCAGGCACGAGTTTTTCTCTGTTGCAAACTGCTAATGAAGCGTATAAGGTTGCGCAACTGCGTCGTCAAAAACTTTCACCGTTTCAGGCATTGTTTTTAGCGACCCTGGGTGGTGCCAGAGCCCTGTGCCTGGAAGACTCCCTTGGCAATTTCGATGTGGGGAAGGATGCCGACTTTATTGTGCTCAATCCGCGTGCGACACCGCTGATGGCCTTTCGCAATCAGCCCACACCGCCACAGTCTTTAGCTGAGTTGGCCGACCGTGCCTTTGCATTAATGATGCTCGGGGATGATCGTGCAATTCAAGCGACCTACATTTTGGGTACGCTGACCTATGGGTGTGTGTGACCTTGTACTAATACCTTGCGTTACTGACTACAGTGTTTTTGATGTTCTTTTTTATTTTCGGGAATATATAGTCTAGTTCCAAGAGAATGAAAGCCGTGGTTTCGCGGAAGAGCTCAGGACATTTTTCTTACGGTAGTAGTGTTTTTTACTACGTGTAAGATTTTCGGTAGTTTGTATGATAGGAGCCTGCTTTCGGCTATGCTATGTTAACTCGCCACACATTTCTTCGAGCCTTTTGTAGAACTAGCTGCCTTTTAGGAACATTAGGCTTTATAAGTCTCGTGAATTTGCCGTCCTCACGGGCGGTGGTTAGCCTTTTTAGCGTTTCTGTTCAAAATGATGGGACGGCGCCTTTCGAGGGACCCAACCCCATCTTTCCAGGCACCACAAATTCGGGAAACGATGAAAGTAGCAGTAATGGTATTGTACGCACTTACGACACGGTAACCTATCGGGTTAATTACGCAACTAATCAACAGCCCAACACAAGTACTACCATTACCCTTACTATCACGGACGACGATCATCTGTGGGATGAGTCTCAAGCGAATTGCGCTGCCAATGTGACTGTTAGCGTAGATCGTAAAACGCTGACTTGCACAGAATTGTTGGATCCTTCCACGACCGGCTTCTTGGACTTTAGCGCCTACGTGCTGGGCGATACACCTCATGGTGCGACCTTGGCGGTGACAGCTGAGCTCAATGCTGATGGCAACATCCTGACCTCTGGGCCGACCAACACAACGGTTTCGGCCACGCCCAAAATGGACTTGATTAAGGCACTACCGGGTGTTCCCCGTAGAGATGGCATATTTACGGACGGGCCGAGTGGGGAAGAAGGGATTTTATATGTGTGGCCGCTTTCGATAGTGGCTCCAAAAGGAAGTGAAATGCTGGGGGATGCGGATCCTGGCACACCCGGCGACCAAATTATCATTACCGATGTGGTGTCCAATATTTCCTCTAATGCTCAGCTCTATAACTGGGGTGGTCGCATTGGCTGTGGCATTAATGATAATGACACCAGCGTTGTTGGGGAATATATTCGTGATATTCCCTATGGTTCGTTAAGTACAACACCAGTAGATCAGGCCGCCCGAGCCGTTGCCGATTCGGGGACCTGGACATGTTCTCAAGCAGGTGGTGCTGGCAGCGATATTACGATTACCATTACCGATGCTGACTTGAGTGGCAATCACCGGCCTACGCTCGCGGCTAATGGCGATCCGCTCAATGCGGATGAAACCTATTTAGTCTCGGGTGTGGTTGAGATTTGGATCCCAACCAGCGATTTTCCAGCCGGAGGAAATCAGCTGGTTGCGCAAAATTACTATGACTTTTTGGAAACACCTAGTATTACTGGCCAGCCAAACGTGGAGCCTGATAGGGGTGGCAATGCCAGTGTGCCTATCAACGATATTGATGGCGTCAATAACGATCGGCAGTTCACCCTGCAGCGTCCGTTGCCTGGGTCTGGACAATACAAAGAATACAGAACGCAATACGACGGCGGGCAATTTGGCAGCAGTGGAAGTGAACTCCGCACTCTATTTCCAATGACAGATCGGAGATCGGGTGACGGTTATGTCATGCCAGATCAAGTGTATGGTGCGTATTTCCTCATGAGTAATACGGGGACTGGAGACATAACCAATGCCATCGTGTGTGATAAATTTGACAACCGCACGCAAATCTTGGCGCGAAACACCACAACTGGTAAGTATGTGGAAATGTATGTCCCGAATTCTTCTCGTCTCAATGAGTCGGAAGTGATTATTGACTACGGTGTCGGCGGTGACAATGCTAGCGATAGTTACTACGGTGATGATGCGGCAGCCATAGATGATGTAGCAAGGTTTGATGCTCAGCGAGCGGCGACCTGCGAGGATGCGGATGCGACGTGGTATACCGAAGCCGAGCTCGACGCAGATCCTAGCTTAGTGCCCCAGGTAAGCCGTGTTCGGATTCGGCCCAATATTGTCGATGGCACCTTAGAAGAGGGCCGACGGATACAGGCAGTCGCGCATTTACAGGCGTTGAATATTGATCCGGCAACGGGCACTCAGATTGCGGATCTCAATATTTTGGCGAACCATGTCACCTCGCGGTCAGATGAGGTTGATGGCGGTGACTGGAAAAATGGCACTTATCGCCCAGAAGATCACAGTGGGAATGATGATGGCGATCGCCTGCGACTAATTCGAGCGATCGCTCGTATCAACAAAAAGACAGACAACACCAACAACGCCACACCTGCTGATGATTTAGTTAATGCCGTCAATGCTGCCGACAATGTCACCTTTGTGCTAGAGCCCACCCTTACCGCATTTGTTGCGAGTGCCCCTAGTGCTGATATTGTTGTGACCGATACGTTGCCTGCCGAGCTGTCCTATGTATCGGATTCTGCGGATATTACACCGGATAGTGTCACCGTCAATGGCGACGACACCACAACGCTGGTGTGGAATTTGGGTAACTATTCGCCCAATGTGGTGATTCCAAGTATCACATTCCAGGCGCAGGCCAAGTTTGACGTTGCTGGCGGTACCACTGCAACAAACCAAACCATTGTGGAGGCCCTCGATGGCGGTGGGTTGCCCCTTGATGGTTCGCCAGAGAGTGACCGCACGGCATTTCGCAGCATTACCATTGCCAATAATGCCGCATTTCGGATCTCAAAATCAGCCGTTGCCTCAGAGGTGGCGATAGGCGATGATTTGGTTTACGATTTGTTTTTAGTGAACCTGAGTCCAGATACTGATGTTGACGCAGGTTCAGAGTTTATCGATATCTTGCCCTACGAGGGTGATGGTGGCATTCGTGATGCCTTTGATGGGGCGGGAACGCCACCCTCTGACTTTACGGGCACACCTGTTTTTCAAAGTATTGTTGATTCGGATAGTTTTGGTTTTACCTTTGAGTATACCAATGATTCCCCTGGCAATATTAGCGACGATCCGGCAACAACAAACCCCTCTACCGTTTGGTGTACGCCTGCTAATATTACGGCTGGACAGGTCAGTTGCCCAAGTACAGACTTTTCTGATGTCACTGCCGTTAAGATCATTGCGCCGCCGATTCCAGCGGGTACTCCATCCCTGCAATTGCAATTGACGCTGTCGGCGGGTGGCAACTTGGGGAATGATATCTACACCAATAATTTTAAGGGCACCCCTAATCATCCCAGCCTGGGCTTTATTCCCTCTCCAGATGCCACGATTCGCACGCCGATAGGTCCGGCTTCACCGGCTGATGTGGGTGATTTTGTTTGGGCGGATACGAATCAAAATGGACTGCAAGACGATGGTGCTACCGGTGTGGCTGGGGTTACTGTGAACCTTTACAATGCCAGCGATCGCGCTAATGCTAGCGCAACCCCGGTGCAAACTCTCATAACCGCTCCTGACGGGAGCTATTTGTTTGAATCCGTTGCCCCTGGTGACTATTTTATTGAATTTGAGGCCCCCAACAACAGAAATTTCGTCTTGTTGGATGCGGGTGCTCCTAATGATGACACCATCGACTCTGATGCCGACGGCGTAGGTCGCACCATTGATTTTACTGTTCAACCCGCTGTAGATGAGCTGACTTGGGATGCGGGGCTGACGCCTTTAGAGGAGCCTTTATTGCATTTGGTCAAGCGGATTACGGCGATTAACCGTGGACAGGCGGATGAACAACTTTTTGATAGCATGGCCAATCTTACTTACGTCGATGTTGGCACCGGCAGCGATGCTGATAACGCTATCAATTGGCCAGGGGCTGCGGTCACGGTCACCATTGGCTCAGGCACTGTAGAAGGCTATATCGCGGGTATTGCCAATGGCTCTCAAAGTGCCAGAACGGTGAGGCCAGGTGATGAGCTGGAGTATACACTTCCCTTTTTATCGGATGGGGGTGTGGCAGCTCAAGATGTGGTTGTGTGCGATCTCATTCCAACAAATACAACTTTTATTTCGACCGCTTTCAACAGTAGTACTCCTGCTGCTCCTGGTTTTGGCAATCGGGGCATTTTGTTGAGCTTCAACAATGAGATTGTGGCACTCACCAATGACAATGACGGTGATGAAATCCCTGATTCTGGCGGTAGCGATGGGGTTGGCGGTTATTATTTCCCAGGAGGACTTGAGCCCAGTACCGTTTTCCCTGGTCTTAACTGTGGTGGGAGTAATGACAACGGAGCCGTGGTGGTTGATTTAAGCAATCTTCCCAATGCAACCGCAGAGGGCACGCCTGCTAATTCATTCGGATATATTCGCTTTAGGGTCGTTGTGGATTAGTCACATTAAAAATCACGTCGGCGCCAGAGACGTTGAGCCATGCGACGAAAAGACAGATGGTTTGTAGTGTCTTGGTTTTCTATGGCGATCCATTCGTCCATTTCCGTTGGAGTGAATTGGGACGTATAACAACGAATTGCTTCGAAGGCCTTGGCTTCCTGCTCTGGCGAAAATTCAATGACGGTATCGAGATGGGTTTGATCCACATAGTGTAGATTCAACGATTCGAATCTTGCGGCCTGTTCTTTTGACCAGCTGAAGTAATACAGCTCTGGGGTTTTAGGCCAAACCTGTCGTAGCAATACCTCAGTGGTCACTGCACCTATTAGTCTGTGATCAGGGTGACCGGTTTCGCCGTCAGGCCCATAGGTGATAATCACATCTGGCTCAGTGGTAGCCAGGACAGTTTGGAGCTGTTCTCTGAGTTCATAAACCTGGGAAAAGTAGGCTCCAATATCATCTCGAAGGCCCAAACCATCATGGAATCCTAAGAGTATCGGTGGATTAATCCCTAGTTTTTCGCTAGAACATTGAGCTTCTTCTGCCCGAACTGCTATGAGGACTTCTTCATCCTCAATCCCTGCATGCTCAGTGAATCCATAGCGACCATCCGTTGCAATCACTAAATACACATTGTTATTTTCAGCGTACTTTGCCAATACCGGTGCAATGCCCGTTTCGTCATCAGCATGGGCAAAAATGGCGACGATATTTCTAGGCCCCTGTGGTCTACTGCCAACCATGAAGACGACGAGTAATAATGACAGCAGTAGGTAGGCTATTCTTTTGAGCATTTGGGCAAGCCTGAGGGAGAGGGCATACGCATAATGCTACTGTCTATCATGTTCCTAGCCCTTATTAGTGTCGAAAGTGTAATAGAGCTTTTGAAGCATATCGTCTGCAGAACGTGCACAACCTCTCAACAATTTTCCTCTCAGGTTACTTCCAGGTCACTTTTGGCTATCTAAGCTAGGCTGGCAATCGTGAGTACTCTATAACAGGAGCTGAACCATGGAAGCACCCTCAACCTATACACCTCCCAAAGTTTGGCAATGGGAGAGTGAAAGCGGCGGAACCTGGGCGAGCATCAATCGCCCTATTGCGGGCGCCACCCATCAAAAAGACCTGCCGGTAGGGCAACACCCTATCCAACTGTATTCAATGGCGACCCCGAACGGTCAGAAGGTCTCAATCATGCTTGAAGAGCTGCTGGCGCTTGGGATTACTGAAGCTGAGTATGACGCTTACCTGATCAAAATCAATGAGGGAGATCAGTTTGGCAGTGGGTTTGTGGCGGTGAATCCCAATTCTAAGATTCCGGCTTTGGTGGATCGAAGTACGACACCGCCTACCCCTGTTTTTGAATCAGGCTCTATTTTGCTCTATTTGGCAGAGAAGTTTAATGCTTTTCTGCCAACTGACTTGCCCACTGAGCTGGCACAACGGACCGAATGCCTCTCTTGGCT
The DNA here is from genome assembly GCA_039186165.1 of Cyanobacteria bacterium P01_F01_bin.53. Classification (GTDB taxonomy): domain Bacteria; phylum Cyanobacteriota; class Cyanobacteriia; order Phormidesmidales; family Phormidesmidaceae; genus Phormidesmis. The sequence continues at coordinate 8,572 of JBCDAG010000020.1, forward strand.
TTTTTGGCAGATGGGCTCAGCGCCCTACGTTGGCGGTGGTTTTGGACATTTTTACAACTACGCGCCCACCAAAATTGAATACTGTATTGATCGCTTTACAATGGAGACCAAGCGCCAGCTAGACGTTCTTGATAGACGCTTAGCCGATAGATTCTACCTCTGTGGTGATGACTATACCATTGCTGATATCGCAATTTGGCCCTGGTACGGTGGGTTGGTCTTGAATCGCTTATACGACGCGGCTGAGTTTATAGAGGCTTCGTCCTACACGAATCTGATGAGATGGGCAAAAGAGATTGATGTCCGACCAGCAGTACAGCGTGGGCGGATGGTGAATCGCACATGGGGGGCACCTGAAGAACAGCTGCACGAGCGCCACGCAGCCAGTGATTTTGAGACTCGAACCCAAGATAAGCTCGGCGCAGAGAACAAGGCGTAGTGACCTCATAGCTCCCTCATAGTGACCTCTCTTGAGGCCTACAAGAAAGCCTGGATTTTGAGGCGTTGTTTTTAATAGCGACTTTCAGAATCCAGGTTTTTGAAGACTTTTTAAGACAGTTTTTCTCAATCAGCATTTACTCAGGTCTTGTACCATTCCCTTTCAACTGTGCTGCGCAAAGACTTAAGCACAACATCAAATCCGAAAGGATTAGCAGCGATGTCTGCATCTCGTCTACGATGGCTCACATTCAGATCTCGATGGACAGACGAGACTATAAATTATCGACTTCTCATCACTTTACTGTACATACAGCGCTAGTAATTACATTGGATCCCACCATAGAAGTCGGAATCACCTCTAATCCAAAACATTACTCCTGGTAAATGCCCTCTGGGAGCTGACCGGTCATAAGTTAACTCAGATCGATCTTCTAGAATTCGACCATTTTCCTCCCATCCATTTTTTTGGATAAAACGAGACCAATCCTGGACATCTCGTAAAATATCCTTCTGAACATCTATTCCAAATTCACCGTCGCTGTACTCTGCCCACAGTTTGTCAATAGCCTCCAACCCTCGACAGTCAATATTTTGACTATCGCCTTTCTCAAAGTAGTCTTGACCAGAAATATTTGCAATATTGAACAACAAAACTCGTGTTTCTCTATTTGCACTCCTGAAATCGTTCGCTTCGAGGTAGCCCTTTAAATCATCAAGATTCAATCTCTGCCCATTTTGTAATGTCGTCACTGAAGACGAAGTATTGTGTACACATCTCACAGTGCCGAACGATACCCCTAAAATCACTAAGGATATGCTGATATAGGATAGTGTTTTTCTGAGACTAGGAAACTGTTTAGTTTCCGTTGATGTTTTGCCGTGTTCCACCAAAGCGCCCGGTGATCCTTGGTCAGAAGCTTTGCCACCAGAGACTTGGCCAGGTAACGTCTTTGCAACATTTTCTAACTCCAAAGACTGAAGTAAGCGGCTAAAGCCCTCATCAAAGTTGCTGTAGAGGTCAATATACTGCAATCTTCTTAAGCGGAAGGGAACCTCACAGCTTTCAACTAAAATTGGAATGACCTGCTTGCCTTCCTCCAGTGCATAGGATACTTCATCCATCACATTGTTAGACTTAACCGAGGCATCAGATAACAAGATTAGGAAACCATCACAACCTTCTAAGGCGTCCTCAATAGCTTCATCCCAACGATCTCCAGCTTGAATATCAATTTGATCAATCCAGACCTTTGCGCCACTGTTCCGAAGTTTTTTGGCCAAGTCCAAAGCGAATTGTTCGTCAACTCGTGAATAACTTATGAAATAAGTTATGGAATCAGTCATAACCTCGGCCAATATGCTTTCATCATATAGTAAGATTACCGGCTCATTACCGTCAATCAGAATTGAGTACTCATGACTTAGTACTCATGGTTCGCGCAAAATAATTCGAGGTTCTGAAATACTAACGATATCAATAGGGTTCCAGGCTAGGTAGCCCTAAAGCAGTAAGGATTGGGATAAAACGGTGTTGCTACTCAGAGTGATTCATGGAAACCCCACCGTTGATTGAGCGTTTGATATTAACTTTGTGGTTCGTGGTCCGAGGCGGACAGCAGTATGCTTGTTGCATGAAAAGAAGCGGGGAACACTCACAAAACTCAAAGCGTTTTTGGCAAAGGAAAAACGTAGAATTCAACAGGGAGACCTGAAACTTGTCAGCACTTCGGAGATCATTAGCACAGACTATCGGAAAGGCCTTACTTTTCGATAGAACTTTTCGCTAAAACTTTTCGCTAAAGGTGTTTCGTGCGTTATCTCTCGTAACCCATTAAGGAGATCGAACAATGGCAGACGGACGCAAGGATGGCAATCGCCTAGTCGTTTCTTATTTAGCGCTACGTAAAGCTGTGGGGTGGCTAGGTATGTTGCTACCCTTGGTGTTGGTATTGGGGGGCATGTGGCTATTTGGGCTCGGTATCCAAGACACGGTGAGCGACTACTACTACACGGGCATGCGTGATGTGTTTGTCGGTACGCTGTGTGCCATGGGTGTCTTTTTATTCTCTTATAAGGGCTACAGTCGCAAAGACCATTGGGTGGGTAACCTGGCAGGCTTTTGTGTGATTTTAACGGCACTGTTGCCGACCACACCCGTCGATCCGACGCCGCTAGCGGCCACCCTTGGCAAACTCCATATCGCCTTTGCTTCGGGCTATTTTCTGACACTGTCCTACTTCTCCCTGGTGCTGTTTACCAAGGGGGCACCGAATCCTACGCCTCGCAAAAAGCAGCGTAATCAGGTGTATAGGACTTGTGGATTTATTATGCTGGGTGCGATCGCTACGATGGCCGTTTATGCCCTGGTCCCGGCTGAACTGAAGGCACCGATTGAGCGCTTTGATCCTATCTTTTGGCTAGAGTCCGTGTGTGTTGTCGCCTTTGGAATCTCTTGGTTTGTTAAGGGTGAGGGTATTTTGGAGGATAAACAAAAGAAACCAGCGGTGCCAGCCAAAGTGGCTGTTAAGTCAGACCAGCGCTAACTTTTGTAGCTCATACGTACCATTTTAGAGCGTATGTACTAATATGGACATGCTCATGTCTGGCCTCCTGCCTGACCAAGTGCCTGATACAGAACCGAGACCGCCATGTCCAAGCTCCTTTTGATTGAAAGCCCCGGCAAACTGAAGAAACTCGGTCAAATTTTGGGGCCTGGCTGGACGGTAAAAGCCAGCATGGGGCACATTCGGGAGCTGGTGAATGAGGGGGAAGATGCTCTCGGCTTTGACATGGATGGCCAGGAGATTCGCTGCAAGTATGCGCCCAGGGACACCCGAGCCAAGAAGACGATTGCCGCGCTCAAGCAGGCGGTAAAGCAGGCGGATACCGTTTATATTGCCACTGACCCTGACCGGGAAGGTGAAACCATTGGCTGGCACTTGCAGCAGGCCCTACGGCTAAAGAAGCCTTACCGGGTGGTGTATAGCGAAATTACGCCCGCTGCGGTGCGCAAGGCGGTGGCCAATCCTCGGTCACTTGATCAGTCTTTGGTGGCTGCCGGACGCGCCCGTGACTGCCTCGATAAGCTGGTGGGGTATAAGGGGAGCCGCCATGTGGTGTGGCCGCTGAACAATGGTGCAAAATCCATGGGGCGTGTTCAGAGTGCGACGCTCCATTTGCTGTGTCAACGTGAACGTGAGATTCAAAAATTTACGCCTCAAGACTATTGGAGTGTGTGGGTCACTTACGCAGAAGGGTTTAAGGCCTTTTATAAAAAGGATTCAAATAAAAAGAGTCCAAATAAAAAGAGCCCGGCGGCTGGTCGTCCCCAAAAAGATGCCACTAAAGGTGTGGATGATGCCGGGAAAGACGATAAAAAAGCGCCCGAGTCGGAACGAGTGAGCACTCAGGCTGAGGCGGATAGACTGATTGAGATCGCCCAAAGCGCTCCCCACACAATTCTCTCTGTAGAAGGCAAGCTAAAGCGCCAATCGCCGCCGCCCCCCTTCATCACCTCTACCCTGCAACAGTCTGCCGGGAGTAAGCTGCGCTTCAGCCCTGAGCAAACGATGAAAGTGGCCCAGTCGCTGTACGAAGGGGGACACATTACCTACATGCGGACCGATTCGGTGGTGCTCTCTGCGCCCTTTACCGCAGCGGTGAAGGCGTACCTTACCCAACACGACCCAACCAATGTGCCAAAGAAAACGGCCAAGCAGCGGGCAGTGAAAGGGGCGCAAGCTGCCCACGAAGCGATCCGACCGACGGATGTGACGCTCACGCCGCAACAACTTCGGAGCAGGATCTCTGCAGATGCGGCAAAGCTATACGAACTGATTTGGAATCGTGCCGTGGCTTCGCAATGCTGCTCAGCGCGCTTACGTAAGACCAGAATTGTGACCCAGGCCGGAGAGGGGGCAGAGCGAACCTACTGGGAAGCGCGGGGGCAGGTGGTGGAATTTGCCGGATATACAAAGTATTGGAACAACCTCAGTGCGGACTCGCAGCTGCCCACGCTCCAGCCCGATCAGGCGGTGACCGTGGATAAGGCGCAGGCCGATAAAAAACAGACCCAGCCGCCGCCACGATATAGCGAGCCTAAGCTGGTGCAGCTGATGGAACGTAAGGGGATTGGTCGGCCCAGTACCTATGCGCCCACGATTAAAACGCTGAGAACGCGCACCTATGTGGGCCTGCTCAAGGGTAAGCTACAGCCTACGGCCTTGGGGCTTTCTTTAGATGCGGCGTTAGAAAAGCTGTTGCCGGATCTGATTCAGCCGGGGTTTACGGCGCAGATGGAAACGGAATTAGATGCGATCGCCTCCGGGAAAAAAGAGTGGCAGGCGTATTTGACCGGGTGGCATCGGGAGTATTTTGCCCCTGCGATCGCGAGTGCCCGAACAAAGCTTTCTGCGGGTATGATGCACGAGCTACGGCAAATCGCCACCGCCAATGAGCCAGCCAATGCAGCAGTCAGTTCAACAGCCAGTGTAACGAAAAAGCCGACAGCGACGACTAAGAAGGCTCGTAATAGCACAGGCAGCAAGGGCTTTGAAAAGCAAGCACCCTATGACTTCTTTGCGGATGATGGTTCGACAACAAGTATCGGCAAGATAGCTACGAAAAAAGAACAGAAGAGTAAAACAAAATGTCCTAAGTGCGATCAGCTGCTCAACAAGATTCCTTCAAAATCTAAAAAGCTCAAAGCCAATCACTTTTTAAAATGTGGTTCGCCGGGCTGCGGCACCGTCATGTTTTGGAATACGACTAAAAAAGCCTACGAGCTGCCTTATTCAGAAAGAGCTGCTGATCCAGCCGCTTTCACTAATCATCCTTGCCCAGTGTGTAGCGCCCTGTTAATACGGCACGCCTACAAAAAAGAGGGCATCGATAAGGTGATGCTGCGCTGTTCAATCGTGGAAAATCGCAAGGGTAAATGTAAAGACGTTGCCTTTTTCCAAAGCCGTGACGGTGGCTTTTGGTCGCCTAAGTTTGGCACCTTAAAGGAGCCTTCTGAGAAAGGATGTGCTGCGACAAAACCTAAACCGAAGCCGACTCTCAAAAAACGTTAGCCTCTGAAATTTATCAGGGCCTTCTTCAAGAATGGAGTCGACTGGAGTCTCCAGCTGAAATGCCAGCTACCACCAAAGTTACATAACCCCACCACAGCTATAACCGAGGTGGGGTATGGTAAGTCACCCTAGGGATTAGGGTTTTGAACCAGGCCGTGATTTCAACAAAATTAAAGGTTGATTGCCTGAACAACTGGCCGATGGTTGTGGGGATAGTGAACAATACTAAGGTGTCCGTGGCGAAGCACTAGGTCGTGATTGGATAATGCATTTTTGAGATCACCTTTCATAAAATCATGTCTTAGCGTTTTCTCTAATCTTTGAGTGAGGACTTGGCTGAGTAGTTTTTGAATGCTGGCTGTGGGGGCGATTACCAAACCTGTTATTAGTGGTTCATCTGGCCGATAAGACTGACCTAAGTGCTGTTGCCAAGCGTCTAGAAAGTTAGCATTTTGTGAGCCTAAACAAAGCATATTAGGATGCTGCTGCACCAAAGAATGAAGCCATGGCTGCCCCTCATGGCTCGATAGGCAAAAGTCGATAGATAGTCCCTTGATACGCTCTGCTAGACGTTGAAAATGTTGGGTAGTCATCTCATCATCAGGCTCATTGCTGGGGACCAGTAATAGTCGTAACCCTTGTTTATTTACTTTGAGCTTAGGCAGCGGCTCGCCAAGCACAGTTGTCTGATTAAGCTGGTGAAGTTGTACGCGATCTCCAAGTTTGGGTGTTCCTGAAAATACCAGTTCACTAATTCCAGAATTAGACTGTTGCAAGCTATGGTGGCAGTCGGGCATTAACCCGAGCGCAGTGCTCAAAAGTGCATGAATAGTACCACCGTGACTCACGATTAAAAGCGTGTTGCCTGTGTGACGTGACAGTACCTTCGTCCAAAATTTTCGGGCGCTATGGTAGAGGTCTTGTATGGGAAAATACGTTTCTGTTGCGACAGAAATCTCTCCATTTGCTGGATTCTCCCGCTCTATCGGTAGCTCAAACTGAGCAGGGCACTGCCGCCACTGGTGATACTGACTGGCAAACTGCTGTTGTACACGCTGGTAGCTCATGCCCTCCCAAAGAGAAAGCGAAATTTCTTTTAGGTCATCGTCAGTGATGACCGGCGGCGGCCTGCTCGGTGCCAGTACTCTGATCATTTCATCAGCCGTTTGTTGAACTCGGCGTAGGGGACTGGTGTAGATAAAGTCGATGGGGCCATTGACTGAGGCTTGCTTTAGATGTTGGCCAACTAGCCACGAGTTTTTTCTACCTTGCTCAGTCAGTACAGAGTCGTTGGAGCTACCCTGATAGCGACCTTGCTCATTGAATGTACTGCGTCCGTGCCGAACCAAAATAACGCGAGTGAGTGGTTGCATGTTGTTTCTTATCGTGTCTATTACACGCTCTTAGCGCTGCTGAACAGATTGCAGCGTGTGGCGAACGGTGGCAGGCTGAATTGGATGGGGGGCTTCAGGATATTTTTTAAGATAGCGATTGTAGAGATAGTGGTTGATTTTTCTTTCTATAGCAGCCAATAGCTTTTCTAGGCGATCGCTCCCTCTACCAAACGTAAGTCGTTGAACCAATGGTAAAACCAGCAACTCACGGCGACGATCGCCTAACTTTGCATAGCGTTTCTTGAAGTATCTATCTTCTGTTAAGTTCCATTTTTTACGCAGATGATTCAGACTTGAAAGATCCCAGGCATCGCTCCAACGCAGCATGAAGTAAGGCAGGTCGTAAAGCTTAAATTCTGGTAGCTCTAGCTGGCCAAACCATTTAATGAGGCCCGCTTTGTTGCTATCAATGCCGACCGTATCGGTGGTGACGACGGCGGTGCGATCGCTGTAAATGCGGCCACTTGCCTCAGTGACCATAAAGCAAAAGTCGATATGCTCGCGGGTGGCCAACATTCCTTCATCTAGCAAGCCATGTGTCTTTTTGAACGGCGCTGTCTCAAAAATGTTGGTGCGCACCAGCATGCAGTGAAACTCTACATAGTCGCACTGCACTGGGCAAAGCTCTTCAGGGACTTCGGCCACAGGTTTACCGGTGAGATAGGCCGACTGTTTTATTAATCGTCTGGACTGGCCGCGCTTAAGATCGGTTTTGATGTACGAACGACCGCCTGCATTATGAATCACCTGATGAAGAGGTTTACCAATGCACGTAAGGGGACCAACCACAGCTGCACCGGTTTCTTCTGCGCAGCTTACGAGCCGAGTCAGCCAGCCTCTTTTGACGATAACGTCATTTTCGACAAATACAATATACGCTGCATGTGCCTGTTGACGCACGTAGCGCAAGCCTACATTTCTAGCCTGATTAGGAGAGATGTATCGTGCTGTGCGAATGACCGTAAAGGATTCTTCCTGAGATTTTTGTTGAATGTAGTGCTCAACCGGCTTGGGTGAACAGACATCCACAAAGACCAGCTCAAAAGGATAGTCGGTGTTTTGATAGATGCTCTCTAAACATTCACGAGTATAGCTAAAGCGTTCTCGGGGGCCAATAACGAGGGTGACTTTGGGCTTTTTTGTTCCAGGCATAACTGGCTCAGGGGCTGAGCCAGAGGCGGATTGGATAGGGTGAAGTGTGGTTTCTGGAGAGGCTACGTTAGTCGATGTCATACTAGATATCTCCTGTACAGGTAAGGCTGTTTTAGTTGTGTTCCTTAGTTATGTTTATGTGGCTGAGAAGTTCTTTCTATCTCTGTTGCATCGCCTAGTGAAAAACTGGGGCCGATCTGCCATTCACTGAGTGCTTTATCATTCACTGAGTGCTTTATGCGCTCGCAAGGGTTTTATCTTTTGATTTTGTGCAGCGTATGAGATGTTCTCTTTCTGCCGGTGAAAGCAGTTTGTTACCTGCACTAGCGTTAATAGAGACCTGTGCAGGAGACTTGGCACCTGCGATCGCAACAGGTTCTATCGGATGGGAAATCACAAAGCCTAACGCTGCTTTTACCATCTCTTTGCCAGGCGGCACAGCCGCTTTGAGATTATCAATTTTGGTGAGCTTCCGAGCAAGTTTTTCTTTCGTTCGATCGTCCTTGTGCCATTCAGACCGGACTGTGTCGGTAAATATGGTATCGGCAGAATACTTGCCTGACAGCAGCCCCTTATGGAGCGGACCTCTGACGAGCACTGCGATGTTGTGCGCTTGGCAGTAAGGCAAAAATTCTTTATCAGGATTGCGGTTAAGCAGCGAGTAATCGACTTCTACCACGCTACAGTTGCCACTGGTATTGAACAACTTCAGCACGTCCAGACGATCGGTGGAAATACCATAGGAGCCAATCAGTCCCTGCTGCTGGAGCAGTTGGAACCCTTCGAGATAGGTCTTGGCAAGCTTTTGCTCGGCGAGCTTGCCCTCGTGACAAAGCATGACGTCGATATAGTTTGTTTTTAAGCGGTAGAGCGACGCATGTGCGCAGAGTCTGACCATATCAGTGGTTGTTATTGGGACCATTTGCCCAGAGCGTCTGCCCCAGCGCCCCATTTTCGTGACGATATGAACCTTGTCGCGAATGCCTTCTAATGCTTTGCCTACGCGCTCTTCCGAAAGGCCCGCTGGCATTCCGTAGGACTCGGCGGTATCGATGATATTAATTCCTTTTTCGACAGCGCTGCGGATGGTTGTGATCGCGTGCGCTTCATCAATGTGGCCCCACTGGTTTCCAATGTTCCAGGTACCAAGGCCAATAGCAGAGGATTGAATGCCGGTTTTTCCAAAGTCGCGGTAAAGCATAGGGAAATCTCCTGGGTGATGAATGATGTAGGGCTTTGCCCTTCTCGAAGCGTATGATGACTGCTTCAGAGATGGGTTGAAGTAGGGTTGATGGTGAATGATGACTGGCTTGTTGATATTTGGCTTGTTGATATTTGGCTTGTTGATATTTGGCTTGTTGACATCTGGTTCTTTGATACTTGGCTCGTTGAGAGCGGTCGGGAGGAGAGGGCGTTCGCGCGATCACGATCTTTAGGTAGTGATTTGTCAGGGAATGAAGGGGCAGGATAATCTGAGATAAGAGCGGTATCAGCTTGTCGCAATACTTTCTGATACTGCCTAGAGAGATAGTGATTAAAGATCTTTTCAATATTGACCAATCTCTTCTCTAGCCATTTTTGAGCAGGTTCATTGAGGAAGGAAAACTGGGCAACGAGCGGCTTTATCAATTCTTTTCGTCGTCTTTGGCCTAGTTTTCGGTAGCGCTTTTTAAAGTAGGGACTCTCTGCAAGATTCCATTTCTTTTGGAAGTGCTTCAGGCTAGAGAGTTCCCACTCATCGCTCCAGCGCAGCATAAAGTAAGGCAAATCAGAAAGTTCCATCGTCGGTGCAGGCGGATGGGTTAGGAACGTAACGATAGAAGCGGGTTCTAAATAAATCGACTCTCCTAGTCGAATTACCGTCATACAAAAGTCTAGATACTCTTTTGTACAAGAAAATCCTTCGTCAAGTAATCCAGTGCGGTTAAACAAACTGGTGCGTACCAGCATCGCGTGAAATTCTATGAAGCTGACGGTCTGTCTATGAATCCGGTTTCTAATCTCAGCGATAGTTTGATTTTGAAAGTAGGTTTTCTCTTCGATTGTCCACTGTCCAGCATTTTCAATAGTGGCTTTTGGTCCTCTCTCACCTCGAGAGAATTTGGCGTATTCATCGGGCTCCATATAGTCACCACCCACGCAGTGAACAATGGTATGCAGCGGCTCGTACTGGCAAACCAGCGAACCAATAACAGCGGCCCCCGTCTCGCGCTCGCAAGTCATTAAGGCCGTTAACCAGCCGGATGAAAATACAATGTCGTTATCAACAAAAACAACAAAAGGGGTTTTAACGCGTCGTAGGCCCGCATTTCGAGCCTGATTAGGTGAGAGATAGTAGGGCGATCGCACCAGCTCAAACGCTTTCTTTTGTGCCTGTTCTTCCAAATACTCACGAATATGAGTTGGCGAATGGTTGTCTATATAAATCAGTTGAAAGGGATGTTGAGTATTTTTATACAGGCTCTCCAGTGACTTTTGAGTGAACTGAAAGCGCTCTCTAGGAACGACGATAATAGTAACTTGAGGATGTTTCATAGATCTCTGTGGTTGGCTTTCGGCTGAATAACTTTTCCTAGGGCTTTTTCTAAACTGCGTTATGGTGGCTTTACTGCCAGGGGCTTTGCTGGCGTGATCGCCGTCTGTAGCTGATAGAGCGCGGCGTAGTGACTGCCCTGTTGCATCAAGGCCATGTGGGTGCCGCGCTCTAAAATTTGACCGTTCTCGATATAAAGGATTTGGTCAAAGTCTTTCGAAGCTCTGAGGTCATGCGTGATTAGGAATGTCGTTGTATTTTGGGTCAAACGGGCCAGTGCTTCATTCACGTTTTTTTCACTTTGGTTATCGAGCCCAACGGTGGGCTCATCCAAAATCACAATGCGGGCCTTGCGAACAGCGGCTCTAGCGATTGCTATTCGCTGCCGTTGCCCCCCCGACAGGGTCAGGCCGCGCTCGCTCATCAGCGTGTTGTACCCATCAGGTAGCTGCCTAATAAAGTCGTGGGCATTGGCTAGCTTGGCCGCTTTCTCAATATCTGCGTCAGTTGCGCCCGTCGTCCCATAGGCAATATTGTCTCGAACCGTCGTCCCGAACAGAATGCTGTCTTGCAGCACAATACTGATTTGCTGCCGTAGAGAATCCAACGTATATTCCCCAATAGCCTTGCCATCAATGCTGACTTGGCCCAGAAGCGGGTCGTATAGGCGCAGCAGCAGGCTCACCAGCGTAGACTTACCGCCCCCTGATGGCCCAACCAGGGCAATGCGCTGACCGGCTTGGGCATCAAAGCTAACATTCTCCAGAATCATCCTGTTCGATTCGTAGGCAAAATAAACGTTTTTAAAAGAGATATCGCCGCAGAACGGCTGTGCTGCAACGGCACCAGGCTGATTACAAACGTCAGGCACCATGTCGAACAAATCGATGATTCTCTCGCCCGATGCGGCCGCTTTAGAGATTTTTGCAGCTTCTTTGGCCAGGTCGCGAGTGGGCTTAAAGGCCGTTTTTAGGTAGGTGATAAAAACCAGCAGATCGCCTGGGGTTGCAGCACCTTGCTGTACGATAATCGCGCCGCGCCAAAGCACGAGAGCGGTGGCTAGAGCAACCAACATTTCCGACGTCCGCTGTAGCCCTGACGAAAGCTGCTGTGTGCGGGCTGTATCTTCTAAGCTTTGGCGATTGTCGTTAGCAAATATTTTCTCTAGTCTCTTTTCGAGTGAGAGTGCCTGCACCACCTTAATAGCACCCACTGATTCGGCAACCGTTGCGGCCATGGCACTTTCTCGACGGCGCTGCTGACGAGACACTTTTTTAATCTGCTTTGTCATCTTGAGGCTAGAGAGGATGAAAAGCGGGAAAACCGTTAGGCCAATTAAGGCCAGTTCCCAGTCAATCGAGAACATTACGCCCACCATACTAATGAGTGTCAGCGTATCGACAATCAGCGGCAGTGTTGCATTCACCGTTGCGCTGCGCAGCGTATCCACATCACTGGTAATGCGCGTAATCAAGTCACCACTTTTAGCTTGGTAGTGAAAAGAGAGGGAAAGCCGTTGGATATGGGCATACAGATCGGCTCTGATATCTGTCATGATGCGGCTAGCGGCAACCGAAAGCCCCACCAGGCTAACGTAGGCAGACATCGCCCGCAGCGCCGCCGTTGCAATGATTGCGAGTGCCAGCACGGCCAACAGCCAATGAGGACTCAGGTCTCTTAGCAGCGGCCAGTCTAGCTGGGTACTGTGGGCATCGGGCACCAGTACAAAGTCAAAAATGAGCTTGAGCGGCCAAGGTGCGATCAGCCGGGCGAATACTTTGGTCACCAGCGCCAGCCCGGCGAGCAAAAGCAGTCCCCTTTGCTTGCGAATCTGCGGCCAAAATCGCCGAATAATTCGCTGTAATCCAGGTAGGGTTTGTTGAATCGTGTTGGGGCGATTTCCCTTGAAAGAGCTGCCGCCATTACGTTTAATCGTCATGCTAAGGATTTAAAAGAGACTTTCTCACGTGGAGCGCCCTTAAAGGCGAACGCTTGGGGCTGAGAACCTGTTGATAAACGGCTTGCCAACGTTGTTGTTCAACCGCAGGTGCCAGCTGAGTCAGTGCTTTTTGCCTAGCAGCCATTCCCAGCCGTTGTCGCAAGTTAGGCTGACTCACGAGCTGCCAAAGGGCCTTAGCAAGGCTTTCAGTATCACCAGGCGGCACTATGAAGCCGTCAGACCCGTCTTCAATAATTTCACCAATGGCGTCTACACGGCTCCCAACAATCGCTTTGGCTGCGAGCATAGCCTCTAGCAACGCATTGGGGCAGCCATCTCTTAGCGAAGGAATTGCGAAAATATCCATGTGGGGCAGGTAGGCTAAGGCTGCTTGGCGGCTAATTTTGCCGGTGATCACGACTCGATCAGCAAAACCACTGTCGGAGAGTGTTTTTTTCCAGTAATCTCGCTCTTTTTCTGCGAAGTCACCGACGAGCAACAGCGTGAGATCTGCCTGGGCAGGATTGGTTTTGGCTCTGAGCTGCTGGCAGGCATCGAACAGATATTCGAGGCCTTTTTTATCTCTGAAGCTGCCGATAGAGCCAATAACAGTTCCTTGGAGTTTGTCGGTGAGTGCCGGTGTCGGCAAATCATCAAAGGAAATCGGGGCGATCGCATTCCAAAAGGCAGAAGACTTACGTTGAATACCGGGCGCAATCACCCGAGCCCTGCGCATCAAATCTCGGCTCACAAACGTTGTCCAATCGGAGTGGGTCAGCGTCCAGCTCACCTGAGAAAATTGAGCAGGGTTAAACACATGTTTGTTCAAATCCGCGCCCCGAACGCTGTTAATAACAGGCAGTCCGTTTTCTTTGCCAAGCAGCGTGGTCAAAAAACCCATTTCATTAATAAAAAAGGCATGCAGCACATCAAATTGATACTGGTTATGCAGGCCCTGTAACTGAGCCTGTAAATCGCACAGATAATCTTGTACTTTAGCCTGCTGAGATCGTACGGCGGGCTTCAATCGGTGAACCGTAATCTCGCCTGACTGAGTAGTGGTATCACAAGCGGCGCGGCGATAGTCTCCGGCAGCAGCTAAGGCTCGCTCTTCGCGGAAAACGGCCCGAAACACAGCGACATGCACCTCGTAACCTAAGTCGATGAGCATGTTGGCAATTCGGCTAACCGACTCGCCTACGCCGCCAACATCAGGCGGAAACTCTAGTGTGGTTATGCAAACTCTCTGGGTCATCGTTCTTTTTTCGGTCACAGTTTTTTATGAGATGTCTTAGGCTGGATACTTTAGACTTAGGCCGCTTCTACAAGGGCAGACTTTTCTGTCAACAGCTTTTGCAAATAGCTTGCCGTCTTTGCTGCGCCCTGCAAATCAATCTGATGGGACGTCGGCGTTTGATGTAGCGCGGTGATGATGGCTTCGGCCAATCGCTGAGGCCGTAAATCTTGTGGGGTAAGTAGGGTTAAAACGCCCAGATGAGCGAGTTTTTCGGCTCGAATGCGCTGTTCGTCAGTTTGGCTAGGGTTCAAAGACGGTAAAAGGAGCGATCGCACGCGAGTCCTCAACAAATTCATCGTGGTGTTGTATCCACCCAAACTCACCGACAAATCAGCTTTATTCAGATAGTCAATCAACAACGGCGTGTATCTTTGAAGCGTGACGTTTGGCAACTTAGCTGCTGCCTGCTGTAGCGTCAGAAAATCTTCTTCAGGCATAAACGGCCCTGCAAATGCATGGATTTGGTGCGGTAGCTGATGGGTTAAAAGTGGGCTCGCCCGCATCATGGCATTTAGCAGAGGATAGCCATGTCTACCACCACCCGCACTCACCACAATCATCGGTGATAAGTCTCCAAACGCTGTAATATCCTCTGGCGTAGGCATGGCTATGTTGCTTGGCGACTGAGCTACGTAGCCAGTGTAAATAATCTCGCAGGTCAAATCGCTCGCCCGAGGAAAACAACCTTCTATCCGTTGAAAGTTTGCATCAGCGTGCAACAACACCGCATCATAAAAACGATTGATCAATCGGCAAACTTTATCTATTCTTCTAATCTTTTCCTCTGCCGGTAGCGGCTGTGTCATAATCAAATCTCTTAGGCTGCAAATTATTTTGACAGTCTGTAACGATGATTTGGCCTTTTTTAGCAACGGGCTTAGCTCATACTTCATGCTCATCTTGCTAAAGGGAAAGCACTCTGTAATCAGGCAGTCTGGCTGGAACCGGTCGAATATATCCAACAGCATTTGCTTTCGCTGAGCCTTTATCTCCTCAAGCGATGTCGTCTCATCTAACGGTATTAACGCTGCCCCCTTTTGCCGAAGCCCGGGCAACTGAACCACCTCGACCATCCTCGGTAGCTCAAATGCTGAGACCATTTGTCCACCGCTGACGAAGCAAATTTTAAACGTTGGCGCTAGGCTACGGATAATCTCTCTACAGCGGACCAGATGGCCCATGCCAGCCAAATGCTGACAGTAGATCATAATCTTTTTCATCGTCTTTCTCTTTCTCTGCCGTGTAAATTAGATAACCAACTGAGAAGCAAGCGGTCTATGCCGCGCTCATCTGTCGGCTGTCTTCTGGGTTAATATCTGGGTTAATAGAAATACCGTCTTTTGCCATGTCTTGTAGGGTGTTTGTCACTAGGGAATTAACAAACCTCGCGGTATTGCCCGCGCCATTGAAATCAAGCTCGAGTTGGCTAGGTGAATGCTGAAGATGCTCAAGTACCGCAGTCGCAAAGCGCCTAGGATCTAGATCTGCTGGATCCAGCCGTCGTGCTTTTCCCAACTGTGATAGCCGCTGGGCGCGCATGGTTTGTTCCTGATCGCCATTCCCGATAAACGGCAACATCATCGCCTTTACGCCCGTTGTTAAAATATTCATCGTGGTGTTGTAGCCGGACATGCTAATCGAGAGGTCGGCTTTTTCCATGTAGGCCAGTAGATTAGGCGTATAGCGATGAATGTGGAGGTTGGTGCGATCGCGTGCCGCCGCCTTTAGCCCCCAAAATTTATTACCGGACATAAACGGCCCCGTAAACATCTGAATTTGGTGAGGAATTTTACGCTCTAAGATTTCAGCAGTTGCCACAACACATGCCAGCAAATCATGACCAAAGCGACCACCGCCAACGCTAACGACAATCATCGGGTCGATTTTGGCCAGCGCAATTTGATCAACAATCGTCATCCGATTGTTTTCAAGTCGCTGCACAACGTACCCGGTATAACGCACATCACAGTTCAAATCAGTCACCCTCGAAAAGCTCTCTTCCAACGGATGCAATTTTGGATCGCCATGAATCAGTAGCTGGTCAAAATGTTCATTGATCAAGCGCACAATTTTAGCCTCATGGCGAGCCTGATCGGATTTAGTGACCACAATGTCTCGCAGGCTAGAAACGATTTTTACTCCACCTGCTTTAGCCGCCTCAATTAGCGGAATTAACTCAAAAGAAAATCGCCGCCTGCCAAAGGGGAAAAGTTCAATCATTAGCACATCGGGCTGAAAGTTCTCTAGTATTGCCAAAAGCTGATGCTGACGAATTTCCTTCGTTGTTTCTAGGCTGAGGTGTGGATCAACCGGTTGTAATTCACGAAATTCAGTGTCGGTTTTAATCGCAGGTAAGTTGATGATGCGTACCCCCTCTGGTGGCTGAAACCCCTTAATAATCTCGCCGCCATTAACAAAGCACACTTCAAAATTGGCCCTTAATCCCCGCACAATTTCCATACTGCGGATCAGGTGACCCATTCCAAGAATGTGCTGACAGTAGAACATGAGTTTTTTCATGGCAGTAACCTCTGACGTGATGACGTAAGAATGCTGAAACGAAGGAAGGTTAGCGAGTTGGCACGTTATGCCAGCAAGCACATAAAAGGCGGCATAGAAACACGCCTAGGCACTAGCTCAGACCTCTGAGGCTGAGCGGGTGCTAGCAGCGCACTCAAATGCTGAGAGATTTGGGGCAAGCCGTTTAAATCCAGTTTTTCTAGCCTATTTCCCGGTCTATTTTCTGATAGTAGACAGGGCTTAGAGAGTTGTTCAAGTACTGCCTGCATCAGCGATTGCCCGGTCACCTGCTCAGGATGAGTCATGGTTATCCAGCCTTTTTGAGCAAAGCGAGTCGCGCGAATGAGCTGTTCTTGTGAGGGGGCTACACGCGGAACCACCACCGTTCGTTTACCCAGTGTGAGAATTTCGGTCAGTGTGTTGTATCCACCCATCGATACCACTACATCTGCGGCTTGCACATAGCTAAGTAAGTGACTGGTAAAGCTTTGGAAAAGGGTGCCAGAACAGGTCGCGGCTAATTGCTGAAGCCTCAAGCGTTGCGGGGCTGGCATCTCAGGCCCGCACAATATTAAACTGCATATTGAAGAGGCGAGAGCATGGGATGAACTCAGCGATGCTTTATGAGAAGATGTCTTGCGACAGCTCGTGACAATCTGGCGTTGCCTTAACCCTTCTAGGTAGGTGTGTACCAGGTTATAGCCATCTTCTCCACCACCCGGCGTAACCAGCACCAGTGAATCAGTCGGTTTAATGCCCAGTTGCGCTCTAGGCGCAAGATGCTGAGGGGCCTTGAACTGTTTGCGAATATAGCCGCAGTATCGTGTTTTGTGGGCAATTGGCAAGGGCAAACGATATTCCCGAACCAGATCAAATACGCTCCGCATGCCAGCAACTAAGATCTGAGCATAGTGTGTCTGAATGGTTCGATAGTGATCCCATCGGCGCCATTCACCCATCGTCCTCTCTGGCGTATCTAAAATGTCCCGCAGCAGCAAAACGCACTTGCTACTAGGCATTGATTGTTGCAAATACGCTAGAGTGTCGGTAAGTTCACCTTTTAACCCAGTGGGCTTTTTATCGACCAGCAACAAATTCGGCTTGAAGTGAACAGCAGCTGATCGGATTAGCTGCGATCGCAACGCTACGGTTTCATGGATAGACGTCCCCAAATACTTCACAGCCAGCTCTCCTGAAACGCCCCGATTCAAACAGGGTAGTTTAATATAGTCCAACCCTCTAGGTAGGCGGAACTCATGAATCATGGGTGAGCCCGACACTAGCAAAATAGACAGATTAGGCCAGCTGCTCAGCAAATGTTCGCAAATTGCCAGCATCCGTCGTAGGTTGCCTAACCCAAAGGCATCATGGGAGTACACCATGATTCTAGTAGCGTTCATAGCCATTGTTCCTCTATCGTTTTGGCGTGTCTCGGAAAGGTCTTTCATAAAAACCTTGCGGCGAATGAATGCGGCGAATGAATGCGGCGAATGAATGCGGCGAATCAATCGAACCGACTGAACACACTATTGCGAGTGGCCATAAGATAGTCATGAACTTTTGGTTAGAAGATATTCATGAGAAAACATTCATGAGAAAACACTCATGTAGCCGTTAAGGTGGTGTGCGATAGTGATAGGAAATAAATCTAGAAGGGTCCTTAATCGTGGCAAGCCTATGTGGAAGCGATTGCTGAAGGAAACGCGCACGCGAATCCTATTGATGTATGCGTTATTGCTCCTCATCTTGCTGGTGGGTGTCGCCGTTCCCATTTTTCGGTATTTATTATTTGTCAGTGTTGACGGCCGCGTTCAAGAGAGCCTTGATGAAGAAAGAGACTCGTTTTTAGAGAGCTACGCTGCTTGGAAGAAAGACCCCACCCACGATGTAGAAGATCTCAAGTTTTTTGTTACTCAGTTTTTGCAGAATAGTCGCCCAGAAGACGACAACTTTCAAATTGTTCTGATCAACGGCGAATTTTATCGTTCGAATCCTATTGCGCTTATAGAGCCGCTGCGCCCAGGTTCTGAGCTATTTGAGCGGTGGCAGGACGTGACGCAGTTCACCTTAGATGAAGCTAACGTTGATGATCCCACCATCGGCAGCATTCTTTATACCGCTGACCCGATTATCTTAAGGGGTCAGCAGCAGGGGGTTTTTATCATTGCCCATAGTAACGCAGGCGAGCGCCAAGAAGCCTTAGTGGGTGTTTACTTATTCATGCAGTTTACGGTGGTTGCCGTGCTGATTTCGCTGCTGCTCTCCTGGCTAGGTGCAGGTAGGATTCTATCGCCCATTGCGAAGCTAGCGAGCACCGCCCGATCCATTAGTGAATCTGATCTGACTGGGCGTATTCCACTACCCAAAGGCAATGACGAGCTAACCGATTTAACCAATACCTTCAACGACATGATGGATCGGATTCAGGCTGCGTTTGATAGTCAACGTGCTTTTATTAACGATGCAGGGCACGAGTTGCGCACACCGATTACGATTATTCAGGGCCACCTGGAGCTGCTGGATGATGACGACCCTCAAGAGCGTCAGGAAACTATTGAACTGGTGATGGATGAGCTGGATCGAATGGGGCGGCTCGTCAGCGATATGCTGTTATTAGCGAAGGCAGAAAGACCTAACTTCTTAAAGTTAGAGACTATTGAGACCCATGAGTTTACTCAGGCGATTTTTACCAAAGCCACTGCGCTGGCTCAACGTAACTGGATACTGACAATCAGAGGCCAAGGCAAAATGGTCGGCGATCGCCAAAAGCTCACCGGTGCTATCCTCAACTTCATCAGAAACGCCGTCCAGCACACCCAAATGACAGACACTATCGAGCTGGGCTGTTATTTTGCCTCTGGCGCTGCCCCTGATTCGGATAATTGCTCTGGCGATTCCCTAAGGAAAGACGGTAGGGCTGATATTGCTCAGCTTAGCCCTCAGCCCAGCCATCAGATTCAGTTTTGGGTTCGCGATACGGGTGAGGGCATAAGCCCCTCTGACCAGCAGCGCGTCTTCGCTAGATTTGCCAGAGGCCGGCATCACCATCGCCGCTCAGAGGGTTCTGGCTTGGGACTTGCCATCGTAGCTGCTGTGGCTGACGCACATGGCGGTCAGGTAACGCTTGATAGCGAAGTCAATCAAGGCGCTACCTTTCGGTTACATTTACCGGGGAGCCTCTGTGATTTGCCGGGCTATAGCCGCTAGCAGTTCTGTAAAACGAAAAGGTTTTTGTAGGTAGTCATTGGCTTGTTTAGCCAAAACCTCCTGACGCAAATCCCCCATGGCACTCATCACAATCACAGGTGAAAAATCACCGCGATCGCGCAGCTCTTTTAGCACCATCCAGCCATCTTTGACAGGCAGTCCTAAGTCTAACAAGATAGCATCATAGATCTGTGCTTTGGCTGCTTCTAGTGCCTGATTGCCATCCGCAGCCAGCGTAGTATGAAAGCCCCGTTTTTTAAGTCCTTTTTCAATAAAAGAGGCAAGATTCTCCTCGTCTTCAACAATCAAAATTCGGTTCATCTAAGCGTTTAACCGATCTGAAAAATTAAGCTGAGATCAGTATGGTTTATACCTTAGTTTGTAACGGCGATGGCTTGCATGAGAGCGCTCTTAGAATTCTTTTGTATCCGTCATTATCCGTCCGTTATTATCAGCTCGCCATCACGACTTCCGCAGCCGATAGCCTATTCCACGCACGGTTTCAATGAGATCAGCCCCTAACTTTTTGCGCAAATAGCCCACATAAACATCAACAATATTAGATCCTGGGCTGTAGTCATACCCCCAAACGCTATCCAACAGTTGTTCTCGACTGAGTACCTGACCCGGATGTCTGAAAAAAACTTCTGCTAGCGTAAACTCACGTGCAGGCAAATCGACTATCCCGTTACCTACCTGTACCTGGCGAGTGAGTAAATTCAGGCTCATATCGCCTGACCATAGCCTCTGTTTATGGCCAGTTGCCGCCGCCGTGACGACTCCCTGGGGCGGCTGCCTGAGGCGTACTCTCACCCTAGCCAGCAGCTCTTCAAAGCGGAAAGGTTTCGTGACATAGTCATCACCCCCCCCTTCTAACCCGGTGACCTTATCGTGAATATCGTCTCTGGCGGTGAGGATAATGATCGGTAGCGTTGCCCCCTGGCCGCGCAGTTCTTGAATGACCTGATGACCGTCTTTGTCAGGCAAGCCTAGGTCAAGAATAAGGAGGTCAAAGCTAGCGTTAAGTACCTGGACGATTGCCTGCTTAGCATTAATAGCAACCTCCGTTGTAAATCCATGAGCATTTAGTCCCTTTTTGATAAATGACGCAATTCGAGGCTCGTCTTCGGTAATGAGGATTCTGTGCATAGCTCTTTTGAAAGCGACTTTTGAAAGCACTTATACAACATAGAATAAGTGCTTTTAATGGTCTATTCATAGACCATTTTTGGAACGAGAGATTTATAAAGCTTTACGTCTTATTCAGGCACTAAGCTTGGGCTAAAGCGGCAAATCTGGACATGAATTCATGTTGCCAAAATTTCTCTTTAGGATGAAAGAATCCTGTCTATAGGACTATTCCAAGGATAACTGTAAGGATAACTATGGGCCTGCTCTATTATTAAAATGAGAACATTCTCACCCACAAATTTATCAGTCTTCGTTAGTATCGGCTTAAGACTACTTTTCCCTATTTCTTTGAGCTTGGCACGAACAGTATAGGCCGTCGGTTGATAGAACTGTTCTGTTGAATAACCTGTTAAATAGCCGGTTAAATAGCCGATTCAATAAAAGTATGACGCACCCTCAGTGCCCGGACTGAAACTGTTGGTGTTAGGCGATTTATTTTTGTGAGATTGTTTAATGTTAGCCCCTCCTCCTCCTGCCGATGTCCACAGATTATCTGTTCAGGAAGCCATAAAAAAATTTGATAGTCATCTTACCCAGGGGCTCACAGCCGAGAGTGTGGCTAGCCGCTATGCCGTTTTTGGAAGGAATGAGCTTCCTGTTAAGCCGACTCAACCGGCTTGGTTAAAGTTGCTTCTCCAATTTCATGATCCACTGCTCTATATTTTATTACTGGCAGGGGCCGTTAAGGCTGCGTTAGGATCTTGGGAAAATGCCTGTGTTATTTGGGGTGTGACGCTCATTAATGCAGTGATTGGCTATGTGCAAGAGTCTAAAGCAGAAGGGGCGATCGCATCTTTGGCCAAAGCGGTGACCACCGAAACGACTGTTCTTCGAGAGGGACAACCCTTACAAATCCCGTCACGGGACTTAGTCCCTGGCGATGTGGTGTTACTCACTTCAGGAGATAAAGTACCCGCCGACCTCAGACTTATGAAAAGTCGCAGTTTACAGGTTGATGAGTCGGCCCTCACCGGAGAGTCCGTTCCAGCCAATAAATCTGTTGCGCCGTTGCCCCTGGAGACCCCGCTGGCAGAGCGAACTAATATGGCCTATGCGGGTAGCTTTGCGACCTTTGGCCAAGGGCATGGTGTGGTCATTGCGACAGCCCATGCGACAGAAGTGGGAAAGATTTCTAAATCCATGCAACAACGCGTAAATCTCACCACGCCCCTGACTCGAAAATTCGCAAAGTTTAGTCGACTTTTGCTCTATTGCGTTTTAATCCTTGCAGCCCTCACATTCACCATCGGTCTTGGGCAGGGTGAGTCTTGGAACTATATGTTTGAAGCTGCCGTGGCTTTGGCCGTTAGTGCCATTCCAGAAGGGCTGCCCGCAGTGGTGACGATCACCTTAGCGATTGGCGTTAACCGAATGGCTTGCCGCCACACCATTATTCGCAAGCTGCCTGCGGTAGAAGCGCTTGGCAGTGCCACAGTGATTTGTTCTGATAAAACCGGGACCCTCACTGAAAATCAGATGACGGTGCAAAGGGTGTATGCAGGCCAGCAGGATTATCGGCTCAGTGGTGGTGGGTATAGCCCACAAGGAGATATCAGTGAGGTGTTAGCGCAGGGGGAGGAGAATCTTTTAGAGGAGACCTTGCCTACAGCGCTGGAAGAGTGCCTGATAGCTGGTGCGCTGTGTAATGACGCGCACCTACAACAAATGGGAGAGCATTGGTCGGTGGTAGGAGACCCCACGGAGGGGGCGCTGCTTACCGCTGCGGCAAAAGCTGAGCTGAGCCAGTCAGGGCTAGCCTGTACTATACCTAGGCTAGATTCGATTCCCTTTGAAGCTCAGTATCAATACATGGCGAGCTTACATGGCGGGGCTTCACAGACTATCTATATCAAGGGCTCGGTAGAGGCATTGTTAAGCCGATGCACTGAGATGATCGATAACAAGGGCAGGGCGGTGCCTATCGATGCGAGTGCGGTGGAACAGGCCGTTGATGTGATGACTGGAAAAGCCCTACGGGTTCTCGCTTTCGCCAAAAAAATAGCCGCCCCTCACCAGCATTCTCTCGACCATAAAGACATTGAAACAGGGCTCACTTTTCTGGGACTACAGGGCATGATCGACCCGCCCTGTCCAGAGGCGATCGCAGCTGTCGGCACCTGCCAATCGGCGGGCATTCAGGTGAAGATGATTACCGGTGATCATATCTCTACGGCTCGGGCGATTGCCGATCGAATGAACCTGAAAAAAAATACCAGTGTCGTTGCCTTTGAAGGAAAACAGCTCTCCCGTATGGACAATTTTCAGCTTGTTCAAGCCGTTGAAGCCGGAGATGTCTTTGCGAGAGTGATGCCTGATCAAAAGCTACGCCTAGTAGAAGCCCTTCAGTCTAAAGGCGAAATCGTTGCAATGACCGGAGATGGGGTCAATGACGCCCCCGCGTTGAAGCAGGCAGATATTGGTATTGCGATGGGGAAGGGCGGCACCGAAGTTGCCCAAGAAGCCGCTGATATGTTGCTGACTGATGATAACTTTTCTTCCATAGAAGCCGCTGTTGAAGAAGGCCGAACCGTTTATCAAAATCTGCGCAAAGCGATCGCATTTCTGCTGCCTGTGAATGGTGGTGAGTCTATGACGATTCTCCTCAGTGCTCTCCTCGCAAGAGATTTACCCATTCTCTCCTTGCAAGTTCTTTGGCTAAACATGATTAACTCCCTCACCATGACCGTACCGCTTGCTTTTGAGCCCAAGTTTAATGGGCTGATGCAACGCCCCCCTCGCAACCCCAAAGAGCCCTTAATTACCAGGCCCCTGCTGCATCGCATTGTGGCCGTATCAGTATTTAACTGGATTCTGATTTTTGGGATGTTTGAGTGGGCTCAGGCAACCACCGGCAATATTGCGATCGCCCGAACAATGGCGATCCAGGCTTTGGTTGCGGCTCGCATTATTTATCTGCTCAGCATCAGTCAGCTGGGTATTAGTATTGCACACGTGATCACTCGAAAAACAACTGTGATTGCTAATGCGCCCATTGTCATTGTGGGCATTTTTGTTGCCATCCTATTGCAAGTTCTCTTCAGCCAATGGGGGGTGATGAACAGTCTATTTGAAACGGCACCACTCAGTACTCAGCAATGGCTGGTGTGTTTGCTGCCCATGATTCTCATGTTGCCGTTAGCCATGTTCAGTCATTGGCTTGATCCGCAATAGCAGGATTGGTGGAGCACAGGTAAAACAAAGACCGTGCAAGATTTTAGGTTAAATCGCTTGGGTATAAAGACAATGTTCAAAAAAATTCTAGTTGGCCTCGACGATGCAGAAACGTGTGACACCCTCTTCGAAAAAGCACTTATGTTAGCTCGGTGTACAGGGGCCAATTTGCTATTGATTAGCGTCATCTCACCGATAGATAGTTTCAGTCCACCTATCCTGGCATCATCGGGGAAATCCTACAATCTTCCCAATACAGATCAAAGTGTCTGGAGTGTTTATCGAGACATTCATCAGGAATACATCGATAAAGCAAGGGAGCGCCTGAGCCATTTTGTTAAAAGGGCACAGGCAGCTCATATAGAAACTGACTATGTCCAAAGGGTAGGTAGCCCCGGACATGCAATTTGTGAGCAGGCTAAAGCAAGTGATGCTGATGTGATTTTAGTGGGTAGCCATGGAAGATCCGGCTTGAGCGAACTGTGGCTGGGCAGCGTGAGTAATTATGTTTTACACCATGCACCTTGTTCTGTTTGCGTGATTCGTGAGCAGGGACAGTCTAGATGGTCTGATGAGGGCCTGGTGCAAAAATGCCCGATTTAGGCGAACACTCGCAGCACAAATTAGACCATCGCTGATGACGCTAGCTGATGTGGTTAGTGCCTATGCTTTTTGGGGCCTCTTAAATTGCATCAGCTCTAGCCAATTTCGATCTAGAGATATGCTCTGTTTAGGTTTTAATCAGATTCGACGGCGACACTATTCTTATTGCATTACACAGCGCTTGAAACAATCTCTGGCAAATAGGAGCTTACTCAAAGTCAGCATATTGCGGCGGACTCGCCCCAATCCTTTTGGTCACTTTTGGATATTTCCCTTTGGGTGCTTTTTCCTTAATCTCCAAAACATTCACCTGATGCCACCAGTCATCACCAAAATCAAACCCATAGCCAAAGGCATCTCCTTCGGACAAGCCCAGCGTCGCTATTTTCGCTTTGGCAACATCTTTATCAGAGGTAGGCTCTGAGGGTATTTTTATTCCATACGTCGTTGCGTTAGGGTCATGTGGACCTCGTCCACCAATTTGAAATTCATACATATGATTCTCTTCTCGGTCAAAAGCGCTAAAGAGAATGTTATGGAGATCTTTCAAGGTGTTGCTTCCCTTAATTTCAATGGTTCGAGACACCTCAGGATTTTGGGCAATAAACGCTTCCGTTACAGGCCCGTCTATAATGGCTACCAGCAAAACATAAAGTGTGTTGGGAGAGGCTCTTACTGCTTTTTTCTTAGGGGCTGAAGATGTCGCCGCTGAAGAGGTTGCAGTTGCCCCCCCGGCCTTGGCCTCCTGTGTACACATAAGTCCGAGAGTTCAAGGCGCAGCCAATTTCCATCCAGCAAACATCATCTCAAACTGCTGTAGGCCTCGGTACATGGTCTTAGTCCCTGGTGGTCTTTGGCTACGATAGCCAGAGTGGCCTCCGA
>JBCDAG010000021.1:0-33609 GCA_039186165.1 Cyanobacteria bacterium P01_F01_bin.53
CAAAGGTGAGGTTTTCTAAGCGTTGACCCGGTGGCAAATCAATAAAGACGCGATCGCCTTCTTCCAAACCATCGAGGATTTGAATGCGATCGCCCGATTGGGACCCTAGCACAACCGGCTCAAATTCCGTTTTGCCTGAGTCAGTTGGTACGAGCACGCCGGTTTCCCCCCCCTGGGTAATGATAGAGACCGCCGGGACAACCAACGCATCTTCTAGGCGATCGCCAATAAAGGACACGGTGGTATTCATATTGGGCCGTAGCTGATCTGCGCCGGTAAGCAGCCCAATTGTAATTTCAAAAATGGTGACACCCGTATCTTGGGGCTTAATGGCCTCGGGGGCAATGAGTTTAACCTCACCTTCAAACTGTTCACTGAGGTAGGCTTCTGCTTTGATTTCAACAGATTGGCCCTCCTTAATGCGGCCAATATCCGCTTCGGGGACATCTGCAACAATTTCGAGACCACTGGCAATGGTGACAATGGCCGCAGAGGCCGCCGCTGCCCCAGTGGCCGCCGTGGCTGGGCTTACGAAAGAGCCTTCAGAAGCAAACTTTTGGGTCACCACGCCATCGAAAGGGGCGCGAATATCAGTATCAGCAAGCTGGAGTTCGATGGCACGGAGCTGACCGTAGGCCCGATTGAGCCGGGCTTCGGCTTGGGCAATGGTGGTGGCGTCGCTGCCATTTTGCGCATCTTGCAGGCGCTGCTCTGACTCTGCGAGGCGGGCCATGGACTGATTAACAGCGGCATTGGCACTGCGATTCTCACTCTGGGCACGGTCCAAATCACTCAAAGAGATGGCACCCTGGGCATACAGGCGTTGATTACGGGTTTCTTCGTCTTGGGCCAGGACACTGCGGGCACGGGCTTCGTTAACAGCCGCACGGGCCGCATCGACAGCGGCGCTGGCCTGACCAATATCCGTGCTAGAAGGGCCTTCTAGCTCATCATCGAGCTGGGCCTGGGCTTCGTCCACGCTGGCTTGGCTCTGAATGAGCTGGGCGCTGAGCTGTTCGCTATCCATGCGGGCGATGAGCTGACCTTGGCTAATGCGATCGCCTTGGGCAACATAAATTTCTTCGACGATGCCCGCCGTTTTGGGGCTGATGTTAGAGGTACGGCTAGACTGCACTTGGCCACTGGCGGTAATGCGCACAGTGAGCGGTGTGGAGGTGACGGGTACGGTCAGGGCATCTATGTCGTAGTTAGGGCCTCTGCGGGAGATGGCCAAGGCGATGAGGCCTGCGGTCACAATGCCTGCACAGCCTAGAGCAATGACTAACGGCAGGGGGCGCTTGAACAGTGGACGGTTTGTAGGGGCAGAAACAGACATATGCACCGGTAGATGGAAACGCTTGCGAGCTGTTCGTTTTGGAGAGAGTGATTTCCCATCATAATGACTTTTTCCCTAATTCAGGGGACCCGTAGGGACGATCTCTAATCAGGACGATTTTATGAATCAACCACCGCCTTATGAATAAGCGGTATGAATAAGCGGTGGTTGAACTATTCATCTATATCCATAGGCGCACAGTTCATAGGCGCACGGTTCGTAGGTGCACACATGTCACCCCTGTGGGTACCTGTGCGTTACGAGGCCTTGCCCTAGAGTGGAGGATAAGGACGTCAGACATCTACTGTAAAGAGCACACTATGCCTGTTACCACACTTTCAACAACAACCCTTAAGGCTGGCGATACTGGCGCAGACGTTAAAGAACTGCAACAACTGCTCAATGAGCATAACCACCCATCGCTTGAACTGACTGTTGATGGCATCTTTGGTCCAACGACTAAACACGCTGTCACCCGTTTCCAATTCACCTATTTCCTCACGCAAGATGGCGTTGTTAGTCCTAAAACTCGAAATGTGTTGTTAAAGGGCGGGGTTGCGCATCTACCCATCCTTCGCCGGGGAGCCAACGGGAGACTGGTGAAGCGTGTGCAACAGGTCCTCTCCCTCGGCTCAAAAATCAGGCCTCTCAACGTTGTTCAGCAGGCTGCCGGAACGCGCGGCTTTTACTTTGGGCCGATTGATGGTGATTTTGGGCCGATGACGGAGAATGCGGTGAAAGCGTTTCAGCGGCTACCGGTGACCCATCATCAGGAACCTCTCTCTTCGATTGACGGGATTATTGGACCGGAAACCTGGAGGGCATTGACCATTTTAACGGACATCATTTTGCACGCTGGCCGGTAGGCACGCGCTCGGAGTCGTTGGCTTTGCCTTCTCGCAGAATAGGGCAGCCAGAGTAAGGCATCTGGTATAGTTGGACAGTTTATTTAATCCGCGTTCCTAACCTACAATAGCTTTGCTACTGATGTCTTCATGGCGGATGCCCCATGACGGATGAGAATCAAAACGATAGCCGTAATTTCAGCGTGGGTGGCAATGTGGAACGCAGTGCTGTCGTCCTTGGGGATGGCAATACGGTCACTTACACCACTAATGTTTTTAGCGCCTTTGAAGGAGAGACCTTTCCTGCAAGGCCCTCACAGCAGCTCAGCCAACAGGAGTACCGTTGGCGGCAGGTGTTGGTTCAAAACGTCAAGCACTATTGGATTGAAGGCGTTTTAGAAAGGTCTCTCCACAATCAGGCACTGATTGAGCTTGGGCTAGAAGAGCGGAGCCATGCAGTGGCCTCACCCATCAGCGGGGTTGAAGAATTTGCCACAGAAACCCAACGACCGTTTCCAGAAGGCACGCAAGCGGCTGACATTTTCGACAACTTGGGGGCAGGTCGCACGCTCTTAATTCTGGGTGAGCCGGGCGCAGGAAAAACAACGACGCTACTGAAACTAGCCAAAACACTGCTTACTCGAATCGGAGACGATTTCAGCCAGCCGATTCCCGTCATATTGAACCTATCCTCTTGGGCAAAAAAGAGGAAACCCATTGCCGAATGGTTGGTTCAAGATCTCTATAACACCTTCCAGGTTTCTAAGGCGTTGGGGACCGACTGGATAAAGGAAGAACAACTCACGCTGTGTTTGGATGGACTTGATGAGGTCGCCGTCCAGTATCGAAGTGCCTGCGTGAAAGCGTTAAATCATTTTTTGCAAACCCATGGCCGGACTGAAGTCGTTGTGTGCAGCCGGATTCGTGACTATGAAGCGCTATCTGAGCAATTGAGAGTCAGGTGTGCGATCTACGTTCAGCCATTGACTGCTCAGCAGATTGACCAATATCTGGCGCAAGCTGGAGAGCAACTATCGACATTAAGGGCGGTCTTTAGTCGCAGTCCTGAGATTAGGGAGTTTGCTGCCTCTCCACTGATTTTAAGCGTTATGAGTTTAGCCTATCAAGGGTACTCATTAGAAGAGTTTCCTGAGGTGGGGAGTGCTCAAGTTTTTCGACAGAGATTGTTTGATAACTACATAGAGCGCATGTTTCTGCGTCGAGGAAGACCACACAATTACACTGAGCAACAGGCAAAGCATTGGCTGGTTTGGATGGCTCAAAGGATGGGACAGGCCTCACAAACTGTCTTTTTTATTGAGAATATGCAGCCCAGTTGGTTGCAAACTCGGACTCAAAGGCTGTGGTATCGCATAGAAAGTTCTCTGAGTGTTGGGCTGAGTGTTGGACTGAGTAGTTGGCTAAGTAGTTGGCTGAGTAGTTGGCTGAGTAGTTGGCTGAATATTGAACTGATAGCGAGACCGAGTAGTTGGCTTAGTGGGCTAAGTGGTTGGTTGGATATTGAACTGAGTGGTGAACTGAGTAGTGAACTGAGTGGTTGGCTGAGTAATGGACTAATTGTTGGACTGATTACTCTCACTCTAGGTGAAATCACACCAGTGGAAACTTTGAAATGGTCTGCAACAACAGCAAAGAGATTCATCGGTGGTGGAGTGAATATTGGACTGTTGGGCGGACTAGTTGGTGGGCTAATTGTTGGGCTGATTGATGGTTTGAAGGTTGGGCTGATTGATGGACTGCTGGGTAGCATAGTAATTGGGATAACGGGTGGGATAGCAGGTGGTCCGATCGGTGGGATAGCGAGTGGAATAGCGGGTGGGATAAGAGGACCTTCAATGGGTAACAAGACAAAGCCCAACCATGGAATCTGGAAATCGGCTCGAAACGCTGGACTGTTCATTCTAATTACTGGGCTGAGTTTTGGGCTAATGCTAGGACTAAATTTTGGGCTGATTAATGGGCTGAATTTTGGGCTGATTAATGGGCTGAATTTTGGGCTGATTTTCGGACTGAATTTTGGGCTGATTCTCGGACTAATTGGTGGCGGCTCCGCCTGCATCAGACACTTTTCATTACGTCTGATGCTTTACTGCATGGGGTATGCGCCCTGGAACTATGCCCGTTTTTTAAATTACGCTGCTGAGCGGCTTTTCCTACAAAAGGTCGGCGGCGGCTATATCTTCATTCACCGAATGCTGTTAGAGCACTTTGCTCAGATGACACTAGACCAAAAACACTCGAAGTAGCTTCAGCTCATCTACATTCTCCTTATCTTCATTGGCGACATATCAGGCAACAACAACTTCTCAAAACACAAAACACCCCTGAGAAAGTTTGTTCTTCCCAGAGGTGTTTTGTTACTTTTCAGAGCCTTGTAATAACAAGGCCTTTAGTGGCGATGAGTGTGCTCTGAAGTCGCTTTAGCATCGTCATGAGAACTGTGCTTATGCTCGTGCGCCTCATGGTCATGATTGTGATGGTTGTGCTCATGATGGCTGTGCTCATGATGCTTGTGATTGTTATGAACGCGCCCCTTATGGGCATGGCTATGACCATGGTCATGACCGTGCGCATGATCATGCTCGTGATTGCTCACCTCCAATACCCGTAGCTCAGGATTCACCGTCACCGGCGAGGCCTCTAGCAACGCCTGAATGTGCGTATCCGCCCAGTCCGCAGCCATCTGCATAAACTCAGGATGATCGTTCACACAATCCATTTGCACATAGGTCACGTGAGGATTCTTTTTACGTAGGGCATGGATGATGTGGTCCACATCTAGCAAAGTCTCATGGTTTTCAGTGGCAAAACCAATGGGCATCATCACCAGAGCAGTCGCCCCTAGATCAATCACATTTTGACCTGCGACTTCCATATTCGGCTGCGTCCAGTCGATCAACGGCGTATCGTGATTCATCCAGCCGATGGAAATAAGGGGATACTTGTAGATCAGCTTTTCACGAACCGCTTCGTAGAGCTTTTGGCTCTCGTCAATACCGGAGGTGAACCCTTTGGCCTTGTGAGGGCAACCGTGATTCAGCAAGATGATACCGGTTTGAGAAGGTAGGTGCGCAACGGCAAGCTGCTTTTCAATTTTCTCTTCGACAAGCCTCGCAAGGAGATTGATGTAGCGCTCTTCGTTGTAAAAAGAAGGAATATACCGGGTGCCCTTGAGCCAATGCTCACCGGAACCCGCGAGCTTCGTGAGGCCTGCGTTTACCTGCTCCACCGCAATGCCACTGGTGAAAATAGAATCCACTACGAGTAAGGGATAAATCAGGAGCTTGCTGAAACCTTCTGATTTGATTTGAGCTAAGACCTGTTCTGGGAGGTGCGGCGCACAAAAGTTAAAAGCCTTGAATACTTTTACTTTGTCGCCCCAGCGCTGCTGAAGGCAAGTTTCGATGCCTGCACGCTGGTCCTCAAAAATGGCGTTGTGGGGGGAAACAAAGTTGCCGTGCTGGTGGCTCCATTCGTGGAGATCGAATATGGCCAATAGCTTTGCCAAAGGCGGGTACACCCAGGTTGGAACAGGTGCAAACTTGGCGGTCAGTAGATTTAGGGCTTGCTCATTGTAGTTGGCAAAGTCTTCATAACTTTCGACTTCGCCATAGCCCATGAGCAATACAGCAACACAGTCATCCGAGAAACAGTCATCAGCGGTGACGGACTGGGTAGACTGCTGCGTTTGAATAGAAGTCATACGATATCCTTTGGATCCTTCGTTGAGCTAAGTGTGTGGAGCGGATTTAGCTAATGCTTGTGAAGTGGATTTGTTATACCGGGGGGCTCGATGACGTCTGTGGTTCTGGTCCAGGTTTATGACCAATTTTTATGGCCTGTCTGTCAGTCGTTATTTTAGGGGCTTATTAGGTTAGCGTCTTGATGATTAGCTAACGAGTAGATTTAAGTTAGCACCGAAAAAGAAAATGGGGTCTCTTGTAACGGGCGGGCTTAATGATACTTTTCATCAGAGAAAAAAAATACATGTTTGGAGAGAGAGTTGGTGAGAAGACAGGTCTCTAATCCTCCCAAAGGCGTCTACGCGTTTTACCTTTTAAGCGTTGGTGGGTATCTCTGAGCAGAGTTGGAATATCTAACTGCTCAGGGCAACGGGGTAAGCAGTCACCGCAGTTAGTGCAGCGATCGCCCGGGCGACCAGGGAACCAATGACCGGCATTTTCAAACATGCCGTAACGGTATTGGCCAAAGGCTTCCATGTCATAGGCGACGGCCAGATTGCGCAGCCGCAGGACTTCAGGAATATTGATCGTTTCAGGGCAAGGCAGGCACTCGTGGCATTGGGCACAGCGGGTTTGTCCGAGACTATCTTGTTGGGCCTGTTCTAATTTTTTTATACTTTGTTGCTCTGCCTCACTCAAAGGCCCATCACTATCTGCCACCTGCAAAGGCCAGTCTAATTCTGAAGGGATTGCAGGGCCGAGGCTCAGGGTGGTGATATGTGGCTGGCTCAGCAGCCAGCGGTAGTTTAGCAGTAGCGGATCATAGGGAGCGCACAGCGTTTTGAGCCGGTCAGGTGGGGTATAGAGCATCCCAGCTTTATCGGCGGGTGAAATGATAAAAATGCCCATGTCTTGCGCATGAGCCTGGGCGATCGCAGCGGCATTCCGCTGAAAAAAGTAGTTGTAGTGCAGGTTAATAAAGTCAAAGGCTTGCTCGCCAGCTTGTGATCCTGGGCGCTGAGTTGCGATCGCCTGTTGAATCACGTCCAGCGGCCCATGGGTCGAAAAGCCAATATGACCAATCAGCCCCTCAGCTTTGGCCGCATACAACGCAGCCAACATCTGCTGACTAGCCCACTCCAAATGCGCTGGCGTATTGATGCCATGAATCGCTAAACAATCAATGAAGCCTACCCCCAGGTTTTCCAGCGAGGCTTCTATGGCGGGCCGCACCTGCGCTGCGGTGAGCGTAGGGGTGAGCTTGGTGGTGAGAATATAGTCTTTGCGGGCTTTGCGGGTGAGCTGCTGGCTACCAGAGCTGGCACTACCAACACTCAGCTTAGAAAGCGTCTGGCCGATATAGCGTTCACTCGGGCCATAGGCAGGGGCTGTTTCAATGTGGTTAATGCCCTGAGCAAACGCAGCCGCAATCACAGCCTCGGCATCTTGCGTTGAAGCGAACCGCATGGTGCCGAGGGAAAATAGGGATAGCTGTAGCTCGGTTTTACCGAATCGGCGGTAGCGCATTCAGTGATGACGCAACATGATAACGTGTTTTATATGGTGCGATCGCGCTCAGCAAAGTCAGCCGGACTAATATCTGACAAGAACGCATGAAACGCTTCTTTTTCTGCCGCATCGGCGTCTCTATCTACCGGAATTGCCGCATCCAGAACCACTTCTTCCATCACCCAAATGGGGGCATCCACCCGCAGCGCCACTGAGATAGCATCACTAGGCCGAGCGTCTAGCTCCTTTTTCTTCTCGCCATTTTTCAGCGTCATCACCGCATAAAAGGTGTTGTCTCTCAGGGCGTGAATCACCACCCTCTCTAGGGTCATACCCCAAGCGTTCAAGCAGTTCACGATTAAATCGTGGGTCATGGGACGGGTTGTCTTTTCCCCCTCTAGCACCAGTTGAATAGCCTTTGCCTGTTCGGGCGAAATAAAGATAGGGAGTTGTCTGCGCTCAGAACCATCTCGCAATAAAACTATCGGGTGACGGGTGCCTGCATCTACCGCAATCCCTGCAACATTCATCTCAATCATTTCTTAGTCCTTTAGACATGCCAGGTAATCTTTCCTAAACAAACGCGTCCTAAACAAACGCGTCCCAAACAAACGCGCAGCGGTTAGATTTTGTCCCGATTTTGCCCTCCGAAGTCTCTGTTGTTAGCGCTACCTAATACACACATGTCGCAACCATGACGTCTTATCAAGCCAGTTTGAACAACCCGTTCAAACCGTCGGACTCATCCGTCAGACTCAGAATAAGTGTTAGCCCAATGTTGAGCTTGTTTGATATTTATCTTCAGATGATGACAATAAAACAACTTTTTTTAAAAGGTCTGTTGTCAACGCATGATGCCTTTCAAAAGCGGTCTTTTTCAAAGCAGCCTTTCTAAAGGCTTGCGTGAAACAAGGCTTTACTTAGCTCAGGTTCCATTTGGCTCAGGCCCACCGGGCTCAAACTCAATAGTACCAGACGTTCTATAAACTTGGCGCTATAAAACTCAACCCTAAAAAATTTGGCTCTGAAATAGAAACAACCCACGATTAGGATAACCCCAACAATCGGCATTAGGCCGAATTTTGATGCGGATTTTGTTTCTCTGTAATCTTTTGTATAAATAGCGTTAAGTAGACCGGTATTTTTTGTTACAGCGGTTCATGCTGAATCGAGCAAGAAGGGTGCAGTAGCAAATATATGCCAACTAAAACACTAAGTATTGAAACTTTTTTGCAACAGTTTTTTATATATCCAACAGTTTTTTACATAACAACGCGCGGATGCATACTCACAGACTAGTGATGGCTTTTGGCTGATGCAATGCCCGGAAGTAAGGTGACCTACTTTATAGTTCACTTGTCCTAGCCTCTAGGCTAAAGGGATTTTTGTCCGAATTCATCCGCATCTCAAAAATCTTCACCAAAAATATGTCATCGATCACACCTATGAGAAGTTGTTGCCTACCCGTTATTGGCGACCCATATTCCTCGCAGATGTGAACTGACTGTGAACCGCACGCACAATAACGTCATTAGGCACCCCGATAACACTAGGCCTGTATGGATAGGCCTGTATGGATAGGAGCCACGGGGAGATGCTAGAGCAGATGCTGATGCTACAGAGCAGATGCTGATGCTACAGAGCAGATGCTATAGAGTAATAAGTTAAAGACCCTAATCCGTTGCCCAAATTGAGGCAAACAACCGCCTTGTGTTTACCGGACTTGTTCAAAGTGTGGGCCAGCTTCAGCACCTCGGCCAGTACCAGCTAAAAATTCACTGTGTCACGGCCCAGGATGTGATCCTCAAGGGGATTGCCCTGGGCGACAGTATTGCGGTCGACGGGGTATGCCTGACAGTTGAAAAAATATTGGCGCAGGGCTTTATTGCCTCGGCATCCCCTGAAACACTCGACAAATCGACCCTGGGTAAGGTGCCCGAAAATGGCCGGGTGAACCTGGAGCCGTCGTTAAGGGTGGGCAGCAAAATTGGTGGGCACTTTGTCACGGGCCATGTAGATGGCATCGGCATGCTGGAGCGTTCGGAGCGGGTGGCGAATGCTTGGGAAATTAGCTTTAAAGAGGTGAGCCCAAACGTGGCCCGTTACATCGTGAATAAGGGCAGTATTGCGGTGAACGGCATTAGCCTCACGGTGGCAGCGTGTAACAACTCAGGCGATTGGTTCAGCACAGCGGTGATTCCGGTCACCTACGCGGAAACCAACCTGCAATACCTAAAGCCCGGTGACTGGGTAAACCTGGAGGGCGATGTGCTGGGTAAATACGTCGAAAAATTTACCCGTGGCCAAAAAGTCCATGGGATTGAAGACGCCTTGAATGTGACGGTCGCAGAGCCCGCTTTAGACGTTTCGATGTCTTTTTTAGCAGAGAACGGATATCTGTAACGAGACTGAGAACGGATATCTGTAACGAGACTATTCACACGTGGCTATTGGCCACATAGCTACTTGCACGGACTATTCGCAATATAAAGTCTCGCGGGTGTCTCGACCCGTAACAGGATTAGTGCCAGCGGCAGTTTCACAAAGCAGGTCATTCACCCTGGGCGCGAAGAGAACATCGGTGAAGTCGGCACCTTCTATGTTGGCCCCCCTAAAGTCGGCACTGATCACATAGGCCCCTTCTAAAACGGCATTTTTAAGGTTTGCTTTAATCAGGGTGGCCCCATCTAGGGTAGCCCCGGTCATATCAGCGCCTTCCAAATTGGCACGATCCAGATGGGTAGTAAAGAGCCTGACGCCGCGCAAGTTGGTATTGCTGAGGTCGGCGTCGGTGAGGTCAGCTCGGGTGTAGTCGTTGTCGGTGAGGTCTTGACCGGCAAAGCTCTGTTGGCGTAGATTTTTGCGGTCGTAGCTAATGGCATGGGCGGCCTCTGTGCCTACTAACGAGAAGCTGAGGGTCATGCCCAAAATAACAACGAGTGACACCCCCCATGCAACACACTGTGTCAACAAGCGTTCTGGGATAAAGCAGGCAGCCAATTGTGACCAACTCTTTTGGATGAGTTGTTTAATCTTTGCTGTTATAGCCGCTGTATTGATTGCTGCTGTATAGAGCAGTGGAGCCCTCGACATCGCCGTTACCCGTATTTGAATTAAAAGCAGTAAGGTGTGATCCCTCATGTCAAATTCTACCGAAGAACGACCTTACTTTTTTGCTTTGGCGATCGCGTGGGCGGTAAGCTCAAAGGGTGGAACTCAGGTGGGGCAAGCAGCGTGAAAGTTGGTGGCGTAAAGATTTCAGACCAAAATTGTGAGGCAGGGGGACTGCGGTGGTTTTACCGGGAGGCACTGCCGATAAACGACACCACCAAGCCGCCGGTCGTGCTGCTCCACGGCATCGTGTCCCAAAGCTATAGCTGGCGGGGCGTGATGGCCCCCTTAGCCGAGGCCGGATTTCGCTCCCTAGCGCCGGACTGGATTGGCCATGGCTATTCGTCCAAGCCGGACAAAAGTGAGTTCAACTACAAGCCGGAAACCTTTTTGGCCGCGCTCGAACAATGGCTAGACACCCTAGACATCGAACGTTTTTCGCTGGTGGTGCAGGGCTTTCTGGGGACGGTGGGGCTGCTGTATGCCGCCAAACATCCTGACAAAGTGGAGCGCTTGGTGATTTTGAATACGCCGCTGACGACGGAGGCCAAGCTGCCCTTTAAGATTTCTCAGATGGGGATTCCCTTAATCGGGGACATCATTACCCAGGACCCAATCTTGGTGGATCGAACCCTAGAGGGCGGCGGCCCTTACGAAGTCGGTGATGACGATTTGGATGTCTATCGCAAGCCATTTTTAAAAAGTTCGGATGCGGGGCGATCGCTCCTCGCCACCGTGAAGCAACTCCAGCTCAAGCGCGTACTGCCCGACATCGACAAAGCGTTCAAAGACTGGGCTGTCCCCACGCTAATCGTTTGGGGTGTCGCGGATAAGTGGCTACCGGTGAGCCTCGCCGAAACCTTTGCCAAACAGCTCAAAGATGTGCAGCTCACCAAGCTAGAAGAAACTGGGCACTACGCCCAAGAAGACTGGGCCGAAAAAGTCAGCGAAGCGGTCGTGCCCTTTTTGCGTCGGGCTGATGGATAGTGACCAACTAGAGCCTCTCTACCAACTAAAGAGGCTCTATAGATGGCCTCTGGTTATGGATGTGTAGAGGCTTGTAGATGTATAGAGGCCGCGTAAAAGAACATATTCAAAAAAGGTGTAGGTGACTTTACGGAGTCTTTTTACTCGTCCTTAGGCCCGTCACTTACACTGTGTTGATACTATAAATCAACCTCTTTTTACTAAGATGACACCGCCTGATCTCCCCACACGCAAAACGAGTCGGATTGAGCAACTGGGGTTTAGGGTCACCGAAACGGTGCTCCATCCTGTGCAGGACTGGCAGCGACGGCTGAGCCAAGGTGAACAACGTCACAAAATCGTCAATCAAAAAGAACTTCGCGTTGTGGGCATGCGCCGGACGGGCAACCATGCGCTGCTGAGATGGATTGAACAACAGCAGCCGGGCGTCACGCGCCACCTCAATAATGTGGCGGCTGGGAAAAATCCCTACCGCCACAAGGCTGACAATCTTCGCCGATACCACCCTGAGCATCGGGAAATGTCCGATGCGTATCGCAGGCAGTCGAAGGGGGAGTTTATTACGCGCGACTGCTTAATTTCTAGCTATGAAGACTGGAGCTTGAGGCAAATTACCCAGCCACGCTTTGAGCGTAATCGCGAGCTGTATTTGGGTAAAAGCGCGAAAACCATGGATGCGATTATTTTGCGCGATCCGTTTAATTTATTTGCCAGCCGCTTCAAACAAAACTTTATTGCCACGAAGGCGAAAAAGCTATCGATGGTGGATATGTGGCTAGAGTACGCCCGAGAATTTTTGCGGGAGACGGCCTATTTACAGCCCAATTTGATCTGCATCAGCTACAACCGTTGGTTTGCAGATCAGGACTACCGGCGGGAATTGGCGGATAAGCTTGATATTCCGTTTTCGGATGAGGGGCTTAGTGACGTGCCCACTTTTGGGGGCGGTAGCTCTTTTGATGGCACGCGCCTGAGTGGTCAGGCACGGGCGATGGATGTGACGAACCGCTGGAAAACGTTTGAAGAGAATGAGGCGTTTCGTCAGTGTTTTAATGATCCTGAGCTTTGGTATTATTCTCAGCGGATCTTTGGGGATATTCCAGGGACTGAGCGTTTGAGACCGAAGCAGGTGACGCTTGGTCGCAGCAAGGTGGAGAGCTTGAGTCGGGTCTAAGAGGTTCGCTGAGTTTTAGATCGGACCCACCCCACCCTATCGGGCACCCGGCGGCGGGAATTTGTATTGGCGTTGAGACCAAGGGTTGCCAAATACCCTTGTTTGCCTTGTTAAGATGCAGTTTTCTTACTGGCTCTCTTTCTCGTTTTTTGGCCAGCCTTTTGGCCAGTTTTCTGACTTGCTTTTTGGCCCGTCTTTTGGCGTTTCGCTTTCTTCGCGGGTTGAATGGTTTTGACGTAGATCGGCGGGGCGCAGGCGGGGTCAAATTTGGTGGCGGTGAGGGCAGCGGCTTCGGCAATTTCGCTGGCGCTGAGGGGTTGCTCGTACAAAATATCCATTGCGCCCAGGGCAAAGTTCGCCCCGGAGCCGACGGCCCAAAATTTGCTGTATTCGGTGACTTCGCGATAGGCGCCAATGCCAAAAATGCCATGGGGATTGGCCACTAGCGCTGAAATCCAGTTGGTCTCGGTGACCTGATTTTTATTGTTACCGGCGTCTGTTTTGAGATAGTAGTGATTTTTTAGGGTGTCGTGCTGGGAGAGCATCCATTGGAAAATCTCTTGGCGGGTGGTGAAAGGAGCCGGGGTTGTTGTGGCAAAGAGATCTTCAAAAATTTGATGAATGGCCACCGTACCCGAGAAGCCAAGGGTGCTCTCGCCATAGGTGAGAAGCTTGCTGTCGTTGACTTTAAAGTCTGAAAGGTATTTGATGCGAAAGTTGCCTTTAGAGGTTTGGGTGTCGCAGGCGATCGCAATTTCGTCGCCTTTTTTCACTGCGGTAATAACGGTCATAAAGTAGGAAATAAGAACTTAAAAATCGACGCCGCGCTTTAGCTCTACGCCGCGCTCCGCGTAGTGCTTATGGCAGAACACCTCGGAGTGGGCACTGGCGAGCTGGAAGTAGGCGGGCTGATGTTTACAGCGGCCTGTGATGATGACCTCCGTGTCCTTAGGCTTGCGCAGCAGTGCCTGAATAATGGGCTCTTCAGGAATGAGTTCTAAATCTACCGTCGGGTTTAGCTCATCAAGAATAATGGTTTTGTACAGGCCGGAGGCAATGGCGGTACTGGCAATTTCCCAGCCGCGTTCGGCTTCTATATAGTCAATCGGCTGCTGCTGGCCGCGCCAAACAATGGCATCGCGCCCACAGCGCTGGTGGTCTACCAGATGAGGGTAGCTTTTGCGCAAGGCGGCGATCGCAGCATCTTCGGTATAGCCCTGACCGCCCTTAAGCCACTGAATCACCATCACCCGGTGGGACTTATCTTGGCTAATGCCCTTACCAATCGCCTGCAAGGCCTTACCCAGGGCACTGGTGGATTTGCCTTTGCCATCGCCGGTATAGATTTCAATGCCCTCGATGCCAATCTCTTCTGCTTCTTGGTGAATCTGCGGCTTCATTTCAGAGTGCAGATCGGCAATTTCGATTAGCTGGGGTGGGGCACCCCGTCCGGTGGCAATAATTTCTAAATGGTCAGGCTTATTTTTTAAGGACTTCACCACGTCTTCGATGGAGAGCAGGTCCAAATCGAGGACGGGGTTAATTTCATCGAGGACGACGACGGAGTATAGGCCGGATGCGATCGCGCCCTTGGCCACATCCCACCCCCGCTGGGCCTCTTGCTTATCGAACTTGGTAATGTCTTCCGGGCCAAAAAATTCGGCTCGCCCCGTGCGCACCTGATCGATCAGGTGGGGAAAACCCCGCTGCAAGGCCTCGATGGCGGCATCTTCGTCGTAGGTGCGGCCCGGTCCTTTTAAAAAGCGCAGCAGCAGCACCCGGCTTTCCATAAACTGATGAATGCCCAGCCCAATGGAGCGCAGCACCACACCCAAGGCTACCTGGGACTTGCCCTTGCCTTCACCATCGTAGACATGGATTTGGCCGGTGAGGCGTTCGGAGTTGTTTTGGGCGGTACGGATGCCAATGGCTTTGGGCATAGAGGGGAAAGGTGGGGGAGTGGGGAGGTAGGGGAATGGGGGAGTGGGGAGGTAGGGTTTTAACCGACCATCAGAGATAGTCCCAGTATCCCTAGTTTTAGATAATAGCTCCACAAATGGACCATCAGACGATACCCTATGCCATATATATAAATTGATTTGGGCTATTTTTGTTGCCATGACGTACGAACCCATATTGCCGTTAAAGGCGATTACGTTTCAGGTTTTGTTTTTGATGGTGGCAGTGGCGATAGAGTCTATGTTCTTGCGGCGCAGGCTGGGGCTGGGGTTTCAGTCGAGCGTGAAGTACGCGGCGGTGGTGAATTTGGCCGCAGTGGTCGCAGGTTGGATGGCCTTTTTGGCGTTAGAGCCCTTGGCTCCGGCAGATATTAAGGCCCAAATTATTAGCTATGTGTTATTCGATCGGCTGCTGTTGAGGGGGTGGACGACGGAGATTGGCGGTGCGCTGTTTGTGGTAGGTCTGATTGCCTTTTTTGTGACCTTTTTTATCAAGGCCAAGGGCATAGAGCTGATTATGAAGTCGGACAAGGTGTGGAAGATTCCGACAAAGCCCAAAACCCTATCCCGTGAAGACCGATACGCTCGGGCGCGGTTGGGGCGGACCGAGGCGCAGCAGGCGATTTCCACGTATACCGATGCCATCATTCAGGCGAACGCGGCAAGCTTTAGTGCGATTTTACTGCTATTACTATTGCGGGCAGCGGCGGAGG
Organism: Cyanobacteria bacterium P01_F01_bin.53; assembly: GCA_039186165.1. Lineage (GTDB taxonomy): Bacteria > Cyanobacteriota > Cyanobacteriia > Phormidesmidales > Phormidesmidaceae > Phormidesmis. The sequence goes on from JBCDAG010000021.1 coordinate 15,338, forward strand.
GATGGGTATGAATGCGGTGGGTATGATGCAAGATTTTTTTAAGGAGCTGTTTGAGCAGGCCAAGGCGATCCTCCTGCCGCCCAAAAAGACCTATTTCGCTTGGCAAACATTGCTGCTACTCAGCCTTTTTTCGGTGATCGTGGCAGCGATTTTAGATGCCCTAGAGCCGAATGGCACACCCTTGTCCGTACAGGTGCTGAGCACCTTGAGCTGGATCTTTTTGACCTCGGCCATTTGGTGGGCACTCTCCAAGGACCAAAATCCGATTAAAGTGGCTGGTTTTTCTATTAGCCCCTGGATCACGGGCGCGGTGCTGTGCATCTTTCTCTTTCAGCCCAGGACACCGACTCGGCTACGCTGGGCGCTTTCTTGTTGGCCCATGATTTCGACGGCCATTAAGGCCTTGCCCTATTTTGTCGGTTGGGAGCTACAGCCTAAAAAGGTCAAAGACAAAGACCTCCAGGAGCTGGTGGTCACCACCCTCGTCACACTGTTAATTACCAGCTGGATTCTTTTTCATTTTCGGGTGCAGGATTGGGTGAGCAATTACCCTAGCTTGCTGGTAAGTGGGTTAGAGCAAAGCTCATTTGTATACGACTTTGACCAGGGCGATCGCGATACTAGAACCCAGGGTGTGCGGCTATTAGAAGGCAGTGCCGATGCGATTGAAGAGGACCTAGATGACCTGCCTTGGTACCAAACCGAACGCTGGCTAGTGAATCGGCAGGAGCAAATGGAAAGGGTTTCGGGAAGTGCCTTAAGAACACTCGATGCCCCCACTGAAAAAATCTTTTGGCGATTGATACTGCCGGTACCTAGAAGACTGGGGGAAGGCTACCTAATTACGTTGCGGGCAAACTGGCTGGGGCCGGTGGCGAGAGATGATGGCTTCTATTTAGAAAAGTCGTGCCGGATTATGCCGAAGGATGCGGTTCGCCAGATTCCGGTGGAGCAGGATAAGCCACTGCCGACCTCGAAGCTGACTGAGGTGACCTGCGAGGAGATTATACCGGCGGTGAAGTGGATCAAGCCGGGCGGGGTGAATGGTTAGCAGCGTCAAGCCTAACAATTAGGGAACGGGTAGTGGGGGAATTAGGGGAATTAGGGTGGTGGGGAGCACGGTTTAAATACGTTTCCCCAATGCCCCCAATCTCCCTAATTTCCCTACAAAACTGACTCTAAAAATTAAGCATTGACGTAGCAGTCGGTTTTAGAGCGGCTCTAGTACTGACGGAACTTCAAGCGGATTTGGGTATATTTGTGGCACCTGACCCATCAACTTAGGTTGGTCTATCTATAGTTGATATCCCCATAGGAGTAATTTTTATTTATGGCACAGGCTGCAACGACGGGCTTTTCAAGTACGTTTTCTCGGATTTGGGTGATTGCCCGCAATGTGTTTTTAGAGGTGGTGCGCGATCGCATCCTCTATGTGGTGGGTGTATTCGGCATCATTATGGTGATGGCGATCACGATGCTGCCTGAAGTTGCGGCTGGTACGGAAGATAAGCTCATTTTGGATACGGGCCTGGCTGCGATTAATATTCTTTCTCTTTTTGTGGTGGTGTTTATTGGCACCGGGCTGATTAATAAGGAGATTGAGAAAAAGACGGTGCTGGTGCTGATTGCGAAGCCGGTGAGTCGGTTGGAGTTTATTTTGGGCAAGCATCTGGGCTTGAGCTTAGTGATGGCGGTGCTGATTAGCTCGTTGACGGGGCTGATGCTGTTGCTGCTGACGTTGGGTGGGGTGCCCTATCAGTTGAATCTGATGCTCCTGGCCGTGTTGTTTATGTTTCTGGAAATGGTGCTGCTCACGGCGGCTGCGATGATGTTTGGCGTCCTCACGAGTACCGTTTTGGCGACAATGATGACCTTGGCGATTTTTGCGGTGGGTCATGAAACGCGCAATATTTTGGCGTTGGATAAAATTGCGGAAAGTGAGAGTTTTCGTCGGGTGGCTGAGGGTTTATTTTTGGTGCTGCCGGATTTAGAGCGGTTGAATCTTAAGAATGAGATTGCGAATGGATTTGTGGCTCCGCCAAGTGGTGGTGGGCTGGTGGAGAATGCGGTATATGGATTGATTTATACGGCGTTGCTGCTGACTGTGACTGTGACGGTTTTTGAACGGCGGCAGTTTTAGGTTGATTAAGTTGCATTCTTTAGAACGGTTGCCTGCCCGTTTTTCACCCTATAAAGTAGCTACCTAATTAAAATTAAGCCTGACGATTCGTGTCGAACACAGTGGAGCGTCAGGATAGGGGTAAATAATAGACAGGAACCAAAATCTAAGGTGTAATGGATCAGCAACAATTGCGTGAAGAAATTGAGAAAGCTGCTAGAAAAGCTGGGACAAGCATAGAAAATCTGCAATCTCTAGACCTTAGTTATACGCAACTGGATAGCGTGCCAGCAGAAATTGGGCAGTTAACGAGTCTACAATTTCTAAACCTTAGTCGTACCCAACTAAATAACGTACCAGCAGAAATTGGACAGTTAACAAGTCTACAATTTCTAAACCTTAGTCGTACCGGATTAAGCAGCCTGCCAGCGGAAATCGGGAAACTGATCAATCTGGAATCGCTAACACTCAGTTTGACAAATCTGAGCAACTTGCCAGTGGAAATCGGGAAACTGATCAATCTGGAATCGCTAGATCTTCGGGGGACCAAGTTAAACAGCCTGCCAACGGAAATTGGGAAACTTACTAATCTGAAATCGCTATACCTCAGTCAAAATCAACTGAGTAGTCTGCCGGTAGAAATACAGAAATATTGTGATAATCCTCAACAAGCTGCCGTAGAACTAACGCGTTACTATCGTCAGCTATTAGAACAAGAAATTGCTTTATTATGTGAGGCCAAACTGTTAATCGTTGGGGAAGGGAGTGCAGGAAAGACAAGTCTTGCCAAAAAAATTGAAAATAAGCACTATGAGTTGAAAACTGGCGAACCATCAACAAAAGGGATTGACATCATCCGCTGGAATTTTCCATTCAAAACGGATCAAGAATTTATTGTCAATATTTGGGATTTTGGCGGACAAGAAATTTATCATGCGACCCATCAGTTCTTTCTCACCAAACGCTCTCTTTATATCTTAGTTGCCGATAGCCGCAAAGAAGATACTGATTTCTACTACTGGCTGAATGTAGTAAATCTGCTCAGTGAAGGAAGCCCGATTTTGATCGTCAACAATGAAAAGCAAGATCGCCAACGCGAACTTAATGAAGGTCAACTACGAGGAGAGTTTCTAAGCTTAAAAGAGGTTCTGACAACAAACCTTGCAAATAATCGCGGCCTACATGAAATCAAGCAGGCAATACAACACCATATTTGTTCTCTTCCTCATATTGGTACAGAACTTCCAAAAAACTGGGTAAAAGTTCGCAAAACGCTAGAAGAAGAGACCCGAAACTACATCACCCTAGAAAAATATCTCAGCATATGTGAGGAAAATGGCTTTACTCGCCTCGAAGACAAACTTCAACTGAGTGAATACCTTCATGACTTGGGCGTTTGCCTACACTTCCAAGGTGATGATCTGTTGCGTAAAACCATTATCCTCAAACCTACTTGGGGTACTGATGCCGTTTACAAAGTGCTAGACAACAATAAAGTTATTCAAAACCTTGGGAAATTTGATCGAGACGATCTCGCAGCTATATGGAATGAAAAGCAATACGCCTCAATGCAGCCCGAACTGTTGCGACTAATGATGAATTTCAAGCTCTGCTATAAAATCCCTAGCAGACAGAAAACCTACATTGCCCCCCAGTTACTCAGTGCAAAACAACCTGGATATACTTGGACTGAGGATAGAAACTTATTGCTTCGCTACAGTTATGACTTCATGCCCAAGGGCATTCTCACCCGTTTCATTGTTGAAATGCATCGCTGGATTGAGAACGAAACCCGTGTTTGGAAAACTGGAGTTGTTTTAAGTAAAGACGATGCTCGTGCTGAAGTTGTAGAGCTGTACCATCGAAACGAGATTCGGATCCGAGTTTCGGGGCATCGTCGGCGAGACCTTCTCACCACTATTCGCTACGAACTAGACAAAATTCATAACACTTACGAACGTTTAAAGTGTCACACGCTCGTCCCCTGCAATTGCAAAACCTGCAAAGACATTTCAGAACCCTATTTCTATACATTCAAGAACCTTGAAGAGCGTCTTGCTAATCAGAAAGCAACAGTTGAATGTAATAAGCCCCCCTATATAGATGTCAGTATCTCAAGCTTGATAGATGACATTAGCCATCAGCCTATAAGGCAAACTACCACCTCGCCCACTGTCCGCAATAAAATTTTCATCAGCTACAGCCATCAGGACACAACCTTATTCAATGAACTCAAAATCTGGCTGAAGCCCTTAGAGCGTAACAGCAGGTTGAAAGTTTGGGACGATACAAAAATCAAGCCAGGTGAACAATGGCGTCAAGAAATCGAACAAGCCCTAGCCGCTGCAAAAGTTGCCATCCTCCTAGTTAGTCCTCACTTTATCGCCTCTGACTTTATCGATAACAATGAGCTGCCACCCCTATTAAGCGCAGCCGAAACAGAAGGACTCACAGTGCTGTGGATACCCATTAGCTACAGCCCCTACAAAGACACGGCATTTGAAAAATACCAGGCAGCACACCCACCCGAAGAACCTTTAGATACCCTCGAAAAGCCTCTACGCAACAAGGCTTGGCATGACATCTATCAAAAGATTCAAGCCGCATTCGAGGAATCCTTCTGAGACCATTCGGTAGAATGTTAAGGACGCCTGCCAGCGCGATGTTCGATTTATGGTTCAAGCCCCTGTCGAAAAACTGACCTTAGCATCGTTTCTAGCACTACCAGAAACGAAACCTGCCAGTGAATACATAAATGGCAAAATTATTCAAAAGCCTATGCCAGGGGCGAAACATAGTCGGCTTCAGTGCCAGCTATCAATGGCAATTAATAAAGCATTAGAAGAGCATAAAATCGCCTCTGCTTTTCCAGAGCTGATATGTACCTTTGGTGACCGAGCCATCGTGCCAGATATTAGTATGTTCACCTGGCAACGCATTCCTTTAGATGATGATGGCGATGTCGCAAACGAGTTTGAAACACATCCTGACTGGATAATTGAGATATTGTCTCCAGGGCAAAAAGCCATCACCGTAATCAACAAGATTCTTCACGCCTTGGACCATGGCACTCACATGGGATGGCTGATAGCTCCTCAAGAATGCTCTATCTTAGTGTGTCCAAAAGGTGAGCAGCCCCAATCATTTGAGCAGGTAGACGAGCGTTTACGGGTGCCAAAGTTTGCAGACTCGCTAACCCTAACGGTCGGTGATATTTTCGGCTGGCTAAAGTTTTAGAACCCAAATTTTAGATCATGTCCACGCATCTTTCCCGTGCCCGGCCTAAAACCTCGGCGTCACATTCGGCGTATAAACGCCCGTCACCCCACCCTGCGGTGGATACTGAGTCTCAATATCTAGCGTTTCAGTAGGTAGCTGCTCAGAAGCGCGGATATCTAAATTGTCAAACTGAGCCACCGTGATAAACCCTGGAATAGGGTCTACCTCATGCTTACACATGATATGGCTGATATAGCGAGCCCAAGTCTCTTGGTCAATACCTTCCACATGGTACTCCAGGTAAATAGGCACATCCCGGTGTAAATAGTAATAGCCACCCGTAGCATGCCAACCATTGTTCAAGCTGAGCACTGACGTAAGCTCAGCCTGATCATGCAGGTACCAGTACGCCCGCAAATAAGACGTTTTCGGCTCTAAAAAAAAGGTAGTCACAACCAGCGCCGCCAGCGTCGCAAAAACCGTAAAACTCAGCAGCCCCTTCCCCCAATTCTGTTGTTTTAGGAAACCTCCCAAGCCCAAGCCTTTAGATCTACTCACCTTCAACGAGACTTTTTTAGGCCGCCAAAATCTATCAACCGTCGCAGCCGTCAACAACAAAAACATCGGCACCGTTGCAAAAATAAATCGATGCTCCTTATGACCAATCAGCGTATGCGACAAAATAACAGCCGCTAACAGAGTGAGCAACAGCCATGATGTTGACCTGTTGTTGAGAGGATTGTCGTTGAAAGGCTTGTTGTTAAGAGAGACATTTTTAAGGGAGTCCTTCTTGAAAGGGTTACTGCTAAAGAGTTGTTTATTAAACAAACTGCTGGCGATCGCAATCCAAAAAATCCCCCCCGAATACATCCCAAACTGCAACGGGTAATACCAGACCGGATCATCCTCCCAAAAGCTACTCACCCCATAGGTTTTGTTATACAGATAGTTATTTGTAAATGACGCAAACGCCCGGCCCCAAGTGTAATAGTCTAACCAGCCAGTAAAAAGCGCGATCGCCAAAAATCCGACCATGGCCGCCCACACATACTTCCACGCCCACCGCTTTTGCCACCCATACAGCACCGCCACCGCCATCACCACCACCGCCGCCGGGGCATACTGCAACCGCAACGCAACCGTCCCCGCACCACACATGCCCAACAGCAGCGCCGTTTTATAGCTCGGCTTCACCACCAAGCAAGTCACTGCCCCCATCAGCACATAGGCCCCAACAATTTCTGGCGTAATAGAATGCGCCCGAATCACCACCTCGTACCAAAGCGCCGTCAGCACACACGCGATGCGCCCCACCGACTCCGAAAAAATACTCCGCCCAATCCAATAGGCAAAGTAAATCAGCGATACAGACACTGCACAGGCCACCGCCTGCACCACCTGCGTATATTGAGTCGGATGGTCTATCCCTAAGAATTTACAGGTTGAAAGAATCAGCGAAATCGCCCCAGGCAGCAACCAGTTACGAATGCCATAGACATATTCCCAAGGAATGTAGCCATAGCCATAGGTCAGCCGATGGCCCTGCTCCACATACTGAAAAATTTCATCGGAATGGAGGGCGCGCTCGGTCAGGATAGCGACTAACAGCCTGAGAAAAAATCCTACGCCAACCACCCAGGGAAGCACCTTCCAGGGCTTGGCAAAATTTGACGATGTAGTGTGTGCGATCTCGCTGAGGTCCTTTTTCTGTGCGTTCTTCTTTGCGTTTTTCTGTGTGTGGTGTGGTGAGCGTTGATGTATTAGGCATCGATCCGGGTATTGATCCCGAAAGAAGCCCAAGTGTGGCGGTGCAACTGCTCAGTAAGCTTCATCCGCGTTAGAGTAAAGCTCTGAAGTACTTTATAACGCTTTCTTTACTTTTCCTATTTTTCGCCATGTTTAGCAACGTCTCTGATAAGTTGGCTTCGCTTCAAGCTATTTTTCGTGAAATGGACCGCGCCCTCGTCGCCTACTCCGGCGGCATCGATTCTACGCTAGTGGCAAAAGTAGCCCACGATGTCCTGGGCGATCACGCCCTGGCCGTCACCGCCAATTCCCCCTCGCTCATGCCCGAAGACTTTGCCGATGCCAAAGCCCAAGCGGTAGAAATGGGCCTCGCCCACAAAGTTGTTGAAACCCATGAAATGGACAATGAGCAGTACACCGCTAACCCCGTGAACCGCTGCTACTTTTGCAAAAGCGAACTGCACGATACCCTGCGCCCCCTGGCCGATGAGCTGGGCTATGAGTACGTCGTCGATGGGCTCAATGCCGATGACTTGCAGGACTATCGACCAGGGATTGCAGCAGCCAAGGAACGGGGTGTGCGATCGCCCCTGGCCGAAGTCGGCATCACCAAGCTAGAAGTCCGCGAAATTGCCAAACAGCTCAATTTGCCCTGGTGGGACAAGCCCTCCCAGCCCTGCATGAGTTCACGCTTTCCCTACGGCGAGCTGATCACCACCGAAAAGCTACACCGCGTCGGGCGAGCCGAGCGGTACATGCGAGACCTGGGCTATCGGAACCTGCGCGTACGCTCAGATGGTGAAACAGCCCGAATCGAGCTGATGCCAGAAGATATTAAGAGCTTTGTGATGAAAGTCGATATGCCCACCTTGGTCGAGGCATTTCAGGACCTTGGCTTTACCTATGTGACCTTGGATTTGGAAGGCTATAAAAGCGGCAAGCTCAATCGAGTGTTGACTGGGGCAAGTGCTTAAACACCGTGCTAAGTTGCCAAAATCCAAATAAACGCTACCTGTTACCTGATCAGCGAGTAGAAGCAGGTAATCGAAGGAGTTTATCGTGACTATGCTTAACCCGACAAACAGAATCGCTGTCAGCGTCGATTATATTTAGAGAGCAGTTATTTCATCCTGAGCGATGTCACGCATATTCATTTCTTATCGACGGAACGATTCAATTGCTGAGGTTGGACGGATTTATGACCATCTGTCCAATCATTTCGGTCAAAACTCGATTTTTATGGATACAGATGATATTGATGCTGGAGATGACTTCCGGGAACAGGTTACTACGGCAGTAGGACAGTGCCAAATTTTACTGGTGGTAATTGGGAAGAACTGGCTGCAAGCGAAAGATGCGGTGGGAAATCGACGTTTGGATAATCCAGCAGATTGGGTGAGATTGGAGATAGAAACGGCACTAACACGAAATATTCGAGTGATTCCGGTTTTACTCACAGGTGCGGAGATGCCTGCGGTACAGAACTTGCCAACAGCATTGCAGCCTTTGGCCTACCGCAATGCGGCTCAGGTTCGCCATAATCCAGACTTTCGACGAGACATTCAAAGGGTCGTCGGGGTGATTGAGAAGCATTTTGATACACTATCTTCGCAACCTGAGTCTCCGCCTCCTGCCCCTAAGCCATCTGTTCCAGCTCGTTTGGGAAATAGGATAAGGCGACGTCGGGTTATGCAAATTTTAGGGTTTACAGGAGGTGGGCTTGGGACGCTATGGTTAGGGAATGGGGTATTGCAGCCAAAAACAAAAATTTCAGAACCTAATATTTCGGAGCCCGACGAAATTTCAGAACCTAATATTTCGGAGCCTGACGAAGTTTCAGAACCTAGTGTAAGTACTAGCAACACAACACAAACGGCAGCAGAGTTGCGGCTTGTCCAGTTTGATACTGTCACGGTAGATGGAAAGGGGGAGACGATTAATCAGGATGAACATCAAGCTCACGTTTTTCAAGAAAAAATTGGAGAGATTGACCTAGATTTGGTGCTGATTCCTGGCGGGACTTTTCGGATGGGGTCACCAGAGTTAGAAGTTGGGCGGTTTGAGCGTGAAGGCCCGCAGCACGAAGTCAGAATAGAGCAGCCGTTTCTGATAGGACAGTACGAAGTGACTCAAGCCCAGTGGCGAGCGGTAGCGGCTTTGGACACAGTAAACATAGAACTAAAGCCTTCTCCTGCAACATTTAAGGGTGATAATCGACCTGTTGAGTCGGTGAACTGGAATGAGGCTGTAGAGTTCTGCCAACGATTAAAAAAAGAAACAGGTCGAGACTATCACTTGCCTAGTGAGGCCGAATGGGAATATGCCTGTCGCGCGAACACAACAACGCCATTCCATGTAGGTGAAACCATTACTACTGACTTAGCTAACTATCGAGGTACTGATGATAAGTCGACAGGCTTGTCTGGTTCCTATGGTAATGGTCCTAAGGGACAATATCGAGAAGAAACTAAGACAATGGATGTAGGCAGTTTTCCTGCCAATGCTTTTGGTCTGTATGACATGCATGGCAATGTGTGGGAATGGTGTGAAGATCCCTGGCACCCAGACTATAAAGATGCACCAACTGATGGTAGTGCTCGACTAACTGATGATGAGGTGGCTTCTCGTGTTTTTCGTGGTGGAGCTTGGAAAAACAATCCGGTGTCCTGCCGCTCCGCCCATCGTGAATACGGCCACCCCATTGAGGGTCGGGACAGAAACGTTGGTTTTCGGGTGAGTTGTAGGCTCCCATGCAGACAAGATGCAGGTATAGATGCTTTAAATCAATGCCTTCAAAATCAGCAGCCATGAAATCGGCCAAATCTCTTTTGTTCACTGTCGCATCACTAGGTGTTCTGGTTGGAATAGGAGAGTTGTTCTCAAAATTTCATCTGGGCCTAGGAACGCCACCCCTCTTCATGCACCATCCAACCATTGAATATATGGTGAAACCAAATCAGTCGGTCATGCGATTTGGCAATCGTTTTATGTCCAATGCGTATGGCATGCGCTCCGCTCCGTTAGGGAAAGAAAAGGCTGCTGACGAACTGCGAGTGATGGTGTTTGGTGACTCGATTGTGAATGGGGGCGATTCCGTCGATCAAGCCGACTTGGCCACCACTCAACTACAAGCATCGCTGAACCAGGCATCGAATCAAAACGTCGTGAATCAAAACATCGTGAATCAAAACGTTAAGAGTCAAAACGCGGTGGTGGGCAATATTTCATCTAACAGCTGGGGGCCAGGGAACTGGCTCGCCTACGCCCAGGAGTATGGCTTTTTTGAGGCGGATACCGTCGTTTTAGTGATTTCAAGCCACGACTACGCAGATGTGCCCACCTTTGAACCGTTGGAAGAAAGTAGCTTTCCTACCCAGCAACCTATTTCAGCCCTCTCTGAAGCCCTGATTCGATATGCCCCGAAAGCGTTCTCAAAAATTACAGGACTAGGGGGCACAGCCTCAGATCACCTGATGGAAATTACCGAACAAAATATCGCCTCGGCAATGGGCGACCTACAGCAGTTCCTTCAATTAGCGAAGGGCCAATCAGACAACGTTTTAGTCTTTCAGCACTGGGACCAGTTTGAAACAGAGACAAACGAAGCCGACCCAGGATATCAACTGATTCAGGCACTGTGCGAAGAGCTAGGCATAACGCATCATTCCCTGGGTCCCAGCTTTCGCCAAGCGATCGCGCAAGGTACCCATCCCTATCGAGACAGCATTCATCCCAACGAGCTAGGCCAGAAATTAATCGGCGAAGCCATCCTTGAAGTCCTATTGGCAAATGACACAGCCGCCATTGAAGAGTCGCCATAAGGCAACACTACAGCTCACCACTACAACTCCCCTAGGTACTTCGTGCACACCTGCCGGAAGTCGTCACCGCGCACTTCAAAATTGGCGTATTGATCGAAGCTGGCGCAGGCCGGGGACAGGAGAACAGTTTTAATCGGTTGTTCTTTCGTGATATCGGCAGCGCGGGCCACGGCCCGATCGATGGTTTCAACAATCTCATAGGCCTGATAGCCCGACTCTTCTAACCGGCTGGCAAAAGACTCAGCAGCATCGCCAATCAGTAAAACGCTATTGGCTTTTTCTTTAATTCGCTTTATCCAAATGGTATCGTCACCGTCCTTAGGGGCACCACCTGCAATAAGGACAACGGGACCGACCACTGAACGGAGACCCACTTCCGCCGCATCATAGTTGGTCGCTTTGCTGTCGTTAATAAAATCCACACCGCGCCAGGTGGAAATGTGCTCTAAGCGGTGAGAAACACCGGGGAAACGGGCCACCCCTTTGGCGATCGCCGCCGTTTCGATACCCGCTAACTTTGCCGCTGCAACGGCCAATAAAAGGTTTTGCTGATTATGCTCCCCCACCATGCGGAGCGCATCTACCTGCACAATTTGCTCACCTTTGTGAATCACCCAATCATTTTCGATGTAGGTCTCCGGCGCTAGGGGAGCAATGGCCTGAGGCCCCTTCACACTAGTCCAGAAGCGATTTGGACCGTGCTCTGCCGACCGCCCCCGCAGCACTGGATCGTCCCCATTGATCACCGCAGACTGCGATCGCTTAATCAGAGACGCTTTAATGTTGTAGTAATTTTCGACGGTTTTGTGGCGGCTGAGGTGATCGGGTGTGAGCGTCGTCCACAGACCGATGGTGGGCGCAAGGGTGGCAGCGGATTCAATTTGGTAGCTGCTGAGTTCAGCGATGATCCAGTCGGGCTTATCCGTGAGGGCAAGCTCACAGGCAGCGTAGCCAATATTGCCGCAGGCGGGCGCATTGAGTCCGGCGGCTTTGAAAATAGCGGCAACAAGGGCCGTGGTGGTGGTTTTGCCGTTGGTGCCGGTGATGCCCAGCCAGGGGATATCTTTCAGTGCGCGCCAAGCCAGTTCCATTTCACCAATGGTGTCGATACCTTGATCTCTGGCAGCGACCAGTTCCGGCGCATCCCAAGGGACACCAGGGCTGACAACGAGAAGATCTAGAGGGGGTTTATCTTCAGTGGGTGGCGCAAAGGCATGGTTGAGCTTAACGGTGATGCCTTCTTCCTTGAGGGCTTTGGCGTCGTCGCGGTGGTGTTTGGCAGGACCGCGATCGCTTAAGACAACCTCATACCCCTGATCAACTAAAACGCGGGCAGCAGCAATTCCAGATCGGCCAAGGCCGATAACGTGGGCAGTTTTCATGTGGGTTCAACCGGCTTGAAATACGGTGGGGTGACCCGTCTGTGTGAGGGACGATGATAGTACACCCCAGGTATACTAAGCCGCGATTGTACAGGACTACGGGCGAAATTTCTTGCGCCATTAGGCCACAACCCATGACAGCTTCGCAAAATGACGACTTCAAGACCAACGAACCCTTTAGCCCTGATCTGCCCCTTTAGCAAACTTACCCTTTAACGATCGCGCCAAAGTCGGCCAGAACACGGGCATGATTACGCAGCAAGCTCAGCAAATTCAGGCGGTTGGTACGCACTTTTTCATCGTCGGCCATGACCATGACGCTCGTGTCGCCATCGAAAAAGTCAGCGACGGTGGGGGCAGCTTTTTCTAAACCGGCGAGCAATTTACCGTAGTCGCGCTCGGCTTGGGCCGCTTCGGTTTGGGGGACCAGCGCTGTCAGGCTTTCGTAAAAGGCTTTTTCGGAGGGCTGCTCGAACAAATCAGGTTTTACGAGCCCTTCGGGATCAAGGGATTCCATCTCTAAGTCACCCTTAGTGGCAAGTTTAGAGGCTCGGTTGACGGTTTCGTAAACCTTCGCAAGCTGGCCATTATCGCGGATGGTTTGGAGGAAGGTGGCGCGATCGCGTACATCCAATACATCCGTCAACGCCCGCGCCTGATAATCAGCATCTTCGCCAAAGACGGCATTCACCAAGTCATAGTCAATACTCTGGCCATCTTGCAGCAGGGTGCGAACACGCTGGGAGAAAAAGTCAGTGAGTTGGCCCGTGAGCTGGCCCGCGTCCACCCCACCCTGTGCCTTTGCAAAATCTTGGACGATACGAGTAATCACCTTCTGCAAATTCAAAGCCAATCCAGCGTCCCAAAGGATGCTGATAATGGCATTGGCCGCACGGCGGAGCGCAAAGGGATCGGAAGAGCCTTTAGGCAATTTGCCAATGCTAAAAATGCTCACAAGAGTATCGAGGCGATCGGCAATACCCACGACCTGGCCTACCGTGGATTGGGGTAAGCTATCGCCCGCGCCCTTCGGCAAATAGTGTTCGTAAATGGCATCTGCCACCGCCTGAGGCTCACCACTGCTAGCGGCGTACTTTTGGCCGATGTACCCTTGCAGTTCAGGAAATTCGCCCACCATTTGAGTAACCAAATCGGCCTTGCAGAGCTTTGCGGCACGGGCAGCTTGCTGAGACTCTTCACCACTGAGCTTTAACTCTTCGCCTAATAACTCAGTGATGGTCACAATGCGGTTTACCTTTTCCAACACAGAGCCTAGCTGAGCTTCAAAGGTGACGGTCTCTAATTGCGGCACATAGGCCTCCAGCGGCTGCTTACGGTCCGCTTCAAAAAAGAACTTCCCATCCGCCAAGCGGGCGCGGATCACGCGCTCATTGCCCTGGGTAATCAGGGCTGATTTGGCGGGATCGCCATTGGAAACGGTAATGAAGTAGGGCAAGAGCCTATCTGAATCAGCACTAGGCCTTACTGAAAAATAGCGCTGGTGGCTCTCCATTTCAGTAATGGTGACCTGATCAGGCAGCTCTAAAAACTCATCATCAAATTTGCCGATAATGGTGGTCGGCCATTCTACAAGATCCACCACTTCCGCTAGCAGGCCCTCATTCACAATGGCGTGACCTTTCACCGACTTGGCGACATCGGCCACCTGCTTGAGAATCGTTTCCTTTCGCGCTGCCGGATCGACACTCACGTAGGCCTTTTTTAGATCATTTACATAATCGTCAGCGCGGTTGATTTGCAAGGTATCAGGGTGGAGGACACGGTGCCCGTAGGAAGTGCGATCGCTCGTACACACATCAGAGCCATTCTCAATGGTCACCGGCAACAGCTCACCATCTAACAGGGTCACTAACCAGCGAATCGGACGCGGAAACCTAAGATCGCCATCCCCCCAGCGCATAAAGCGATTGCCCTCTAGGCCCAAAATCCAGTCCGGCACCATTTCCTGTAATAGCTCAGCCGTGGGGCGACCTGGAATTTTTTGCTGAACGAACACGAACTCGCCCTTGCCCGTGTCACGAATTTCCAGATCCTCTACGCTCACACCACGGGAAGTGGCAAAGCCAATCGCAGCCTTAGTCGGTTTGCCATCTTTAAAAGCCGCCTTCGCCGGGGGGGCCTTTTGCCTCTTCCTCACGGTCAGGCTGACGGTCCACTAACCCTTTGATGACGATGGCCAAACGGCGCGGGGTGCCGTAAAAATCTAAGCCGTCATTTTTTAAAAACTGCTCATCGAGTTCGCCGGGGAGTTTGGCTTTCCACTGGGCAATGGCCTCGCTAACAAAACTTGCGGGGAGCTCTTCCGTACCAACTTCCAGTAAGAACGTGGCCATAGACAAATGCAGTGAATAAAGTGCGGTGGAAAAAACCTCTTCATTATTGCAGAAGTCCGCTCAGTCAGAACATCCGCCCGTTTTAATCCGCCCGTTTTAATAAGGGGTTTACCTGTACTGTCGTTCCTTATGCTCAATCTTGATCTGGTTGATATTGGTCTGGGCGATATTGGAGAATCTATCCACTAACGTCGCTTTATCGCTGGGCCAATCAGATCAATCCGATTTGTCCAAATACCGCCCGCATAATCTGAGGGGAGATCCTTTAACCGGGCTGGATCATCAATTCCCTGAGAGAATCCTTCTCCGGCATAGTCACCGATCAGGAAGACGCTTGTGCCGACGTCTTTCATTCTCTGAAGAAATCGGTTGGGCCACCCCCAGAGCCGTGGCGCATAGTTCACGGGCACCATGAGCATGCTGTCATTACACTTTTTAGGAACATACCCCGTCCAGCCAATCGCTGTATAGCGAATCAGACATTGTTTGAGCCGACGTCCCCAAATTGTCCGAATGTGAGGCAGCTTATCTCGAATAATGCTGACCGGCTGAGGTCCACCGTAGACGAAGATCTGTTCCTGACGCTCAGGCGATAATACTTCGAGGCGTTTTTGCAAAAGTGCTCCTTCGCTAGGGTCATCGCTCTTGATATTGATAATGAAATTACGATCAGGGAAAGTCTCTAACGCGGTTGCTAAAGAGGGCATCATGCCCACCCCTTTTCCACGAAACGGATAGGTTTTGCCACCGTCGGCAGTGTAGCCAAAGCCAACATCGAGTGCCTGAAGATGCTCAAGTGTTTGCTCACGAGTAACGCCTGTGCCTTCTGTGCGACAGTCAATTGTCCAATCGTGAAAAACTGCAAAGCGACTATCTACAGTGGGATGAACATCAAACTCTACAATGTCAGCCCCGTACTCGAAAGCAGCCTGCATAGAAGGTATTGTGTTTTCGAGATAGGTGTGCGGCGTCGGCAGCATACGCTCGGCGGTACAAGTGTTGTTGGTGAGGCCTTGCCGGTCAAAGTCCTGAGATAACCCTCGATGGGCAACCAGCACAGGGGCTACATCAATCGGAGCTACCCAAAAAGAAGCATTGTTTAGATAGATAAACAATGCCAAAAGAGCGATGCTTAGGGGTATCTTTTGCTTGAGATTGAGAGGTTTCATGCTTATCTCACATCATTCCGAATAGTGCCTGCAAGGATGATGGCAACCAGGTGATGGCAGCCGGGTGGTGGCAACCAAGTGTGATGGCAGCTAAGTGATGGTAGCGATGATGGCAACAGGACTACAGCCGTGAATGGCAGTCATGAAAGCGACAGCAATCGTCACAGCTTCGTGGTCACAGTCAGAATGATTGATGTATCCTGGCGATGTTAGATGTCTTTATTGGCTTAAGTTCTGGCTGGATATGACCTGTACCTGTACTGCCCACTGAGTTCTAAGCGCTGCGTTACACTGCTGTGCTTGCCATTTGTCCCTATACCAAGTTTGATGTCATGTCTGTCTATGTCATTTTGTTCAATGCCCGGACCGAAAACGAGGGCATACATTCTCTCCAGATGGACGGTCGCCACTTGGTCTTGATGTTCGAGGTAGAAGATGATGCGATCCGCTTTGGTGGACTACTAGAAGCGCAAGATTTTCCGCCTTCTTCGGTAGAAGCTTTTGAAGCTGAAGAAATTGAGGAATTTTGTGAGGGGGCGGGCTATGAAGCGGTCAGCGTGCCCGATGGGACACTCCTCATGCCACCCGAGCAAATGGTAGAAAGCACGACGTGGGATCCCGATGCTGACCCCAATGAAATTGCACGGGCAAAGCTGGAAGAAACGGCGAAAGGCAGCGTGCAGGATGCCTCTTCTAGTGAAATGGACCGGATTCGAGCACAGTTAGAAAAGCTGTTGTAAAGGAAGATTCATGACTGATATGCAAGACCGTGGCCATTTGCTAACCGAGCAAAACAATCCAAATAGTCAGAATTTGGATGAGCTTTCGACGTTGGAGATGGTGGATGTTTTTAACAAAGAAGATCAGCGGACGATAGATGCGATCGCCCAAGCCAGAACGTCGTTAGCGCAGGCCATTAACCTCGCTGCGGCTTCTATGCGAGAGGGGGGCAGATTGTTCTACATCGGGGCAGGCACCAGTGGACGTTTGGGCGTACTCGATGCAGCTGAGTGCCCGCCCACCTTTTGTACCCCACCAGAAATGGTGCAGGGAATTTTAGCCGGAGGAGCCGCTGCCCTGCTGCGTAGTTCTGAGGCACTAGAAGATGAAACGGCAGGCGGCGCAGCGGCCATTGTTGATCACAAGGTAACGAAGCGGGACGTGGTGGTCGGCATTACAGCCGGAGGCACCACACCCTACGTACACGGCGCACTGGAAGCGGCAAAACAGCGAGGGGCGAGCACCATTTTTATGGCCTGTGTGCCCGCTGATCAGGTGCCCGTGGAAGCAGATGTGGATATTCGCTTGATTGTGGGACCGGAGGTATTGGCGGGTTCTACAAGGCTCAAGGCTGGGACGGTCACCAAGCTGGCTTTGAATATTCTTTCGACAGGGGTGATGGTGAAGCTGGGGAAGGTGTATGGCAATCGCATGGTGGATGTGGCTGTTACCAATACTAAGTTGCGCGATCGCGCCATCCGCATCCTGTGCGACCTCACCGAACTCGACCGCGAAGCGGCTGGCAAGCTGTTGGATAAGAGCGATTTACAGGTAAAAGTCGCCCTAGTCATGCATTTATCAGGCGTAGAGAAGGGCCAGGCAGAAGCCGCCCTGGCAGCGGCTGATGGAAATTTAAGGGCTGCCCTGGCCCAATGAGATTAGCTAGGCTTAGCGAACAGTAGCAGGCTCGCGGATGCCGACGAGATCGCTAAAGGTCAGCGGCCCGACAACACCGACTTTGTTGACGAAACGGATCTGTTTTTGGGCCTCAAGAACAGCCGCATGGGTCAGTGGGCCAAAATCACCCTATGAACAAACTGTTGGTGCTACCCCCGATCACCTTGCGAGATATTGAAAAAGCCTAGACTGTGCTGACTGCTCACTAAACGAATCCTGCAAAGCCTAGGCTTTTGTGTGTTGAAGAGAAAAGGATGGGCTCTCTCGGTTTTAGTATGCTGATGTAACTACAGTTTTCTTTTACCGTGCCCTCCTATCAATGGATACCTCTGATAGGGGGTAAAACGCACTTAAATCCTAGCCTTAAAACCTAACACTGTCAGATGAGCTATGACTCCTTGGGCCTCAAGGGTGCTAGGACTTTTTCAGTCAAATCAGGAAACTACCTACCAAATCAGATAAATAGCTTACTTACCCAAATTTAGGCCAAATAAGCGGCAGGCTGCTGTAGGGGAAAAGGCTGAGAGCCTTGCCAAAATAGGAAAGGTGATGAACGCTTGAGAAAGCAAAAATACCTTGGTTCATCACCATGAATGATTTAGAGTTTCCCCCCCGTCTTGAGTGACGCCAGCGAGCAGAGTGTCTATCTATCGGCGCGAACTTTTCTGGCTGGTGTGGGCGCCAAGCTGACCAGCCTAGACCTGTTTGGCCCGATAGCCGAGCAGGTAAACATCAACCAGAAAACGGTGAAAGATAGCCCGGTAGAGAAGCTGTACGACGGCTTC
>JBCDAG010000022.1:0-33460 GCA_039186165.1 Cyanobacteria bacterium P01_F01_bin.53
CTCCAGCGACGGGCGCCCCTGCCCCTGAATATCGCCCATTCTGGACCAGTCAATTTCCTCGTTGGACCATTGCGCGAAGAACGGGCCAATCACCACGTCTCATCTGCGTGAGCGATCACCCCCCATTAATTGTCTCCCCTTCATGGGAGACCTTGCACCCTGTTTGGTTGCCCGACAAAACCACCTTTTCCACGTGGTTTTTAGCCTATTTTTCCTGTGTCACGAAGTCGCATTTCCCCTTTGTGTGATTTCAGTCACACGTGATTCCAGTCACGAGCTTTGCGTCTGTGTGACCTGAGTCACAAAATTTACACCTGTGTGATTTGAATCATAAAAACAATCCCTATGTGATTCAAATCACAAAATTTACACCTGCTTTTCAAGTGTCCCCTCCATGCCTTCTCAACCCGGTGATTATTACCGCCGTCTTCGCCTCTCTAGGAATGCCACCCGCCAAGAGATCAAAGCTGCTTTTCGTCGGTTAGCCCGTCAATACCATCCTGAGCTTCACCCAAATCAGCCAGGGGCAAGGATGAAATATCGCGCTATTCGAGAAGCCTACGAAGTCCTCATCGATCGGATTCAACGGCAGCGCTACGATCAGCACTGCCAAGGGTTTGGCTATGCTCAACAGTCGGCTTCGCCCCAAACCCCGTCAGATTTTTATATTCGTGGCGTGCGCAATGGGATCTCCCAGCGATACCGAGCGGCGCTCAATGACTACAGTCGGGCTATCAAGCTAGACGATCAGTTTGCGGAGGCTTATTTGCGGCGCGCAGAAATTCGCTATGTCCTAAAAGACGATTCTGGGGTACTCAGTGACTGTCAACAGGCGATCGCACTCAATTCCACGGAAGCTAAAACCTACTTTTACCAAGGCCGGGCCCGCTACCGATTGGGCTACGTGCAAAGCGCCCTGGCAGCCTTTACCGATGCCATCACCTGCGACCCCGACGATGCCTACTACTACTATCACCGGGGCCTTGCCTACCAAGAGCTAAACGAACTCGATGCCGCCGCCCAAGACCTGCGGAAATCGGCCCAGCTCTTTCGGGAGCAGGGTGATTTGGCGAACTATCAGCAGCTGCTGTGGGTATTGCGACCGCTGGGAACTGCCGGGCGATCGCGCATCATCAAGCTCCTGGGGAAAATTCCTCAGCAGCTCTTTAAGCACTTGCCAGGTGGGAAAACATCATCGGGCAATCGTCATCAGGCCAATGGACTCACGATCACAGCCTTGCCGAACCCCTTCCCCAATGGACTCCCCGGTGACTACGCCAACGAGCAAACCAGCGAGCAAGCCAACGGAGAAGCCAGTGGGCCAACCAGCGGGCCAAACGGTGAGCAGGCATCACCAGACCCATCAGAACAATCGCCTGAGCCGCCCTTTGGACGATCGGCTCAGCGCCCCCGGCAATCCCCTTCCACACCGCACATCCCCAACAATCTTCCTTGGTCGCGGTTTCGCCCCTCGCGCCTGCCTCGTCGCATGCCGGATGTAAGCTCCCGGCCCGACTATTCTGCACACCCAGAACAACACCCCGTTGACTTTCGTACTGGGATGACCCGCGTCTTTACCCTCCTGAGTAATCCCGCCGGTGAGATGGTTCCGCTCTATCATCAGCTCTCCCACCATCAGGTGACCCTCGTCGGCTATGGCCTAGCGGTTCTAGGCAACCTGATTTTTGTGGGGGGCGCCATGCAGCATGTGCTGATCAATAGCTGGCTTGTTGCCTCTTGGTTTTGGGCCTCGGGGGGCCTTGCTTTTGTGGCCATGATGGCCCTAGCGGCTGTCGTCCGGTCACGGCTACGGGTCCACAGCCTCTGGGTGGCCGATATTTTTATCATCGGGACGGCGATGGTGCCCTTGGGAACGTTGGCGGCCATGAGTGCGATCGCGCAATATGCCCCCAACAACACCCTCCAGCTCATCATTATTTTGTGTGCAATGCTCTGGACCTTGTCCCACACATTGCTCACCCTTTACAGCGGCTTCTGTCGAATTCACCGGTTTCCACCACAACTAGCCGCCTGGTTCGCCCCCCTGGTATTAGCCGTCGGCATTTGTACAGGCATTGGCACTTGGGGAATCGTCTCTGCGGGGATATAGCCCAAAGCGTCAAAATCCAGAGAGCGGACTTCAAAAAGCAGACTTCAGGGAGCAAGTTCCAGAGAGCAGACTTCAGAACTCGCAAAAACAAAAGCGCTTTAACAAGGTGGCCACAACGGTATTGAAATGCCGAGGATGGACACCTTGTTTTTTTAATCTTGTTTTTTAGCGGTGCGTTTCCGCATTCAAAAGAAGTGTTGTATGGCCTTCGTGATGAAGATGTTCATACCCCTCAAAGACTCTTCAACAACGTTTTTAAATGCATGCCCAGCACGTTGTAAGAAGCATTACAGATACGTCAAATAACCCTGGCGGGTACTACTCGCTCCCGAAAAAGTTGAATAAATTGGACTTATCACTTACTACGCGTCCGCCTGAAGGAATAAGACTATGGAATCTCGAAAGAAGAGAGCCTTAGAAGGCCGCATTGCCGCCGCCAAACTTGCCTACGATCGCCCCCATCCCAAACACATCGCCAATGGCGAGGAGCTAAAATACCGCTTTGGGAACGACAATGAACCCCCTGAGAGGCAAGGTCAGGCTTCACACCTCGCTAACTACACCAAAGGCCTCCCCCACGAACATTCCGACGGTCTAGTGTGTGTCCCCGCAGACTATCAACAATTTATCCAGGGCATCGATTCCGGCGACCCACGTGATTTTCAAGACACGCCCCTCGGACCGAAAGAACTCCAAAACGTGGGGAATAAAAACGATTGCGATGGAGCCCATTGGAAGTCTCTTTACACCCAAACCATCGATAAAGATAAGCGGGTAAAAGAGAAAGCCAGCAATCAAAAGGTTCAGGGCGTCGCCGTGCGCGCTTGGGAAAGTGCCGGCGCTGGGCTTGTGTTTGATCTCGAAGGCCCCGATGCCCAGTCGGTGACGATGCCTCCAGCCCCAACCTTTGACAGTGCTGAGTTTGCAGCTGAGGTGGCTGAAGTTTATGAAATGGCACTCCTGCGGGACGTCCCATTTGCCCAATTCGATGGTCATGCCAAGGTCAAAGCCTCTATTGACCGACTCAATGCCCTCGACTGGTTTAACGGCGCACCGATTAAACCCCTAACCGCAGAAGCGAGGGCGCGACGACGGGATAAATTAACCACCCAAAACGTATTCCGAGGCAACTCCGTTGGGGATGAGGTTGGCCCCTATATTTCTCAGTTTCTGTGTTTGGGAACGCCTGAGCTTGGCGATGATCCCATGACGCGCTCCACCAACGTACTCGATGGATTTGTCTCCTACGGGGCAATGCGATTTGACAACAAAGTTCGCATTGCCGAACCCAGGGACTACATGACCAGCTGGGAATGGTGGCTCGATGTCCAAAATGGCGCTGACCTGCGGGGAACAGAAGGCTATGAAACCAAAGACAGCTTTGGGAATAAAAAGTATCGATTCATTGCCACGCCGCGAGACTTAGCCACCTACGTTCACTATGACGCGCTCTATCAGGCCTATTTCAACGCCTGCTTGTTCATGCTCTCGGCCCAGGTGCCCTTCGATCCCGGTATTCCTTACCAAGGACAAGACACCCTCGATCACCAGCAGGGCTTTGCCCACTTTGGCGGCCCCCATATTTTGTCCTTGGTGACAGAAGTCGCCACCCGCGCCCTCAAAGCCGTACGCTACCAAAAGTTCAACATCCACCGTCGCTTGCGGCCTGAAGCCGTGGGGGGGCGCATTCATAAGCGCCGCTCTTCGAGCAGCCCAGCGAGTTTGGCAGCGATCGATAATCTCAGCAAGCACATTCACCCCACCCTCAAAGAAATCGCCCGTCATAACCAGGAGCAAAACAAGTACTACCTGAACAAACTCGGCGTCGGGGGCAGCAGTGAATTTGGCTCAGCCGAAGATGTCCTACTCTTACCCATGGCCTTCGCAGAGGGGTCGCCCATGCACCCCTCCTACGGCGCGGGACATGCCACGGTAGCCGGTGCTTGCGTCACCATTCTCAAAGCCTTCTTTGATCATGGCTATGTCTTGCCAAAGCCCTATGTGTTTACAGCCAATGGTAGCCAGCTCGACCCCATCAACAACGATCAGCTCGATCTGACCGTTGAAGGAGAACTCAATAAGCTAGCCTCTAATATTGCCATTGGCCGCGACTGGGCCGGTGTTCACTACTTCACCGATTACTACGAGTCAATACGCATGGGTGAGCAAATCGCCATTGGCATCCTCGAAGAGCAGAAACTCACCTATGGTGAGAACTTCAGCATGACCGTACCCCTCTTTAGTGGCGGTAGCGTTCGCATCTAAAAAGGAGCTAACCCACAAATGAGCGAACCGCCTAAGGTCCCGAGCGATTCGCTCATTTGTAAAGACACATTACCAGGGTGTGATCTCACCCTAGTAAGTTGACTTAAAATAGCCTATATATGAATAACTCAATATGTAAAGGTTGCCGCCTGCGGCGCTCCTTGCTATCTATGGATTTGCTGTCTATAGGTACTTGCTATCGCAGGCTGTCTATAGGTACTTGCTATCGCAGATAGCTATTGCAGATAACATATCAAGATAACCGGGTACTTTAATCAGTATCCCATTTGGCTCAAATGATGCCCCAAATGGATAGATAGGGTAACTAGCAAGACAAATGGCCTATTGCTAAAATAGCCATCTATCAGTTAAAACTCTATCAATCACGGGTTATCTCCCGGGTTATCTCCTATTTACACACCCCTTGTTGCGTTCTTTTAAGAGGAAAATACAATCGCTAAGAAACCACTAATCAATCAACAGATCCGATCCGCGCAGGTTCTTCTGATTGACAACGAAGGTACGAATCGCGGCCTGACCGATACATCAGAGGCCTTGGCCTTAGCCAAGGCGGCCAAACTTGACCTTGTAGTGGTCTCACCTGACCAAGAAAAACCCGTGGCCAAAATTTTGGACTACGGTAAGCACCAGTATCAAAGTCGCAAGCGTCAAAAGCAAAGCGCTCGCTCACAGGTCAAGGAGGTTAGATTGCGCCCTAACGTAGGCGACTCTGACTATAAAGTGCGGATTGATAAAGCCTTGGCTTGGCTAGAGCGTGGCGATTCGGTGAAGTTTCAAGTGCGCCTCAGAGGCCGTGAGCACCAGCACCGTGATAGAGCGACTGACTTGCTGAACCGCGTTGTGGAAGACCTTTCTAAAGTGAGCAAGGTTCAGACGTTTGATCGGCGATCGCTCATTGTTCAGGTTGTGCCTAACTAGTTGTACCTAATGAACGGTTAGTAAAAGACACAAATCTGTCTCAAGAACCTGTCTCAACGAGTTCCATCAATTAACAAACATCTCAATTAGCAAAAAAGAGGGCCAAGGCGTTGATAGAATCGCGTCTTGGCCCTCTTTTTCTCGACCATTCAGTTCGTTCAACAATGCCGAGCTTCTCACGTCTTTTTGCCAACATATGCCTCAGTTTGTCCGCCGGGCGCGATCGCCCCTAAACTTCATCCCTGTCGCCTACAACCCATGGGTGATGCGGGTTATTCATTGGGCACTGCCCTTCTTTCTCCGCATCCGGGTGCGGCCTTGGCTGCCGGTTGGGATTCAACGCATTGAAGTCGAGAATGTCGAGCGGTTAGTCGATCTTTACGCCCAGTTTGAAGCGGGAAAAACGCGTTTTTTGATGGCGGTGCGCCATGTCGAAGTCGATGATCCCTTAAGCGGTCTGTACATGTGCTCGCGGGCAGTTGCCAAGGCAGCTAAAGCTCAGGGTATTCGGCTCAAACAGCCCGTGCACAGCCATTTCATTTATGAACGGGGCATGACCATTTGGGCGGGTGATGGCATTGGCTGGCTACTCTCTCGCATAGGCGGCACCCCCATCCGGCGGGGGCGGCGGCCTGATTGGGTCGGGCTTAAGGCTGCTCGAAAGCTCTTGACAGAAGGCTGCATGCCATTAGTCGTTGCGCCCGAGGGGGCGACCAATGGCCACAGTCAACGACTAGGGCCATTAGAACCCGGCGTCGCCCAGCTGGGGTTTTGGTGCGCGGAAGATCTACAACGGGCCAACCGAACAGAGTCGGTATCAATCATCCCCATTGGCCTTCAGTATCGCTACTGCAAGCCCAATTGGCCTAGATTATCCCAGGTGCTATCCCAGCTAGAAGCACAGAGCGGACTGAGCCCACAGTCTCAAGCCGCCTCTAGCCCATCAGATCGTCAAGACCAAAAGACTCAAAATCTAGAGCACCAAAACCTAGATAAAGACTGTCATCTGCGCATTCTGCGCCTAGGTGAGCACTTGATGAGAACAATGGAAACGTTTTACCAGCGCTGGTACCATCGGCACATCTCAGAGGTTGAGGCATCCGATTCTAAAGTCTCAAATTCTAAAGTCTCAAATCCTGAAGTCTCAAATCCTGAAGATAATCACTCGACAACAGATGCTTCAGAGCGATTGCGATCACTACTAGATCAGGCACTACAGGTCTCTGAATCGTTTTTCAACCTACCTGGAAAGGGCAACTTAGTCGATCGCTGTCGACGGTTAGAAGAAGCCAGTTGGACCTATATCTATCGTGAAGATTTGCCTGAGTTAAGCACCCTATCACCCTTGGAGAGGGGCCTTGCGGACTGGACCGCTCAGGAAGCCAGCCTGAGAGAACTGCACATGCGCATCGTCGAGAGCTTTGTTGCGGTAGATGAGCACTATCTCCACATCAAACCTGGCGAAAGGCCGTCTTTTGAACGATGTGCAGAGATAACACTGCTCATGTCGGACATGCTGGGCCGATTGGGTGGTGACAGGCTCCCAGGTCGGCCTCGCCTGGGAAACCGTTGGGTAAAAATGACCGTACAGGAACCGATTGCCCTCACGCCGCACCTTCAGGCGTACCAAAAAAATCGCCGGTCCGGACGCACCGCCGTGGCCACCATCACCGAAAAAATTCGCCAAGCGTTAGAAGAGACTATTGAAGATTAATGAGGGATAACGAAGCAAGGGTAAGCCTCGTGATAGGCTATGCGCGAAGCATCATCAGGTTGTAGGAAGGTCACACATTATGGTCTTAAACTTTAAGTTTTTAGCAATTCTCTTAACCATTATGGTGTTGGTCCTATGGCTAGGCTTTTTAGTCGCCCGGTCACTCCTAGGTCCCCAAGCCGCCCGAAGAAATCTGTTTTACAGTGCGCCTTGGTTAGCCGCTGGTGGGGCGATCGCAATATTTCTCGCCTTTGTAGGTCGCTACGGGCTGGTTGCCCTCTATGGCCTCTACGCACTCGGCATTTTCATCTGGCTCCTGAGCTGGCCTACCCGCAAGAAAAAATCGGGCGAGCTTAAGCTAGAAGTGGGCCGCACGAATCAAAATAAAATTCTGTTTTGGGCTGGCCTTTTCCTCACCGGGCTGGCCATAGTGATGACGTTTACCTTGCTCGATCAGCTTACAGGCCCACTGGCCACCACCGGTGGCAGGATATCGGGCATCGCAGAAATAGCATTTTGGTGGGCGATCGCACTACTCTTTATCATGCTCGGCCTGAGTGATTTAGAAATTAGGGAACACGGCCTCTCCTACCTCTACGCCTGGCAGCCCTGGGACCGGGTAGAAGCCTTTGGCTGGGATGATGACAAACCCAATACGCTGATCTTGCGCGTTCTGCCCAGATCGATATTCTCCCGAAGATACGTCACCCTCAATATCCCATCTGAACAAAGAGAAGCCGTGGATCAGCTCATTGATGACTACATCAGCGAAGCCGATTTGGCCGCTGAAATGGATGGTGAAGTGGCGGTTTGAAAGTGATGTGACAGATTAGCGATCGCTTAAATGCGCTGGGTACTCTGAAGCATCTAAATCAGAAACATCCCCATAAGGTGAGTGGCACATCATGGCAATTGTAGGCGGTATTCTCTTGGTGATCGGCGCTGTATTGTTCTTCGTCCGCCTCAGCCAGCTCAAAAAACTCACCGCCATCCGCGCCGCTCGCCGCTCCACCGTCAACGAGCTAACAACCATTGCCAGCGCCGTCGCCCAAGATATCGGCGCTGGCAGCTGGCAAGATTATGTGAAAGTATACGGCGAAGTCCAATGCGACCAGCCCTTGCAGTCCCAAGTAAAGCAGGTTGACTGCGCCTACTTCACAACCACCGTCACCCGCAAGTACGAAGAAATCGTTACCGAAAAAGATGACACCGGTAAAACCACTCGCAAAACCGTCGAAAAGACAGAAGTCGTCTCCCAACAGAAACTCTCTGCTCCTTTTTGGCTTATAGACGACACGGGTAAAGTTAGCGTTCATCCCGAAGATGCAGAGATTGAAACAGTCAAAATCCTCTCTGAATTTCGCCCTGAGCAGGGGGAGGCGGGTCGTATTAGCCTGGGTGGATTTTCCTTAAATCTGGGCCAGCAAATGGCAGGGCAAGGAAGAACCCTAGGCTATCAATACGAAGAATCCATTCTGCCCATTGGACGCGAGGCACTGGTCATTGGCATGGCCACCGATGTGACGAAAAAGCTCACCATTCGTAAGCCAAGCGATAGCAAAAACAAATTTATCGTTTCGCTCAAAACCGAAGGAGAGCTGACCCAGGGTATCGATAAAAACGCCAAACAGACCTTTTACGGCATGCTTGGGTGCGCCGGAGCGGGCGTGATATTACTCGTTATGGGTGCGCTCTAAAACCATACCTAGAGCCACACTCTAAAGCCACACGCTAAACGGTCACCATAATTTGAATAATAGACACATTCACCTCAATGCGCGGTGGATGGGCACTAAATCCCAAGCCCACATCAGCCATATTTTGCTGATGCATGAGCTGACGATAGTTTGCCGTCACCTCCTGAATCAGAGCCGGTGTCACCTGCTGGCGAACCATTTGGAGCTGAGCATCCAACGGTGCTTCAGCAAACGCCTGCTCCACAAATGCCAGCTGCGCATTGAGATGATTAAGGTTGGCCATCACCTCTTCAACAATTAGCTTCTTCGCCTGCCGACTGCGTCGCCGCACCACCCTTAAGTCATCCACCGAATCAGCCACAATCAGCGTCCAATCTTCTATGCCAACAGCCTTGCAAATGGCAATGAAAGAGTCCTTTTGAATCGCCTTTCTCTCCCTAAAGCGCTTCAGCGTGGACAGAGAAACATTGGCAGCATGGCACCAAGCCGCAGCCAGGGCACTCCAATTTTTCCTGGCCCTTGCCCTATCAATAATCGCCAACCCTGATTTATCAGTTTTCAGCGTAATTGCCATAACCCTCATTCTCTCCTAGACAAGTAACACTCAATTCGTAGCTACACCCTTTTAAAAATTATTGAGGACCTGTCAGTGCCCTGTTATCGCAATAGCGAGTCACTACATGGCACTTACGTTCTTTATTTAAGGATTTAAGGAGGGGGGCGACTTTGGGCAAACATGAGTTGTCGTGGCTGAACGGTTTTAAATGACTTGTTTTTAAGTGACCTGTTTTTAAGTGACCTGTTTTTAAGTGACATAGCGTCTTGAAATGACATAAAGTTGTGTTTCGAGAAACAGGCCCCAGCCAACCAAGACAGCGAGAAGACATCAAGAAAAACTGGGGTGAAAACTGGGGTAAAAACTGGGGTGAGTGTGCCTTTTTAAACCCGTCATGATGACAAACAAGAGGCAACACTGAGAAAGGAAACCCTGAGAAAGAAACTTCTGAGAAAACACCCTCACCAGTAAGCCTCTGTCAACACAGGTAAAAGCAAAAAGAAGAAGAAAAATCGTGAACAAGTCATATCACACTCTCTGCAAGGCATTTCAAGGCACACGTCGTCTCTCGTTAATCCATCAATTGGTAGAACGTTACAATTGGCATACCATCGCGGCAGAAGAAGCCGTGACGAAATATGTCATGTTTTTATCCCTCGCTGCCGAAGAGATTTCGAAGAGAGAGCCCATTCCCCTTGTGCCCACCGCAACCATCGACAGGGTATGGGAAACTGACATTTTAAAAAACACCATAGAATACATGGAACTGTGTAAAAGTCTCTGTGGTGAAGTCATTCACCATGCCAATGAAGGTGAGCTTAAGCGCATGCGCGGATTCAAAAATATTGAAACAGCATTCTCCCTTACACAAACATTGTTCATTCAGCATTTTGGAGAAAATATTGGGGGGGGAAATATTGCAGGCCACCATTCTGCTCAAATCGCAGCCTGTGGTGTCTTAATCAAAGCCAGTTAGGGGCCAGCAGGTCAGCAACACAGTTAGGGAAAATGCGTATCGTTTTCTATTAGCCAAGCCTGCATTTCTTGAACCTGAGTCTCCATAGAGAGGGTTTCAAAGCAGGCTTTGGCTTGTTGCGACCAATGCTGAAAATCAGAAAAATTACCTCGCAACTTTTCTAATTGAGCTTTAGATCGTTGGTGAAAGGCTTGTGATCGCATATCACGACGGCCATGAATAATGGGCCAGCTCTGTTGCAACATTCGATCGGCCTCTTTGAGATTGTCTTCCTTAAGGGCAATATCGACCAGCCAATTTAGGCAATACACCTCGGTCTGCTGTTGCTTCAACGTTTTAGGCTGCGCTCTCACCTTCACCAAAATGTCTTGATAAAGAGATTTTGAAAGGGCGTAATTCCCCTGCCAGTAGTGAAGTTGAGCCGTATAGTAGTTCAATCGAGTCTGATGTCGGGCAACAGTCACCTCAGGAGACCCTAGTGCAGCTTGGGCCAACAGAGTTTTAGCCGTCGCTAGCCAAGGCTCGACCAACTGTAGTTGCCCTTGCACTAAATACAACACAACATGCTCAATGGCCAAATCTAGCTGAGAGGCCATGTCATTTTGCGGGCGGAGCGCCCAAGCTTGGGAAAAGTAGTCTCGTGCAGACTCCAGCTGATGAGGTTTCCCCATCAGGGTCAGCGTCCAACCCAAATCGCGCAAGGCCTGAGTCACAACAACAGAATCCCCCCTGTGCTGGGCGGCCTGCAACCACCACTCCAACCAGCTCAAACGCTCATTCCAACATCCACGCAAATGGGTATAGCCTCTCAGCCCTGACCAAAGCTCGCCAAAATCCTGGTAGCGATCGGTTGCGATACACCACTCCACGACCGCCTGCAAGGTATCCCACTCCACATCAAGCGATGAGTAGTCGTGCCATACTCGCCAGTTGTCATGACAGTGCGGTACCAACCAGTCCTTACACCCACTCAACCAACGCTCTCGTAATACCGTCTCTCCTATATGTCCATCAGCATGTCCATCAGCTTTGTCGTTCAGTTCATCTGCACAACAGTCAATATCTGCCCCCCGCACCTCCGAGCTCCGCACATCAGCCAAAATATAGTCACGGGTTAGCGGCAACATGGAATAGCGGCCCTCTTGAGCCATCACCAAAGACCGCCTCTCCAAGGCCACAAAGCTTTCTACGGCCACCGTTTCTGATAATTGAGCAATGGAAATCAGCGCCTGTCTAGAAGCTGAGGCCGGGAACAGGGACAATGCCCTCAACAAATCGTAGGCCGATTTTCCCCGTAGGGCACTCACCATACCCTCCCAGTAATAGCGACAGTAATCCCCTGTTTTTAAGGTGAGCTTAGGCAACACCTGGGGAAGCTGATAGCCCACCGCGAGCTGGCCAATGGCATACACCATCGCAGCAGGCATGCCACAGGTACACTCTGATAACTGCTGACGCTCCAAGAGGCTTAACGCCACAGCCTTGAGCTGACTTTGGTGGTGAATAAACTGCATACTCTCAGGCGGGCTCATTTCCGCAAGTGGAATCACCTTGTCCATCGGCAACTGTAGGCGGCTGGTGGCAATCACTTTCACAGCCGCTGGCAGCTCGTACAAAAAGGACAACATCTCTTGCTGATGGTCAGCGGGCACCGCATCCAAATTATCTAAAATCAGCAGCGTCCGCTGGTGGGCCAACAGCTCATAAATCGTCTCTCGCTGATGGTCAAAGTCCCCCATCAAAACATCAGGACACTTTAGAGTTTGAGCAATCGTTCTAAATAAATCTTGCAGGGTTCGACTGTATCGATAGCTCGGCAAAATGCCATGGGGGGTGAAGTGTTGAGTTTTGGTAGAGGCAAAAATCAGCGCATCAAAGGGAACCGCACACCCCTGTTCAGCCGCATGCTGAGTAGCCGTTATCCGACACCGATGAGCAATCTCTAATACCAGGGCCGTTTTCCCTATGCCGCCAATACCTGTCACACTAACCCGCGCCGCCGGATGCTCTGGACGCAAGAAGGTCATTAGCTGCTGTAAGGGACGCGCTCTCCCCACAAACGTGCCATAGTCTCGGGTCGGCAAATTATGAAAAAGGGAAACCCCATCTTTGGGCGGGTCAATACCTTGCAACGAGCTTGAGATAGCGGAAGGAGAATGCAGGGAGGTTGCCATCGCATCACCTAACGACAGCTTCTCCTGGCCAAAGTTCAAGGTAGACCCTATTGGTTGCACATCATGCTTTAGAAGACTAGTGCTACCTAAAGGATTAGTGCTGAAAGGATTGACGCTCTGAGGATTAACGTTCAGGGGCCGATTCTCCAAAGGGAGAGTATCTTTTGGCAGCACTTCTTTGGGAACAACCTTCTTCAGGTTGCCCTTACGCTTTTGCCAGGCCTCATCAAAGGCGGTCATATTCTTGTCAATCGATTGGTCCCATAGCAGTAGCGTAAAGTGCCAAATGCCTGAACCCTGAGTGCGATCGCGATTATCTTCCAAACGACCGAGGAAGTCTTTCAACGCCCGCAAATCTTGTTTCAACTTTTCTTTTGTTTTAGAGTCAGACTTTTGGAAGACAAGCTCTGCCAAAAATCGAATCTCGGTTTTAACAATTAGCTTTGGCGCAGATGTTCCTTCAGCTATCCAGCGAACATTGATTTTAGTTTCCAGCGGCTCGCAGTCGAACAGATCGTTATTTGCAAAAGCAATCAACCGCTGGAGCAAACAACGCAACCGCTGGCGAACCGTTTCACTTGTATTTAACTGAGGCATAACGTAACTATCACAAAGCACACCGCTAAGCTGAAGGAAGCATCCACGAACAAAGCCAAATAAAATAGGCAACCGATAAAATAGGCAACCGCCCAATCAATCCGCTTGAATCACCAAGGCATTAAACCGCATATTGTTTTGCATATTTAGCCCAAGGTAAAGCTTATCGGAAAGCATTTGGCCAAATCGCATCACCATAAATTCATTGAGCACATCTGGCGGATCCTGCGGCGCAATAAACCTCAGGAACAAAGGACGCAGCCATGCTTCGCAGGCAGCTTTCCAAACATCGTATTCCTGGCCAGAGCGGCCGTTGCTCAGCACATAAATATGCTCTAGCTGAGATAGGGCAACAGACGATGAAATCTCCAAATCGCGCCGGTCAAAATAGGGCACCTCGTAATCCTGCAAAGCCCAGGGCTGGCCAGTGTTATACAGCCAAACTTTGACATCCTTTGAAACAGCATGGGGGAGCAGAGGCAGCTCGCGAGAGAGCTCATCAGCAATTAATTCGCTGAAAGCGGTCCCAAGTCGCGCTCGAAAAGAAGAAGCCCCTTCACCCGGCGAGTCATCGGGCAAGTTTATCAGCCCGCTATTAGGCGGTAACTGAATCGCTTCTGCAAAATCAGAATCAACACCCCAAGAAGGTCTATCAGCATTAGAGTGACTTGTCATCGCTGCACCTCACAAGAAAGGTACGCACAAGCGGGGCTCAAAACAGCCATCAGACAGATATAGTCTTCTTCAAGCCCCAAAAGTCGGAGCAAATTGCCTTTAGTGTAATCTTGCATCAATAACCTTAGAAATTAAATATAGCCCTATTGATACAAGGGTAAATTTACTGACTTCCCCAAAGCAAATCGATTACATACCGGCTGAAAAGCTTGTAGAATAAAGGGAAACAAGGTTTTAATAATTTTTAATTTGGGAATTTCCCAAAGTTTCCCAAAGTTAGAAAGTTAGTTAGGTCAAAACCATCGAACTCTTTGCATGCCAAGACTTAGCACTAGTCCCAAGGTAAAAACGCGCATTCGTGCACTGATAAAACAATTACTAGAATGTGCCAAACTAAGCCTGTCATCACAGGGCTACCCCTCCGAAGCCTTTGAATATCGATGGGTAGATGAAGCATCCCGCCGCCCCAAGCTGGTCGTTAAGACAAAGCTCAGCGTTTTAGTAGAGCTTATTGGCAGCGAACCAAACGTGCCCGCACCCGTCTCAAAATCGCACGTGAGAGAAGTACTGCTCGTCCTTCAAACAAAACTCAACCTCCTGGAAGACAATCGCATAAAAACCCAGGGTTCAGATATTTGGGACTTCACCCTCAAGCTTTGGGACACCTCCTCTATCGATAGAAATCTCAGGTATTTTGATCAGGCTTGGAATCAGTACAAAGGAAACGCCAGCCAAAAGCCCATAGCCGACGCTCATTCAGATACTGGACTCAATGCGGGGTCTAATTCGGGATCTAATGCCAACTCACTATCCAGATTAGATCCCAAACTTCTTCAAGCAGCCCCCAGACTATATCCGCTGCATAACCTCACACTCCGACCCGATAGCCACTTCATTGACACACGCTCTATACTCCATCAACTCCTGGCATCATTAGCCAATCCCCACGCTGATGCCATCATCAGCATCGTCGGACCCGGCGGCATCGGCAAAACAACCTTGGCCCTAGAAGCCGCTCACCGCTGCTTAGCCTCAGCAAAACAGCACCAATCACGCCAGCAAAAGCCCCACGCCCCAAACGTCCAAGTATCCAACTACCCAGTAAATCCACAGCGAACAGAGCCCAACGGTCGCACCAGCGGCGACCCATTAACACTACCCAACTTTGACGTCATCATTTTCGCCTCTGCCCAATCCAAGGAATTCTTAGGACCTCATCTCTCAGAGCGATGGCAGTCGGACCGGACGCTAAAAGATATCATCCGTGAAATTTTACGCACAGTTGACTGTGCTGAAGGGGCTCCCTTTCAAATAGAAGATCAAATTGCATATGTTTACAGCATTCTCAGAGACTGTCCCACCCTCCTTATCCTAGACAACTTAGAAACCGTCGAAAACCCAAATCGGCTGCTTTCCTTTGTACACACACTCCCCCAAACGGTCAAAGTTATCTTGACTAGCCGCACTCGGTTTGGCGTGGGCAAAACCATCGCGCTGGACTATCTATCGACCGAGCCTGGATTTGCCTTAATCACCCATCAAGCGAGGACAAAACAAGTCTCACTGGATTTTTCTCAAATTCAAGAAATTTACCAGCTCAGCGGCGGCCTCCCCTTAGCCATGACCTACAGCGTAGGGTACTTATCGGTCCATCAACAGCTGCCCATGCTGAAAGGATCTCGTATCAATCAGCCGCCGAGTGATATTGTTCAGTACTGCGTGGCCGCGTCCCTTGAACAAATTCAAGAACAGTCCACCTATCAATTGTTGATGGCCGCGACGTTATTCTCAGAGAAGTTTTCAGCAGAAGCGGCTGCCTATGTCACAGGTATTCCCCAGGACTCCACAGAAAGCACAGACGGAACGGGCGGATTCTCTAACCTATATCGCCTTTCATTGGTGAATAAGTTAGATGCCACCTATTATTCGATGCATGCTTTTACCCAAGACTTTTTGCGTGCCAAACTAGACAACGACTTACCATTCAAACAAGCTGCACAAAAACGTTGGGTCAACTGGTACGTAGAACTCTTAGAGCCCTTTTCTGATCCTTGGCAAGATTGGCAAGATTTCAGCAGGTTAGAAACTGAATGGACCAATATTCGAGGACTCGTCAATTGGTGTATTGAAACAGAAAAATACAAGATCATTCAGAACCTATGGCAAAAACTGCAAAGCTATGTCATCGGGAGAGGCTACTGGGATGAATGCCAAGAATGGATGGATGCCCTCATGCGTATGGCTGAAGAAAGAACAGATACACCTGTTTTAGCGCAGGCAATGTTCTACAAGGGGCAAACGCTAGTGCGCATTGATGAGACAGACACTGAAGGCAATGCCTTACAGCTACTTCAGCAGGCGTGGAAGCTCGCGGACGACGATGACGTAGATACAAAATTTGGCGCTTTATCCTACATTGCAGCGATATATCTTAAACGCGATCAGTTTAGTGAGGCCAAAAAATGGCTCAATAAAAAGGATAAATTAACGCCACCTTCTAAATTTAGTCGAGAACGCCAAGAGTGCATTTTTTACTATTACACCGCTGATATTGCCTTGAGGCAGGAAAAATACAAGGCTTCAGAGGCCGCTTACCGGAAGGCTTTAGAGAGTGCAGAAGCAACTCAATGGCAAAAAATGGGCGTTTATATCAAAGGTGGATTAGCCGCGCTGCTGACCCAAAAAGGGGAGAGATTGGATGAGGCAGAAAATTTACTCATCTCCGTATTAAAATCGGCAAGAACCTACAAAGATAGGCGGGCGATCGCACACTCATACTATGACTTAGCGGTACTCTTCAAAAAAAGAGGAGATTTACCCGCTGTGAGTGATTGGGTCGCACTTGCCAAACAGGAATTTCAAACACTCGGCATGACCGTCGCCTTAGAACAAACCAATCAACTAATAGAAGCCGAATAGTCAAATAGCTAGTGGCCAAATAACTGATAGCCAATGACAATCAAGTAACTCAGCTATTCTTTGCATCCTGTAGCGACAAAAAGACCAAACCCAGCCCAAGCATAGGGACTCTCAATGAGGACTTGGACATCGCGACGAGCCTCCTGCTGCAAAGATGAAAACGCACTCTTTTCGGCGTGATAGGCACCCCCAAAAGACAACATGCCAAAAAAGTTCGCAAGCCCTAGCCGATCGCTATCAATCAGAGTGATGGTCGTCCTGACTTGGGTAAAATGGCTCGAACTCAAGTAATAGCCAAGTTTTCGACCCACCCATGGATCACCGCCCTGAGCTAGCTGTTTTTCCACAATGGCTTTGTCTATGGCAGCAGATGTCTTTGGCTCCGGATAAAGGCTTGACCAGTCCTTATCCACATCTAGGATACAGACGCACCCACCAGGTTTTAGAACTCTCCAAATGCTAGATAAAGCCTCTAAAGGGTTCTCTAGATGCTGGAAAAGCAAGCGGGCATAAACAACATCAAAGCTATCGTCTGGAAATGGAATATCGTAAACGTTGCCTTCCTGGAAAGTAACATTTTCTCGATTAGGGTGATCTTCGCGACGCCGAATAGACTCTGTATAGGCATCCTTTCCCCTTTCCAAAAGGTCTGTGCTTGCATCCAAGCCAACGACCTGTGCAGGATAAGCCTGCTTAGCCAGTTCACGCGTAATCACACCCGAGCCACAGCCCACATCCAGAACTTTTTTCCCAGCGGCAATCCCCAATGACGGCCAAATTTGTCGTTCTATATCAAGCGGTGTAGACGCTTGGTGATAAAGGCGTTCGAATTCCTTTGTTTGAGTCTTTTCCTGAAAACTATCGTATCGGTACGACCCGCGAAGGACACTCATCATTTTCCTCTTTCATGAATACAATGGAAGGGAGTAAACTTACCCCCTCCACTTTGAACAACCCTTTTGAACAACCCTGCCCCTAAGGTCAGTTAAGTCTTACGAGACAGGGTTGCCAGACTAAGGTTGCCAGACAAGCACTATGCAAGGGCCAGCTCAAGACTATCCAACGAAAGAGAAACCGTTGGGCGCTGAGCAGCTTTTGATTGAACAGTTTGATCAATATGGGCTAGGCAAGTAGCGCCATGGGCCAAGCAAGTAGCGGCTTCAGTGTGAGCCAAACAAGTAGCAGCTTCAGTCTGAACACAGATATTTGTAGTAGTCATTCTGATTTTCTCCTTACAACAGGCATTGTTTTTGGTGCCTATGGCCAAAACTTAAAGGCTCACCAACAGACGAAGCAAAATACTATCTATATCCACAAAACCCCTGTTCAGAAGGGAATTCAGCCCATTTACCCGATCTCTACTTCAGGATTTCCCGAAGAGATATTGAAGAAATCGAAAACCTCATAAATAAACAAAAGCTCCCTCGCTTTTAACGAGGAAGCTTTTGTTGCTAAGGACAAAGTCAACTATTAAAACCAGCTCAATACCCGCTTGATATCGAAACGCTAGATACCCTAAAAGCGTTGGAAGCGGTTACTTAAAGTGAGCCTTTAATAGTGACTGCGTTTCAGAAAAAGCATCATTTAACGCCTGCCGTTCAGCGCCATCTTTCAGGCCAAAGTAGGGCCAGTGATCCATAAACTTGCCAAACAAAACGTCACAATCTTCGCGATACTTTGCGGTATCTAAAATATGCGTGTGCCACACCTGATCCGCTTCTCTGGAGGGCACAATCTGCTTTTCAGGATACTGATTAACCAAGAATAAAAACCTGCGATAGTGCTCCACAGCCTGTGTCGCTCGCGCCAGGCTCCAGCCTACGCCATCTTCTGGGTTCATTAGCTTATAGGCGATGGGGCCAAAGTCAATCGCCGCTAACCGCGCTAAAAAATCACGATCCACTCTAGGGATTGTTTGTTGCATAGGGAAGCTACCTCAAACGTTTAGTTGGCATCACCCATTAGGCTAACGGGAGATAGCACGACACAAGCAAGCTCGGCCCCTACCTTGCGCAAGGCCTTAATTGTTAACGGTTTACCGCCAGGGAGGCTACTTTCACTTAGGGAATTCCCGAACTTATAGCTCGAAACCTATAGCTCCAAACTTATAGCTCCAAACTTATAGCAAAGTGCTAGGAAGGCATGCTTACTTTGCCAGTCGAGTTGCCCGATGTCACATTACCCGACGTCACATTAAAGGAGCCAACCGATAAAGTTCATCCGATCAGGTTCATCCGATAAAGGCGTCTTAAGCAACTCGACAGAGGCTACTGTATGGTGATTAGTACACTCCGCGTATGTCAGCCGAATGGGTAAGGCGTTAGCACCTTAGGGAATGTCATAGCTTCCTAACAAAGAGGCTTAAAGCCAATAAACATCGGCTAGAAACGAATGTTCCTATTGCGCATTCAGTACTGAGAAAGGCAAATTAGTTTGAAGCGGAATGCCACTGAGGATTAGCTTGAGTGCTCATGGGAAATCACAACCCCTAATCGTCTTGCTTGACAAGTTTTTTTATACAAACTTAATAAGGGTCTCTAGGGTTAATACGTATATTGCCCGACTCATCTTTTTTATATAAATCCTGGAGGCCAGGAACATTACTGATATCTTAGAGACATTGTTTCTTGCTACCACAAGAAATAATGGGCGCATCACTATAGGCTAACTCATTTGGGCTGGCTCACTCTAGTATGGCCAAACGTATGAAACACTCAAAATCACAATCACCACACGTTCAGATTTCTGAGACACTGTCTCATTTTTGGGAAGATATTGTCTTAAAAATGGAAGCCGAGGCCGTTCCATTTCTTGCCATTCCACCTATTATCGAAAGAATTGAGTGGTGGGTAAGTGCGCAGCCTGAGCTAACCCAAGTCCTCTGTGACTATGTCGTTGAATATGCATCCCAAATTACTGAGGAAAAAGCAGAATCTATTGTCGATTTCATTGTCGAGAAAGAGATTGTCAATGGTGGGGAAGATAGCTTAGCAGCCAAGCATTTTAACAAGATTTCGCAGGTTATTCTACAGGACGATAGAAAAGATTCTGCACTAATTGTGTATCTCCAAATTTTGCAATGGGGGCAGATTTCTGCCGACAGTAGCCCTGAGCAGGCGGTGCTGCTGAAATCAGGGTTAGTAAATGTTGAAAGCGGCTATTTGAAAGTATCAAACGCTCTGTATGAAAAGACTTTTACCCTCAATAAGGTGGAACAGATGCTGCCTGGGATTACCAAACCCGTGACAGTGGTTTCACCCGCTGCCCCCCGCGCTCACCACCTATCTAAAACGAAAACATCCAAGTTGTATTCTAAGTTAGCGATTGCCGCCTGCGGAATCGTCGTTGTAGGCGCTCTGATTTCTTCTTATATTAGAGAGTCTGGAGGACAGGCATTCGCAACCCCTAGTGATACGTTGAACGATAGGCCAGCTTCAGCAACAGGAAAGATTACCAGTACATCTGAAAGATCATCAGACACCAGCACCAGCAACAAGGCAAGTATCAAGAAGGTAAACGTCACTGACCGAGCATTGTTCGACAATGGCAAGGAGCATGCTATTAACAGCCGATGGGTATTGATGATGAGAGAGTTTTGTAACATTCCTGAAGCCTCTATGTATTTCTCACCTGCGCAAAAACAGGTGAAGCAGCTATCAAAACTGTACTCGGAAGATATTCAGGTTGCCCGTAATATTGTGCAGGCTGAGAAGGGTGAATCCTGTTCAATGTAAGTGGCTCTTGTTTACTTTAATTTTTCAGATATTCAGGTTACCTGCGATATTGTGCAGACTGAGAAGGGTGCATCTCACTCAATGCAAACAGGTTCTAAGTACGTTTAGCGCGTGTTGAATTGAGGCTGACTACACAATTACTGACTGGTAAAAGCTATGAGGCGTTACAACAAAAGATTAGGCAGCAAAATTGTTGTATTTGGATTGCCTCTGTTGGCGGGCTATCTACTCATTTCAGAAGGCATTTTGTGGCGAAAGAAGCTGATAAACAATGCTCAAGGGCAAGGACAAGAGACCACAGGTTTATCAGCGGGTCGAAAGAATGGCGAGACAGGCAGCGTTGGAGATCGCTCAGTATCCGCAACGTCGTTGCAGAATCTTTCCAAGCACGCGACTTTGGAGCAAGTTGACAATATTCCAGAAGGTGTTTTTGAGTACGGTGGCAGCACGACTTGGGCACCTATTCGTAAAGACATCGATCCAGAAATTCAGGCGCTGTATCCTGACTTTCAATTGCAGTACACCAGTCCAGCACCCGACAGTGGTAGAACAGCAGGTTCTGGGACCGGTATTCGGATGCTGCTCGATGACGAACTAATCTTTTCTCAGGCTTCTAGACCCCTGACGGAAAAAGAGAAGGCAGAGGCGCAGCGCAATGGTTATGACTTACAGCAGGTTGCGATCGCCCTGGATGGTATTGCGATCGCAGTGCATCCGGACCTAGATATTCCGGGCCTAACAGTGGCGCAGCTACGGGACATTTATACCGGTAACATCAGGAACTGGGCAGATGTCGGCGGCCCGGATGTCGCGATTGTGCCTTACGGGCGTCGAGCGTCAGACTCGGGGACATCCGATTTCTTTAACAAAGCCGTATTAGCAGGGGCTCAACTTTCAGCAAACGTTCAATTTGTAGACTCGACCACTGCAGGGGTTCGCCAGGTATCGAATGATCTCGGCGGTATTTATTATGCCTCGGCCCCTGAAATTGTTGGCCAGTGCCTAGTGAGACCATTGCCAATAGCCAGAGAGTCTGAACCGTTTGTGCCACCTTACGTATCGCCTTATGTGACCTCTTCAGAATGTCCTCGCTATCGCAATCAGCTTAATGCCGCGCAGTTTCAAAACGGAGAGTATCCGCTGACCCACGAGCTGTTTGTTATTGTGAAGCAGAATGGTGAAATTGAAGAACAGGTGGGTGTGGCCTACGCTAATTTTCTGTTGACAGATGAAGCTCAAGATTTGATTGAGCGCACAGGATTTGTGAGGGGGAGCGCCGTAGAATAGATCTCCTGAGAATGACCTAGGGCAAACCAAAGCTGGCTACTCGCACAACAAGGTGTCCCTCTTGGGGATTGTGCTCAAAGACAAAACCACCTTGTTTTCGCTCTTTTCCAGAAAGGAAATCAAACTGTTGTTCCCCAGTTTCATCAGTCCCATCGGGGAGCTGTAGCTCGGCCAGCACCTGAACCGTTCTGGCAATGCGGCCACCCGTATTTTTTAGGGTGAAGGGCACATAGTACCGACCTTCGATTAAGTGGGCGGACTCTGTTAGCTTTACCTGGAAGGCAGGCGGGAGGTCTTTGCCGAGCTGCCAGTCGTAGAGCACCAACCCCACAATCGCCGCGAGGACCACGGTACAAATCGTCAGCGTAATGCGTTCGGCCAGCGATCGCGTTTTCCGCCGCGCCGCAATCGATTTCCCATTACTCGTTCGCTCTTGGCTCTTGACATTGACATTGATCTTGCCATTGACCTGGCCATTAGAGAGCGCATTCGCCACCACCGCCTCCGTTGATGTCGGTAGCTCCGCCCCCTCTCCAACAGGATCTTCAATTAGACCTTCAACGGCAATCTCAACAACGCCCTCAACTGAATCCTCACCCGCCGCTTCCGCAGCAGAATCCTCTATAGACAATGGTTAGCCCTCAACCTGTTCAAACTAAAATTCTACCGGCAGCACCCCCCACTGAGGCAGGCAGCCCCAGCACAATGATATTGCTCAGCCACTCCTGCCAAGGAGAATCCCACGTCAGCTGCTGAAAGAAAACCAGCATCAGCGCCGAGGCGAGAAACACCACCAAATAGGCCAGCAGCGTTTCAGTCAGCGGGCTGAGTAATAAGCCGCGTCGCAAACGCTCCCGACGATTGGTAAAGCCTGAAGCAAACACAATGATATAGGAAATTAGCAAAGACGCCCCCATCACCAGCAGCAACCACAGCGGTGGTAAATCAGAGGCGATAATTGAAATCTCTTCAGTCGGCGCGATGCTAAAGGCAATCACAATTGCCCCGATCAAGGTGGCATCAATATCTACCAGCGTATCGCGAAACGTTTCAGCGGCGGCGGGTAAAAGATCAGCAGCAGCGACGGGCAAAAGGGACTGCTCCGTATCCAGGGTACGGCGCTGACTTTTAGGACGACGATCTAACGTAGAACGGGCCAGGGTAACCCCTAAGGAAAAGGGAACGCCTTCAAAAATGAGCTTGCCCAAGGCCTCGGAAAGGGGCGTTTCCAGGGTAATGCGCCTGAGCAAGAGAAGCGCGATCGCCGCACAAATAGTACCAATGCCCAAGGCCTCAATGCTCTCTAGCACCGTCTCAATCAGGTTTATCGAAAGCGATCGCCGAAAGCCCTCAATTTGGGTGAGCAGCAACACCACCACAAACGTTGCAGCTTGCACAGCCAGCAATCTAAATGAATTGGTAGACGAGCCAATTGCCCATACTTCCACGGTGTATAGCAGTGGGATACCAAATAAAAAGCTGCCTGCGGCCCCTTTCAAAATAGCGCTAAGCTCTTCGGCCCACATCGGAGGGAGCCTAAACCCAAAAAAGCTGGGGGATTTTGAAGAGAGTGTCATGGCAGTGCTGACATTAGCTGGAAATGTATTCGCCGAAAGTGTATTCGCTAAGAGTTTATTGACTGATAAGTGTATTGGTCACAAGTGTATTTTTGTAACGGATTGACTGCCGTGTTACGGACACTTGGGGCCTGTAGCAAGGCATTTGTTATCTACATATCAAGTTTGGTCAATTTGAGGGTAACTTATGACCACATTGGCGAGTACTTTTGCGTACCTCCGCTAGTGTAAAGGAAAAGATGGGTAGCGTAGGTATACAGAGCAGCATTGAAGGAGGACTCACCGTGATAGCACTTCAGAATACCGGCAATATCACTGGGTTGGGCCTTGCAACGGTATCAATTATTTTTACGGGCATCCTCACCAGCTGTACCCCTGCCAGCTTGGTAGAACAGGGCATTGAGCGAGAATTACCCCGCTACGTCGGCCCCGCCGATAGCTACAGCGTCGATATTGAGGGGCTACGGGTCAAAGAGGGTACCGCCGAAAACGTAGTGGCCGTCGGTGAGCGCGTCCGCCCAGAGGGGGCCCCGGTGATTGAGCGATTGGCTCTGGAGCTAGAGGGTGTAGAGTACGACCGCACCCATGACAAATTACGCCAGGTGGCAGGCGCGCGGCTCACCGCCGTGATCAAAACGCCGGATTTGGTGACCTTTTTAGAAGCCTATCGGGATGTCCGCGAAGCGCAGGTGATGCTGAGATCGCCCAATGAGGCCACCATTCGTCTGCGCCCCCAAATCGGTGGACTCGCCGTTCCTCGGGGTATCACCGTCGATGTGAGCGGGCAGCTCATCGGCGATCGCACCCAGCTAAGATTTGATGTGGATGAAGTTAGCGCGGGTGGCATAGATTTAAGTGCGATCGCCGCTAGTCGCCTTTCAGAGGTGATCAATCCCCTCGCTGATCTTGAGAATCTACCCGTTGATGTGGAAATCACCTCAGTGATTGTGGCTGGTGAGAGCATCGGCCTAGAAGTTATCGGCAATCCCAGCAGCTTTGAGCTTTAAGGTTTGCGCCCCCACTAGCAGCTCCCATAGCGGCTTCCATGAAAGTACTTTTCTTGCACCAGAATTTTCCAGCGCAGTTTCGTCACCTGGCAACGGCTTTAAGCAAAGATCCTAACAACCAAGTGGTCTTTGCCACCAATCGCAAAGAAGGCTCCCTGCCTGGGGTTCAAAAAGTACTTTATGGCGCGTCCCGAGAACCTTCTCAACAAACCCATTTTTACGTTAAGCCGTTAGAACAGGCGGTGCTATATGGGCAAGGGGCCTATCGCAGCCTCATTCAACTCAAAAACAAAGAGAATTTTTATCCTGATGTGATTTATGCGCACTCAGGATGGGGACAGGGTTTGTTTGTCAAAGATCTGTTCCCCAAAGCCGACTATCTTTGTTTTTTTGAGTGGTTCTACAATGCCCATGGCTCTGATGTTGACTTTGATCCTGCTGAGCCCGTAACGGACGAGACGGAAGCCAGGTTGCGCATCCGCAATGCCACAATTTTAATCGACCTGTACAGCTGCGATCGCGGTCTTTCCCCCACCCGCTGGCAGCACCAACAGTTCCCCTCGGAGTTTCACAACAAGCTTTCAGTCTGGCATGACGGCATCGATACTGACTTTTTCAAGCCCAATCCTAACGCGAAGCTGGTGATAGAACCGTCGGCCCCGATCACATGTCCATCGCCCTTAGATTTATCAGAGGTCGATGA
This sequence comes from Cyanobacteria bacterium P01_F01_bin.53, assembly GCA_039186165.1. GTDB lineage: Bacteria > Cyanobacteriota > Cyanobacteriia > Phormidesmidales > Phormidesmidaceae > Phormidesmis. The sequence goes on from JBCDAG010000022.1 coordinate 24,931, forward strand.
AATTATCACCTATGTTGCCAGGGGTATGGAACCCTACAGAGGGTTTCCCCAGTTTATGAAAGCCATCGAACTGTTGCAAAAGCGACGGCCTAACTGTCATGTGGTCGTTGTCGGCCAAGACCGGGTCGCATACGGACAAACGCCCATAGATCAAAGCCACCGCCAGCAAGCACTGGACACCTTAGAGCTGGACCTATCCCGCCTACACTTCACGGGCCTTTTGTCCTATCCCAAATACCTTAAAGTGTTGCAAGCTTCTTCTGTGCATGTCTATCTGACGCGTCCCTTTGTGCTGTCATGGTCAGCCCTAGAAGCGATGTCCGTGGGGTGTGCAGTCGTCGGCTCTAGCACAGCCCCCGTTGAAGAGATTATTCAAGATGGCGTGAACGGACTGCTGGTGGATTTCTTTGAACCAGAAAGGATCGTTGAGAGGATTGTGGAAGTGTTAGAGCACCCCGACAGAATGCAAGCAATGCGCACGCGGGCCAGACAAACGATTGTGGACAAATATAATTTGGAGGACTTGCTGCCCGTTCACCTAAATTGGATGAAAGGCAAAATTCAGACCATCAGATAGTGAATCTCAGATTAGGATCGACAATTAAATAAAGGCCGTATCTGGAAACCGGTGGGTTGTGGCTTCGACTACGCTCAGCCAACGGCAGTTGCCGAAACCGCGCCCTGAGCGTAGTCGAAGGGCAGCTGGGTTAGTTGAGTTAGTTATTTAATCCTCATGCCAAAGCGAATCTACCGTTGTTTGAGTTTTTTCTCAGGCGTAAGCGCAGCAAAGTGCTCCAATAACAGCCGGTGAATGAAGATATAGCCACCCCCAACCTTTTGCAAGAAAATTCGCTCGGCAGCATAGTCCAAAAATTTAGGATAATGCCAAGGAATTTTGCCCTGACAAAAGAGAATAAAGCGAAGAATGCCATGCTTAACGCAGGCTTCACCGCCACCAAGGGCTAGGCCAAAACACAAGCCCGCCGCCGCCCAAAAGGCGGGAGACGTATTCCCCATAAAACGTCCGACAAAGAAGGGGGTAATCGAAGAGACCACCGCGAACAAAATCGCATTCTTGCCCGATTGCCGAATGCCTTGATTGGGCTTTGTCACCGTTGCGATGCGCTCACCACTAAGGCCACGAATCACCCCGTAGGTGATGCCTAACACTGCACCAAACGCGAGCCCGAGCAGGCTCGTTTCTTGAAAACAGTCGCGCTGCCAAATACACAGCCCATTCCCAAAAATCTGAGCAAAGCTAACTTTGAGGAACCATCCGGTTAGCGGACCGACGGTCAGCCCTAAGAGCAGGGCACGACTGGCTTTTTGCCAGGACCATCGCAGGGATTCGGCAGGCACAATACGATAAAGGCCAAAAATACGGGCAAACACAATCCCACCAAAAACAAGCGATAACGGTAGTGACTGGGGAGACACCACTTGTAAGCCAATGGTCGTTGCCGTCACCAAAAAAGTCAGCCAAACCAAAAGGGCATAGATCCACCGCTGTAGGCGAGAGGTCAACCACGTCGGCTGCATGCGTTCAATTAAAAAAACAGTTTGAGAACTGGTGGTGAGCTTGGTTGCCAAAACATGCAGCCAGCGCAGCGTCTGCTGCTTGGTATAGGGCGCATTTTGATTGGCCAAGCCTCGCCTCTCAAACATCCGATCGATATAGGCCGAAAACAGTTGTTGGGTGTAGTTCTCTCCTTGGTTAAGGGTAGGAATGTCGCTCGCACTGATGCCCTGATAGGTCAGGGCCATAATGTTTAAGATGAGGGGCGATCGCGCCAAATCCAACAAAGAAGGATTATCTGCATCAGAAACCTGTGACTGGGCCGAGCTACGCTTCAGTAAAGACTTCAACCCCGTGAGGCCAGTATTGGCCTGCTCAAGATAGTGCCAAATTTGCTGGTCGGTGAGCGATCGCACATACAGCGCACTTTGAAACCCTAACCGCTGGTCCATCGCCTCGTAGTCTTTAATGCGGCAGCACACCACCAGCTCCGGACCGTAGTCTTGATGGAACTGATTCAGCGCAGCCGCACAGCTATCCTGCCTGTCTTGGCGAACTTCGTCGAGACCATCGAGCAACAGTTGCAGCTGTTGCTCGCTCACCCATCGCTGACCAATGGCCTTGGGAATTTGGTACTTGCTATTGAGTTCAGTCACCAGCCACTGATCAATCGGGCCACCCGTCCAAGACGAGAGATTAAAAATGGCAGGCATTCGCAACGTATGCGCCTGCTCACTGACCTGCTCACTGACCTGCTCACTGGCTTGGACCTGCGCCAACAAATCGCGGGCCAGCGTGAGTAATGTTGTTGTTTTTCCCGCGCCTGGTTCGCCTAGAATAAGCAGCGATCGCCCTTCACCCAACTGTTGAAAAACATCGAATACCTGTGTGCCTGAATCAAGGGGATGGGCCGTCTGCTCATCGGTCTGAACAGAGATGTTCCAAGGGAGTGCCAACGCGGCCACACGCTCTTCTAACCCCAGGGTAAGCAGCACTTGACCGTGAAGAGAATGCTCAAGGACACCCTGAATCCAGAAACGATGGACCTTGCTGAGAAGCGCTTGACGGTTGCGGGCTTCGGCAGGTGTTAGGGAGATGTCAGGGACTATATGGGGTGGTGGAGTTGGTGTCTCGAGAGAGGGCGCTCCGATAGATTGAGGTCTAAAAAATTGAGATGCTACCGGCTGGATCGCTGCGGGTTGAGACTGTGTTGCTTGCAAAGAGGCTGTCTTTGAAAGGCCGGTTTCTGGGAAGTTGGTCTCGGGAAAATCGGTCTCTGGGAAATCAGTCTCAGGGAAAGACAAATTACCTAAACTCTCTAGCACTTGCAGCGCGGAGGACGCATCGGGGAAGCGGGCGTTCGGATCAATGTGCGTCAGTTCGTTCACAAACGTCAGCAGGTTACGATTCTCAGCGGTGACCTCCAGCCTAAATCTCCCCGTACTCGGATTCACGGGCATTTGCTTGGGGGACAATCCCGTTAGCGCTTGCAAACCCACGATGCCGACAGCATACAGATCGCTTGCGAAGCACGGTCTGCCTGCCTGCTGTTCAGGGGCCATGTAGCCAGGGGAGCCGATGGCGACGGTACGTGAAACTTGTTTGGTCTCATTGGGGTCTACGGCCTCTGGCGCAAGCAGTTTAGAGCTGAGCAGTTTCACTGCGCCAAAATCAATCAGCACCAGCCGACGATCGTCTGCTCTACGAATAATATTGGCGGGCTTAATATCTCGATGGATAACATTTTGCTGCTGCACAAATGTCAGCACCGTCAGCAAATCTTTGAGAATGGATTGAGCATATTGGACCCTTTCTGGGCGGGTTTCCTGCGGCGCATCACCGGGCCAAGCTCGGGGCAAATCGCCCGAGGCAAACTCTTCATCTAAGGGCTCGCCGGGAATATACTCCTGCACGAGGTAAAACTCACCCGCCTGCTCAAAGTGCGCCAGCAGGGTTGGGATCTGAGAATGGGTCCCAAGCTGGTAAAGGGTCTGGGCCTCTAAATTAAAGAGTCGTTGGGCCGTTTTAAACGTGTCGCCCTGTTTGGCAGTAGCCCTAGCGTCTTGTCGGGCTGCGGTAGATTGGCTCGATTCACTGGCGAGCAGGAGCTGCTTAATGACGCATTGGGGGGCACCGGGCAAATGGCGATCGCGTGCCAAAAACGTTTTGCCAAAGCCGCCTTGGGCCAAGGGCCGTATTATCTGATAGCGTTCTGCCAGAATCACAAATAGTTAACGAGGGAGTTTAGCAAGCGAGGGAGTTTAGGAAAGGTTTAGGGTGGAATCGTCAGTTAACGCATCTCAGTTAACCCATCAATTAATTTCAGTTAATTAAAGAGTACGCGGATTCTGACAAAAATCAGCCACATAGCAATAAAAATGCCATCGCGATTAAAGATGCCTGATCTTTTCAGCTTTGAACCAGCAGGTAAACACGTAAATGCACGGACGCTTGAACCACAGACTTGAACCACAGAGCTGAACGACAAACCATGGACAGCTGAGTCTTCCACTAAAAAATGATCCGTACTCTGCGGTGATCGCACGGTATAATTAGAGTTTGAGAAGATGCCACCCATGGCTGTCCTCTGTCTGGCTATTCATGCAAGCGTGCTCACTGCATTAAGTGCGACTAATCGTGATCGCCACTGCTGCTCACGCACTTCTTGCAGAAAAAACAACTCGTTTTATCGCCCATTATCGACAACTAACGGTTATCAACAAAAGCACCTTTAAACTTGATCCCATCTGAATCCTTCTCTCAACACCATCGGCCCTTACATTATCAATTCCACCAAAATTAATTCCACCAAAAACAAAAAACAATTGAGCGCAATCCATTACCTGAGCGTAAGCCATCGCCAAGCCGCCGTGGCAATGCTGCCATGGCCATGCCTATAGCGCCCTTAATTGCTTTCTTAATTTAACTGCTCTTTTATCCTTTGAGAGCTGTCTACACCCGCCCCATATCGCTCCCATATCGCGATGGAGGCCAGTGTGTAGTCCATTGCCTTATACCCTTTTCGGTAATTTTAATGTCCGCACCTGTGCAGTCTTTCCAAGAACTCTCACTCATTGATCCCGTTCTCAGAGCGCTCAACGACGTGGGCTATGAAAACCCTACCCCTATCCAAGCGCAGACCATCCCACCCTTGCTCGAAGGGCAAGATATTATCGGTCAGGCCCAAACCGGCACCGGTAAAACCGCCGCCTTTGCCCTGCCCGTACTCTCCAATATCGACACCCAAAACAACCGCCCTCAGGCCCTCGTACTCGCCCCTACCCGCGAGCTAGCATTGCAGGTGGCAGAAGCCTTTCAGGGCTATGGCAAGCATCTGAATGGGTTCCATGTACTGCCCATTTACGGCGGACAAAGCTATCAAATTCAGCTCAAGCAGCTCAGACGCGCCGCCCATGTGGTGGTGGGGACCCCAGGCCGGGTAATTGACCATATTAAGCGCGGCACGCTAGAGCTTAAGCATCTTAAGTATTTGGTGCTCGATGAAGCCGATGAAATGCTGCGGATGGGCTTCATTGACGATGTGGAGTGGGTGCTGGGCCAAACCCCGCCGGACCGCCAGATTGCCCTATTTTCGGCCACCATGCCCCAGGTGATTCGCAAAATTGCCCAAAAGCACCTGAACGAGCCGGTCGAAATTTCGATTAAAACCAAGTCTCGGACCGCCGATACCATTCGTCAGCGCTTTTGGTCCGTCAGTGGCTACCACAAACTCGATGCCCTCACCCGCATTTTAGAAGTGGAAGCCTTTGACGGGATGATCGTCTTTGTGCGCACCAAAATTGCCACCGTGGAACTCTCTGAAAAGCTAGAGGCGCGGGGTTACAATACGGCCCCCCTCAGCGGAGATGTCCCACAAAATCAGCGGGAGCGCACGGTAGAACGGCTCAAAAAAGGCAAACTCGATATTTTGGTGGCAACAGACGTCGCAGCACGGGGCTTAGATGTAGAGCGCATTAGCCACGTGATTAATTACGACATGCCCTATGACCCTGAGGCCTATGTACACCGGATTGGGCGCACGGGACGGGCGGGGCGTAAGGGCGAGGCAATTTTGTTTGTCACCCCCCGTGAAAAGCGATTGCTCAATTCCCTAGAGCGCTCAACCAAGCAAAAAATTGAGCGCATGGAAATGCCCTCCACCGAGGTGGTGAACGACCAGCGAATTGCCCGCTTTAAGCAGCGCATTACCGATACCTTGGCCGAGGAAGATTCTGAATTTTTCGTGCGTATTTTGGAGCAGTACGAGCAGGAGCATGATGTGCCTGCCTTAGAAATTGCGGGGGCGTTGGCCAAGCTATTGCAGGGTGATGAGCCGCTGCTCTTAGAAGAGCGAGCAATGCCTCAACGGGGACGCGATCGCAGTAAAGCCAGCGGTCCGGGTGGCCTTGGAATGGAGCGGTTCCGGGTGGAAATTGGCCGTCAGCAAAATGTAAAACCGGGGCATATCGTCGGTGCGATCGCCAACGAAACCGGCCTGGCCAATCGCTTTATTGGCAAAATCACCATCTACGACGACCACAGCACCGTGGACTTGCCCGTGGGTATCCCCAAAGAGACCTTTGAGCTATTGCAGAGGGTGACAGTACTCGGGCACCCCATGAAGATTTCTAGCCTGGGCAAAACCCGCGACGATGGCAACTGGCGAGAAGGGCGTGGTCCTAAGCAGCGACGACGGCGCAGTGGTGCGACTAGCCCACCGCTGAAGAAAAAGCGTCGGAGCAATAAAGACAAGTCCAAAACGTAACACCACAACATGACTAACACTGGAGAGCCGTTTGTAAGCATAGACCTGTACTCGCAAACGGCTTTCAAGTTACCGATTTACGAGCATTAACTCAGCCGACTGGTATTAGTAGCAGCGTTTTTTCGAACAGCAGGGCGTGAACCGGGAAGTCTTGCCCTGATAAGCCGGGGGTTTAGGGGCGCTTTTAGCAGTGAGATTGCCTGATCTGCGGGCAATGCTCTTTGAAACAAGTATCCCTGACCATAGCCACACCCCAGTCGCTGAAATTGTCTTAGCTGGGCAAGCGTCTCAATCCCCTCAACAATCACCTTCAGATTCATCCTTTTGGCGATTTTTATAATCAGGGGCACAATGCCCAAATGACCAGAGTGCTTCATCATCGGCTGCACAAACGATCGATCGATTTTGAGACAATTTATCGGTAGGGCATGCAGATAGTTCAGCGCTGAGTAGCCCGTCCCAAAATCATCAAGACTAAGCTGAATATGACGATGCTTGAGCGATCGCAACACATTATCAATCCAAGGGTTACTATCAATCACCGAGCGCTCCGTCAGCTCCAAGTGCAAACGATGGGGCGCCATGCCAGTAAAGGTAATCGTGTCAAAAATCTGCGCCAAAATATCTGGATGCAGAAGTTGTTGGACGGCCATATTGACGCTAATCGTCAGGTTTGGGGGCAAGACATTTGCACGCTCCCACTGGGCGATTTGGGTACAGACCATATGCAGCACCTGCGCACCCAATTGAACAATGAAGCCGTTCTCTTCAGCAAAACCAATGAACTCATCTGGGGGAATCAGGCCTCGGGTCGGGTGCCGCCACCGCACCAGGGCCTCAAAGCTAATAATCTCTAGCCGAGCAAGGTCTACAATGGGCTGATAGTACAGCTCAAACTCTTCGCGTTCTAGCGCTTGTCGAAAGTCTGTTTCCAGCTGGAACAACGACACGGCACGGTGATGCATTGCCGATTGAAACCAACAATATGAACTGAGGTTAGAGTCTTTGGCACGATACATCGCCACATCCGCATCCCGGAGTAACTGCTCTGCCTTCGTGTAGCTCGGATCGCCCCACACTAGGCCAATACTGGCCCTAATCACAATGTCATGACCATCCAGAGAAAAAGGCCGAGCGAGCAAGCTCACAACGTGATCGGCAATCTCAACCACGCCGTCTTTGTCTGGAGGGTGAACGAGCAGTAGGGCAAATTCATCCCCGCCAAAGCGGGCCACCAAATCGACGATGGGTTGTGAAAGCCTAAATTTGGTGAGGCGCTCAGCGATTCCCTTTAGTAGCTGGTCGCCGACATCGTGACCGAGGGACGTGTTGATCCGATTGAAGCGATCGCAATCCAAAAACACGACGGCAACATGATTACTCGAAGCATGCCCCCCCGCAGAGTCCTGCCCCGGAGGACGCTGAGACATCAGCTTATTTAGCCGCTGAACAAAGGATAGTCGGTTAGGCAGCCGAGTGAGCACGTCTTGCATCGCCTCGTATAGCAGCTGCTTGTGCACAATTTTGAGCTTTTCAGTACGCGCCTGCACCCGTTTTTCGAGCACGTTACATAGCCGTTGTTGTTGTTGCCGGGCCTGCTGCAACTTTACCTGAATACCCACCCGTGCCAACACTTCTTCAGAATGAAAGGGCTTGTCAAGATAGTCAGCAGCGCCGAGCGCAAAGACTTGTCCCTTGGTTAATGGGGCCTCCAGATCACTGAGGAAAATAACTGGCACGGAGGCAGTTTCAGACTGTGCCTGCAAACCAGTCAACACCGCAGAACCCTCCATGCCCAGTAGCCGACTACTGGCCAGCAAAATAACGCTAGGCCGATGCGACTTAGCCAAGGCAATCGCTGTCGACCCATCCACAGCTTGATATACCTCATACCCTGCCAAGGTAAGCAGTTGAGAGAGCACACGCCTATGCACAGGGATAGCGTCAACAATTAAGACTCGGTGTATTTTCTTCGAAGTCGCGGTAGAGACACTCAACGTATCTAGCAAGATCCCATACCAAAAACAACTCGAAAAATGTGCTAAAGCTAATGTGCTAAAGCTAATGTGCAGCGCCCTTTTACAACAGCAGCATGCGTAAAAACCATCTTAAAAACAGCCTGTGGTCCTAAAGCACTATCCAAAGCGCCCTTAGGCCAACACTCTGAGGCCAACACTCTGAGGCCAACACTCTGGAGTCAACACTCTGGGACCAACAAATTACCTATCCTTCATTTACGAAGGTTGAAA